>CADBHI010000044.1 GCA_902794405.1 uncultured Prevotellaceae bacterium
CAAATCGACGGCATGAATAATCTGCCAATAGCCGATATAAGGGAAGAAGTACGGCTGCCAAATAGCTATATGACGTTTTCCTTCAATCATAATACATAACAGTTTTCTTTCAGATTTTCATCATCACTGTGGATGACAAACATTTTGCGGTCATCCACTTTATTAGTCACAGGGGCACTGCTGGTGCGGAACACACCGCTGTCGAAATAGCGGTCGTCCATGCATAGCATCAAGCCACACACATAATCATCATAATGCATGCCCTCCCATTCGCATGGGTAAGTGCGTTGCCTGATGAAGGGCTGCAAAATGAATCCACCCTTCTCGCTTTCTATGAGGTTTTTCTTCCACGTTTCCTCATCTGTCATCACACCGGCGTACAGACCTACGCTCTTGCCAAGGTCGTATGGCTTCATCCTCCCAATATTCTGAGTACGTACCGGCTTCCGTCGGTGGAAGATAGGTAGGTATGGTGTGCTGACGCAGGAATACAGTTTCCTCCTCTGTAAGACACTGACTGGTGAATTCATCAACAAAGATAAGATGCAGGAAGCGCTTGTCATGAGCCAGGAAGATGGTACGGAAATCATTGAACATCCGTGCATCTGCCATAGCCTGCAGCGTATCCATCCTGAAGGAGAGCAAGTCTTCCTGATTAAGGGCGCTGAACACCACCGCATCATGACTCCACTTACCGGTGTTCGCTTCCACTTCGGCAGCCTCATAGACGGTCACCTCATGACCGTAGTACTCATAGAACTTCGTGTAGAAGGTACTCTCGCTACCCCGGTCACTACTCTTCAGCACATATAAGGGAGTGCCTGCGGGAACAATGTCGCGCATATAACTCAGTAACTCATCGTAACAGTTCTCCCAAGATGCTCCGGGATGCGCTGCCATGAACTGCTGTGCCTTGACCTCAGCAGGATAGTTGGCCCAAATGCCGTGACCGAAGAAACGGCAGGAGATTTCGACCAACAATAGCTGGCCGTCATTACTGATGAGATAGTCGGGACGGTAAGCTCCTGCCCGGAAGGGATAGCGGCTCTGGTAATCCAAAATCTGCATCACCTTATCATCCAAGGGCATATAGCGGGGCACCCACTCGCGGTAATGCTCTGCCATATAGACAATGCACTTGTAGAGCAGAGCTTGCATACGCCGCAACTCGTCACGCCGCGCCGGTGTAATCAGCATCGGGCGGTCATGAAACCAGTGATGGTAGTAATCTAACTTGCCAGCAAACACCTGGGCGCAAACGTCTTGGGGCCATTCTCCTTTAAACAGTTTTGACTGGTAGCCCAAGCACTGGAAGCCATTACGGTTGATGATGGGGATGATGCTGGTGGGCACCTTCAGTTGGTTGCGCACCCAGAAGCAGATGCTGGTGGACATGCCGATGGTCTCGGTATATTTCATCAGGCGCTGGATGTTCTCTATCGAGAGCGCACGATTGGGGGCAGTGCGTCCGCGCTGCTTGCGGTGGTCGGCATTCTTCGGACTGATATAGTCCATGTAGAGGTCGCGCTCCATATTTTTGTCGAAATGGCCGAGCCACTGGCCCAACTGTGCCAGGTTCTCCATGCAGGCCGTGAGGAACTCAGGTTTGTAATTGACGATGCCGGCATCGTGGAGCATGTCGAAGAACTCTTTGATGTGCTCGTTGGTGAGGTAGGGCACGAAGATGGGCTGTACCAAAGCCGAATTCGCCTGGATACCGCGCTCCTGACACATCTTCACGGCGGCCAGACGCTCTTCTATGGGAGCGGCGTAAGGCTCCAGCAGGTCACGGAAGGGTTTGGGCATAATGCTCACCGAGGTATTGAACTGCATCTTGTCCTTCAGCTGCTCGAAGAGGTCGAGGATGGTCTCGCCCTCGTTCTCCACCAGCAGGTGCTTGGTTCCGGCCTTCGATGCGATGAAGAGACGAGCGTTACTGTTGGGGTACTTTTTGAAGTGGGCAATGAACTCACACAGGATGCGGTGGGCGATGCCGGTGTAAAGCGTCGGCTCTTGCAGGGCCTCGGTCTTGGGCGTGAAGTAGTAGTAGTGGTTCCAGTTCTTGCCTCGGCTCAGCTTCACAATCTGCCGCTCTATGTCCTTCTTCTTCTCAGGTGTCTCAACAATGGCTTTTGCCAGTTCCTGCAGCAGACGGCTGCGCTCTTTGATGTCTTCTGGCGTCACGGCATTAGGCTGTTCGCTACAGGCTCCATTCATCTCCTCCAAGAGCTTGCGCACATAGAGGTGGTAGTTTTCGTAGGCCACCAACTTCTGCTCGTGAACACCGTCGGTCACCAGACAGTACTGGCATCCCACATGACAGCCCTTGATGGGGTTCACCTCGAAAGTCAGCGTCGGACAACGGCCCGTGTAGTTGTGGATTTCTGTCTCCACCGTTTCGGGGTCGCAGTCCTCCAAGTAAAGCACCGACTTGGGGATAACGGTATGTTCCTCCAAGCGTTTCATAAAAAGTTTGGAGCCTCTGATAAGGCCTTGCAGGGTTTCGTCAGAAGGTTCGATGGTAACGCCAAGTTGTTTCAGATACTCGGCATCAACAATCTGTGGCTTGAAGCCTTCCAGATTGTAAGCGTCAGTCTCATGTTCGTAGAGATTACGCATTTCAATAGGTTCTTTCATTTTATGAAAACTATTATTTTTAATGATTTATACTATTCTTCAATTCTCAAATTCTTGACAACCATTACTTGATATTATCAAATCTTGAAGGGTATTTCCTTTGCCACCAATATTTTTTGTCGGGCTTGTAGCCGATGAACTGTTCAAACTCCTCGCGCTCTCCTCTGTGATAGACAAACTGGGAGAGTATTTCTGCGTTCTCGTTGCCCTCCATTACAATCCACTCCTTGTCTTTGTCGAACACAAAGTCCCAACCAATGTAGCGCAGGGTGGGCAGACGTTCCGCCATCTCGATGGCGTTGCCGCCATCGGGGTATCTTGATGCCCTTGATAAGTGCCACAGGGACAGGACCCTGTCATCTTCATTCCTTTCTCCACCGCTCTATCTGACACTCGTGGTGTTTGGTATTTTTGTCGTAATTGATGCCTACCAGCAAGATGTCACCTGTGTATTCTGCTATCTGCTGTGGGTAGTTGCGCTTCTTTATCTGACTAATGGCGGCCTGGGTGTCCTTATCGTATTTTAACTCTATGACGAGAGCAGGCGTCGTGACGTTTTTTCTAGGTATCAATACAAGGTCAGCATAGCCCTCGCCTGTCGGGTACTCGCGGTGAATATGATAGTCATTGCGGGCATAGTAATAAGCCAGGCTAATGACGCAGGCCAGCGAGTTCTCATCATTATAGGAAAGAATGCTGGTCTCCTCGCTATGAATAGACCGAAGAGCATTGGCTACGTAGTCGCTGTTGCCACGAAGCGTGGCTTCAAGTAGACCTTTTGACTTAGTGATTGCTGTGACCACGATCTCCCATTTGTTGGCTTTCACTGCATTTTCCATCTCTTTCGCCACTTCCAGATTGGGAATATAACATTCTTCTTCTCGCCAATCGAATGAGAGATATCCTAAGTGGATGAGAAGCGTGAGTACATCATCCTTACTGTGTATAACAGATATGTCGTTTTGGAATCCTGTCGGGTCTACACTTACTCGTCCACCGCCAAGCATGAAGATGATGTCATCTTTCAATCCATCGAAATTCATAGCTATATAGGGAGTAACGGCATCGAATGAACCAGTCGATGCCCAGAAACTGCGACAACGGCCAATATCCACTGCCTGCATCACGCTATTTGGATTAAAAATAGAGTCCTCGTCACCAATCTGGTAACCGTCATACCATTTCTCCAATTCGGCATAGTCCATATCGTGTTTAGAGGCAAGCGTTTTAACCTCTTCAAGTGTAAAACCAAAGTAGCGAGCCATTCTCCTTGGCTCAATCATTGTATGCTCGATAAAGTTATTGAGTGCTGACTGTGTATTATATTTCTTAATAGGCAGGATACCAGTCATATAAACGCCTGCAAAAACCTGTGTCGCCGGCTCGCCCTTAAACAGGTGGCGAAGCCAATCAACATACACGTCGGCTACCGTGCGCAGCTCGTCATACGCCATCTGTCCGCACTCCCGGAGAATAGAGTCCCATTCATCGATGATGAAGATAAATCTGTCGCCCGTCTTCAGACTGACACGAATAAGGTAGGCCATAAGATTATCATCGTCCTCTAACGGTATATTAGGATAAGCCTGACTCACCTCTTTCCTTACCTCTGAGTCCATTTGGCTGATGACAGTGGCATTCTTATGGATGCTCACAAAGAACCCTACATCAATGGAAATAACCGGATATTTGTTCAGATGCTTCTCAAAGGAGGGATGACCTGTAATCTCTAAATCGGCAAACAACTCACGGGAGTCACACGAGCGGTCATAGTAAGCCTGCAACATCTTGGCTGCCATCGTCTTACCGAAACGTCGGCTACGGGTCACACAACTAAAACGCTGCTCGGTGTTCAGCGTTTTATTAACGACTGCTATCAGCCCCGACTTGTCAACATATTCGCTGTTGCGGGCTGACTGAAACCCTTCGTCGCCTTTGTTAATGTATATGCCCATAATGTGTTGATGTATTTATTGTTATTCGTAGTGTTTAATCAAGTGCCACAGGGACAGGTTCCTGTCATCTTCATTCCTTTCTCCACCGCTCTATCTGGCACTCGTGGTGCTTGTGTTCCTTGTCAAACGTTAATGAAACATGATCTGGCATCGACGTGTGAGATATTCTATATAGAACTGCCGTTGCAGGGGTGTGAGGTAAGGCGTGGAGTCCACCAAGGCAGTAAAGTCAAGTGCCTGAATACGTGGAAAAAGCTGATCTAAAGCCATACGAAGGCCTTGCGGCATATCAAGTGCATGCAGGAAGTCGAAATAGTTAATTTTCTTGCCAGCCTGCTTAATCATAGAAGTAGGGAAAGTATAGATACGGGCATTCATTTCGTCTTCATTTTCAAGGCATCTCTGCATGATGCTGTCATCAGCCTGCGGCAGCAGACAGCTGCCATTATCGAAGACTGGCGCAAGCGATGAGCTCTGTGTATCCTCTTCTACAAGGAATCCCCAGTTGCCATTATGTCGATCGAAATTGCCAAGAAGAGCGTCAACCACGAACATCTGCCAGAAACGTTCAGAAACAATTATAGGATCTACAAAAGCCTGGCGTTCAATGGTTTCAAGAATATCTGAGAGTTCGGTACCTGTACCGCCTGTCTCGCTGTCAATGACCGTATTCTTGATGGAACAGAAGTCATAGAGCCGAACGCCAGGACGTGTAAAATCCTTGCAGGCACAAACAATTTTGTTCTTGCCATTGACGAATGTACCCAAGATTGTCTCTTGGCAAGGAATTCCCAACAACCGGTATATGCTACTTCCGAAATGCTCGGAGAAGCAACTGTTGGAATAGGATTGCTCATTGGGGCGTGACGTGACATTGGGTGGGAACTTGAGAATCCATGGTTCGCCCTGAAACAGAACAGCCACCTTCTTGCCGTTAGCCCCATTGTAGGCCCTGACAGGGATGCGAGGGCATGAGGTAAAATCAATTGCTGTCATACGTCTATTTGTCTGAGGTATTTGTCACGCAGATATTCTGCATGCTCATGGGTGATGGCCTGGTCGTCGATTTCTGCACCATTAATGCTACCATACAACTCGCACCATAGGCAGTCAATCAACGTGCTACCTGAACGGAGTCCTTCTTTATACGCATCCAAATCGTGCTGCAAATAGGCAGGCAAACCACATTCCCAAGCCTTTTGACGTTGTATCTTGTTCATCTTTTATTCATTTTCGTATCTCTCTATCTGACACTCGTGCTGCATAGTTAGTCCATACCCTCAGTAATGTACAAACGCATCATAATGTCTGATACGCTGTAAGTGCTATTATGCGTAGATATGAGTTCCATCTCTATAAGTTTCTTGATGGCGGATTGCATGGAACTGGTTGATACCAGTGCATGTCTCTTAATGAAGGCTGCGCTTAATACCCGCTCGGCTTTCCCTTCTCTGGCAATGGCGTATAGAGCATTCTTCTGATGCTCAGTCAGTGTACCTAACAATTTGGAGGTGTTTTCACGAGCCTCTTCCAGCATGTTGGCGTACGTCTTGTCTAAAAGCGTCTTGTCACATACGGTTCCTGCATCGCAGTCGATAAATGCTTCGTGCATCATTTTCTGGAGGTAATACGTAGTACCCTCGAATTTCTCATAGTAGAATCTGAACGCATCAATGTCAATAGTTTTCTCGTATCGTTCCATCCAAAGCTTGACAAAGTCAGAATAGATGTCTATCTTCAGTGGATTCAGATTCAACTGGTCTGCGCTGTTGTAAAAGGGTTTTGCAGAAGAGAAGAACATTTCTGAGAGCAGATGCTGCTCGCTGCCTGCAAAGATGAAGTTGACATTACGCAGATGCTGGATGATTCCCCTTAGCATGGCTTCAACCTGCCCTTGCTTGTTGTCGGGGTATTTGTTGATACGTTGGAATTCATCAAAACATACGATACAGGGTGTCTCACTTTCCTCCAGCCATCCCATAACCTCCTGTATGGTGTATTCTGGGGATTGTATTCTGCCCATTTCCAATGTATAGGTCGGCAAACCGGTTGTTGGGTCAAAACCAAACGTGCCGGCAATTGATTTTAATGCAAGAACGAGTGATTGCAGCCTTTTTTCATTCTTAGACTTTAACTGCTCGAATACAGTCTTTCCGAAAGTATATGCGAATTCACGGATACTGCTGGTGTGAAGCAGGTCTATATAAAAAGTCAGGTAATGCTCTGATACCTCTGGCTGTTTGAAGACGTGCTTCACCAGTCGAGATTTTCCCATGCGTCGCGGTGACATAAGAACAATATTGCCCTCATTCGTGACAGTACGGATGATTTTCTGAGTCTCAGCTTCTCTGTCGCAGAAGTAGGGCTCAGGAATGTCACCTATGATGACAAATGGGTTTTTAAGTATATCAGCCATCTATTTCTTCTTTTAATCAGGTGCAAAGATACAACAATCATCTCAATTATGCAAATTAAATTATGCAAATCGCATAATAGATATCTCCAAGTACTTTATTTACTCTTTATCTATCTTCTGGATGAAGGCGGTGGGAATGTAGGCGGTGGATATAAGGCCGATGCCGGACAGGGAGATGACGACTCGCTGCTGGCCAGAGACTCGGGCGACACGGCCTTCGACACCTAAGAACGGGCCATCGATGACACGGACTGTATCACCACTTTTGAAATGGCATTGTGACGGGTCGACATACAGCAGGTGCTTGTTCCTGGTGCACGTGGCAAGGATAAACTGTCGCATCTCATCACAGGAAACGGTCAGCGGGGGATTCTTCTGGTGGTAGTCTATCTCAAAATGGTTGTAATAGAAGCTTAGCCAGGATAGTTCTGGTGTCTGCTGGACGTATGCGTAGGCCTTCTCTGCAGTGGTATAGGCAAAGATGAGATTGGAAATCAGATTTTGCAGGTAGCGTTTCCTTTTCCCTTTGACATACTTTTCTACGTATTTCTTGGCAATGTAGGTATAGGTGCCGTCGTCGACGAGATAGTCGGAGGCCAGGTTTTCACGCCCGTAAGAAGCCCGGAACACGTACCATTTCTTATCTGGCGACTCTGCATACCTCACCGACACCCCTGTTTTTGAGCTTTTGGCTTCGGGGAAGGCATCAGGGGCAAACCTGGTGCATGGAGGTAATGACTCGCCTCGACGAGTTTTCACATTAGACAATGTGAGCATCGCAGAATTGGACTGTGATGAATATACTCAATAGTCCCGGAATGGGTGTCATCCGAGAATGCGACTGCAAAGGTAAGCAATTTTTAGCAATTATTGGGCATTTTCCCCTAAAAAAATGTGATAGCCCTAATAGGCATTGGCGTCTCTTTGGAAGACGGCCTTGATGGTCATCCAGATAATTCGGATGTCAAGCCATGAACTCCAATGTTGGATATACCAGATGTCACGCTCCACACGTCCTTCCATCTGCCAAAGTTCACGGGTCTCACCTCGGAAGCCCGTCACCTGGGCCCAGCCGGTGATGCCTGGCTTGACAAAGTGACGCACCATGTACCTGTCTATCAGTTTCTCATACTGCTCGGTATGAGCCAACATGTGAGGCCGTGGTCCCACGATGCTCATGTTGCCTACAAGGACATTCCAGAACTGTGGCAGTTCGTCGATGTTGGTCTTGCGCATAAAATCACCAAAGGGGAACTTGCGTGGATCGTCCTTAGTAGCTTGCAGACGGTCGGCATCGCTATTTACATGCATGGAGCGGAACTTATAGCAATAGAAATCATGGCCGTCAATCCCTGTACGCAACTGGCGGAAAAACACCGGTCCCGGACTTTGTCGTTTTATCGCCAACACGATGAACGGCAGCAGCAATGCTGTGGGTATCAGGCACATGATAGATAAAACGATATCTGATAATCGTTTAAGCAACCTGTTCAACGGTTCTTCCAGCGGACTGGTGTATGTGGTCATGATTCCGATGTCATCGATGAGGATTGGCTGCAGGTTCAGTTTTTCTTCTGCAGTAGGCATATAATAGAACTTGGCCATGCGCTTGTCGCACAGACGAGCAGTCTGTTCAATTAGCTTACGCTCATTACGAGGTACACACAGGTAAACTTCGTCGCCCAATTTCAGGTCGTCCGGTCGGGTAAGCTGTGTTTCAAAATCCATGACGCTACCGTCATGGCTCAGCCCCTCAATTTCACCGTAGATGCCACGAACTCTATAACCAAATGTAGGATTACTAATGAGTTTCTTGTATAAATGCAGCAGTTCTTTGTCTGTCCCGACAAGCGTTACGTAGCGTGTGTTATAGCCCGACTGCCTGAGTTTCTTCACCAACCATCGCTCTATAAAGCGCAACAGAATGATGGTGACAAGCATAACAAAACCCATTGCAAACAGTTGCCAGCCCAATCGAGACAAGAAGCGAATGGCACGCAGCAGCAGATATGACAGCAAAGTATATGTCATTACAAGCATCGTGCTGCGACGCAGTATGTCGTTGGCACCCACCACACGCCTATAAATGATAGAGGGGAAGAAATACTCAGCAACAATGAAGGCAACGATGCATACCATCCAGAATGTCCGTCCTTTTTCTTCGTCCCAGCGTACCGATTCGGGAATGGTGCCTACCACGAAGTAGAGCAGTACGCACAGCACTAGAAAGTCCCCAGCGATAATAAATAGCTGAATCAGCCTGTTTGTATAATTATTGTTCCTTATTCGTCTATGCATTGTTCAATCTAATACCAATATGGCTGTGCAAAGTTAAATAAAAAAGGCAAAGAATCAACAATTCTTGGTGTCTATTTAATGAAATTTTACAACTCGATATTGTTCAGTAGATTTCTGGCGGTATTAACTTCGGCGGTTTGGCACCCTTTCATTTCATTCATATAGGATTTTTTCGAAAATAGGGTGTCAGGGTGACAGAATGCCGATGTACAGGGCATCTGCACCCTTTTTTGAGGGTGACAAGGGTGACAGGAGGGTGACAGGAGTGTGCGCACACAGCCAGAAAAAGGGCAATATTACATCAGTTTGCCCTGCCCAAATTCAGATTGCAAACCGTAGTTTCTGTGGAAGAACGCGCTAACTGGATCCAAATTCTCGAGAGAATTTGGCACTAAATGCCGGGCAAAACAATGCTTTGGTCGGAGTAAACCGTTGGATTCTCTCGAGAATTTAGCCGTTTCCTGCCTTCAAGCATCCTCAAAACGGATAATACAAGAAGAGTTTGAACGGCTTAAACATAACAAACCATACAGGGGAGGGGGCGCAAACTGGTATCTTACTGCCATTTTCTGATTGTGCGCGCACACTCCTGTCACCCTCCTGTCACCCTTGACACCCTCAAAAAAGGGTGCAAACGCCCTGTACATCGGCATTCTGTCACCCTGACACCCTTAAATGAAAAAATCTTGGTATAATGTTTTTCTCAGAAGGTCAGAATGACTTCTTGTGAGGAAAAAAAGTAAGTGCAGGGATTAACTCAAAAGGAGGCCTGCAGCTACCGTAAGACCATAGACAAAGATGTTGCGTGCCGTTTCACCTAAGCAGTGGTTGAGGGCCTTGCCCTGATAGATTCGTTTGATTTTCAAATAGGTGAAAACATGAAGTATCAGGTAGAACAGCGGCAGGAGGAACGCCAGCACATGACCGTTGAGCCAGAAGACCAGCCCTATGAGGCAGGCTACGACACCAACGCCAAGATAAAGCATGAGACTGGCTTTCTCGCCGATTTTCACCACCAATGTCATCTTACCTACGGCACGATCATTGTCACGGTCGCGGAAATTGTTGACTAACAACAGTCCGTCGATGACCAATCCACAGGCTATCGATGCGAGGAACACTTGCCATGTACAGGTATGCAACTGAACGTAATAGGTAATACAGACGGGGACAATGCCGAAAAACACCAACACCAGCACGTCACCCAGTCCCAAGTAGGAAAGGTGGGTGGTATAGAGGAAGCAGAAAACGACGCAAACGACTCCTATCAGCAACATCTCGAGTCCCCCATAATAGACTAAAGGCAAGCCCACGAGGCAGGCCAGGCAGGTGGTCAGGGCGATAGCTTTCTTCATGGAGTCGAGCTTGACCCACCCCTGTGTACAGGCTCTGCGAGGTCCTAATCGCGTCTCGGCATCATCGGCACCATTGGCAAAGTCAAAGAAGTCGTTGATGAAGTTGGCATCAACCTGCATGACGAAGGCAAACAGGAAACAGAGTACTGCTGCCACCCAGCTAAACGCCTCTACCTCATACATCTGGGCATCGACATAGGCCAGTGCCACACCTATCATCACCGGCACGGCGGCACCTGTCAGCGTTTTGGGACGGGCTGCCAACAGCCAAGCACGGGGGCTATCAGTCTTAATAATCGTGGTCTCACTCATTTTTCTTCCAATTTTCTTGCAAAAGTAAATAGAAATTCGTACATTTGCAAAAATATTTGCACTTTTTTTGTTTATGATGACTACTAATCCGAACCTCGACCTGATGGAATACGTTGAGACCAGCATTCTCCCTCAATATGCACAGTTCGACCGTGCCCACAACTTAGAGCATGTCACGCGCGTCATCCGTAATGCTATGGAGTTAGTACGGACAACGGGGGCCGACATCAACATGGTCTATGTGATTGCCGCCTATCACGACCTCGGCATGTCGGGACCCCGAGCCATCCATCACCTGACCAGCGGCAAGATATTAGCTGCCGACGCCAGGCTAAAGCGGTGGTTCTCACCCCAGCAGATTAAGATTATGCGTGAAGCCGTAGAGGATCATCGTGCTTCGGCAAGCCATGCGCCACGATCGCTCTATGGAAAAATCATTGCTGAAGCCGACCGTGACATTGTGCCAGAAGTCATCTTCCGCCGCACCATAGAGTTCGGATTGGCCAATTACCCTGAACTGGACTACGAACAGCAATGGCAGCGGTTCCGTGAACACATGAACCATAAATATTCGTCGGAGGGTTATATTCGTCTCTGGATTCCTGGCTCGCCTAACGAACGGCGACTGAATGAGTTGCGAACAATCATTTCACAACCTACCCTACTCCGTCAGGAATTCGAAAGATTGTTTCCACTCTGTCTTGAGAAACAGGGCGACAGTTAATAGAGCCTGAACATGCGTTCCATGGGTTGCCACTTCTCATCGCTACGGGCATCGGCCGCACAGCCCTGAAACTTCGACACAAAAGCTTCCCACTCGGCCTGTCTTGGCAAAGTTGCCAAACGGTTCATGGCTTCCTCCCATTGGAAGTCAGCAGGCGTGTCGACAATCATCACCAGTTTGTTGCCCAACATGTAAATCTCCATCTCCAGAATACCTACCTGCCTGATGCCGTCGCGTATTTCTTTCCAATGGTGCTCCTCTGAATGCCATTTACGATACTGTTCCATCAGCTCCGGGTCGTTGCTGATCTCCAGGAACTGGACATAACGTTTCAAACGTCCATCTGAAAGATTCTGAACATATCCTTCCATAACTATCCGACTGATTTAGAGAGAAAGATTCTTGCGATAACCCATTCCCGTAACGTGGCAGATAAGCCGTCCATCCTGATTGGTGACGCGTACCTCAACGGAAGGAATCTTAGGATGGGCCGATATGCTGACAGCCTCAGCCCGAAGCACATCACCTTCATGGGCACTCGATACATACATGATACTATTGCTGATGCCGAAGGTGAGCTGCCCCTGAAAGTTCATCAAGGCGGCTATGGCAAGGTCGGCCAACGTAAACAGGGCACCTCCCTGACAGACGTTTCCACCATTCAGGTGGTCGGAGGTCACCGTCATCTCAGCTACGGCATGCTCCGCGTCGACCTCGGTAATCTGGCATCCAGTATTCCTGGCAAAACGATCGTTGTGATTGAGTATTTCTTGTATGTTCATTGTGGTTAGTTTTCGTTATTTGTATTTCTATAATAATAGGTGACGGCATCGACAATACTGTCGGGAACGAGTCCTGTAATCGGCAGTCCACGATGAACGCGACGGCGGATGTCGGTACTGGAGATATCGAGCAGCTCGGCTTCGACGACGGTAACGGTGGGGGGCAGTGCAGCAATGTCGATGTCGCTGCCACGGCGGGGATAGACGACAAGCCGGTAGTTACTCACTATGTCGTCGGCACGATACCAGAAAGGGAAGCGCTCCCAGTTGTCGCCACCAATGAGCAACACGAACTCGCGGTCTGGAAATTCTCTTTGAAGGGATTGCAGCGTGTGCCAAGTATAGGAGGGACGCGGCAAGTGGAACTCGTAGTCACTCACTTTGATGAACGGGTCATCCTTTAATGCCATCTGTGCCATCTGCAATCGCAGGTCGTCGGCCAGCAGTCCTTCCTGCTGCTTCAGCGGATTCTGAGGCGACACCATCAGCCACACTTCGTCCAACTGCGCCACCTCTCGCAACTGCCGAGCCAGCGCAATATGTCCGTTGTGGATGGGGTTAAACGAACCGCCAAAGATGCCTGTTCTCATACTAAAAAAGACTCCACCAATTGTAGCGTCTCCTGCTTGGCAGTCTCCAAGTCGTCATTTACCACAACGTGGTCGAACTGCGGAGCAAAAGTCAGCTCATACTCAGCCTTGGCCAAACGTTCCTCAATAGCTTCAGGGGTATCTGTGCCACGACCTGTCAGACGACGGCGCAGCTCCTCTACGGAAGGCGGCTGGATAAAGATGCTCAGGGCCTCGTCGCCATAATAGCGCTTGATATTCACGCCACCTTTCACGTCAACGTCGAACACCACGTTCTGCCCAGCCTCACGCTGTCGTTCCACCTGGGCCTTCAGAGTACCATAGAAACGATCCTGATAGACTTCCTCATACTCTAAGAATTCCTCATTGGCAATCTTTGACTTGAACTCCTCGGGTGTCAAGAAGAAGTACTCAACCCCGTTTTGCTCCGTTCCTCTCGGTGTACGTGAAGTACATGAGATAGAAAAATACAACTTGAGTTCAGGATGCTCTTGCATCAGCCAGTTCACGATGGTCGACTTGCCTGAGCCGCTTGGAGCCGAGAATATTACTAATTTTCCCTTCATAATTTTATTAAGAAAGAAGTGCCATAAAGTCTAAAACTACAACGCATTGAGGACTTGCTCCTTGATCTGTTCCAGTTCGTCCTTCATCTTGACAACGATGTTCTGCATCTCAGCCTGATTGGACTTCGAGCCGGTGGTGTTGATTTCGCGTCCCATCTCCTGAGCAATGAAGCCCAGCTTCTTGCCCTGTCCGGCAGGCTCTGCCATCGTCTCGCGGAAATACTTCAAGTGGTTGGCCAGACGCTGCTTTTCCTCGCTGATGTCCAACTTCTCGATATAGTAGATCAACTCTTGCTCCAAGCGGTTCTTGTCGTACTCCACACCAGGAATCTGCTGCAGACCGTCGGTGATGCGCTGGCGGATCTTTTCAACGCGTCCTTTCTCGTACGGCTCAATCTCGGCCAACAACTGCTGGATGTTGTCAATCTTCTCTGTGAACTTCTGCTGCAGGGCAGCACCCTCCTGAGTACGGAAGGCCACAAGGGCATTAAGAGCCTCATTGAGAGCCTGACGGACTACCGCCCACTCCTCGTCACTCAGCACCTCCTGTTCGGTTTTTGTCAGTACATCCGGCATGCGCAGCAAGGTGTACATCGGGTCGTCTGACAGGGGAATGCCAGTCTTATCGCTGATGTCCTTCAACTGGCGGTAGTAGTTTTCTATTAATGCCGCGTTGATGGGCGTGGCATCCACCACGGTGTCTTTCTCAATCCATAAGCTGAAGTCCACCTTGCCGCGAATAACGGCAGCAGCCACCATCTGACGTATTTCCATTTCCTTCTCACGATAGAGCGGTGCGATACGCGTCTGGAGGTCCAGCTGCTTGGAGTTCAGAGACTTAACCTCTACGTTGATCTTCTTGTCTTTGTAAGCCACGACAGTTTTGCCGTAGCCTGTCATTGATTGTATCATAATTCTTCAAAACGTTTTTCTGTTTCCATTAGATGCCCAGTCCTCCCTGGAATGCCAAGTCTATCGCTTTCGACTGCTGTATGCGCGAATAAGGCTTCACATCGTTAACCACCCAGATGTTACCACCAACCACCGAGTGATGACCAATGGTGATGCGCCCTAAGATAGAGGCATTGGAATAGATGGTGACATAATCCTCGATAATTGGGTGACGGGGCACGTTGAGCATGTTGCCATTCTCGTCGTACTTGAAACTCTTTGCACCAAGGGTCACACCCTGATAGAGCGTCACGTGGTTGCCGATGATACAGGTCTCGCCGATAACGACACCCGTGCCGTGGTCAATGGCAAAGTACTCGCCGATGGTAGCACCCGGATGGATGTCGATACCTGTCTTCGAGTGGGCCTGCTCTGTGATGATGCGCGGCAGGATGGGAATCTCCATCTTGTGCAGGGTGTGGGCAATGCGGTAGTGGGTCATAGCGTTCAGCACAGGGTAGCTGAAGATGACCTCGCCGTAGGTCTGTGCGGCAGGGTCGTTGTCAAACATCGCCTCCACGTCGGTGTAGAGCAGGCGCTTGATCTCTGGCAGTTCGTCGATGAAACGCAGAGCCAGATTCTGGGCATTCTCCTCAGCGTTACCCTGACATTCGGTGCAAAACTGTAGGCCGCAGGCTATCTGATGGCGAAGCAGTTCATAGAGCTCCTCCATGTTGACACCTATTATATATGAACGCATCTGCTCGTCGGCCTGACGCTTATGGAAGTAGTCGGTGAAGATGATGACCTTCACCAACTGCACGATACGCTTCACCTCCTCTACCGACGGCAGCGGTGCACCTGTAGCAGGCATCATACTATCTTCTTTCTCAGTATGACCTGCCAGAATGGCGACATTGCGCTTCAAGATTTCGTTGATATCCTTCTTTCCCATATTCTTATCTGAAATTCAATGATTCACGTACTTTCGGCAGAGTGCTGGTGACACTTACCTCTGCCCTACCCTTCTTTCCGCTGCTGCGCACTACGATAATGGCACGCCCCTTCCACGTCGTCACCTTTGACGAGGTAGAGGGTTCCACATCCTTCAGGTCGGCTGAGGCAGCTGCCAACAAACAGCCCTGACCACTCACGCTGACGTTGCAGGGGATGGCGGCATCAGGACAGACACGGCCCTTGCTGTCAACCACCTCAACGACGATATATGCCAAGTCCTGTCCATCGGCACTTAACATACGACGATCGGGAGTCAGCCGCAGGGCGGCAGGCTCATCGGCTGTTGCGAGAATAGCCTGCCCCTCCCTTTGATTGGAGGGAGTAGATACTTCTGCACGCAGGGTACCAGGCTCGTATGGCAAGGTGAAAACGGCCTTATACTCTGTACTCTGGTTGACTGTTTTCTTGTCAACCATCTTATCGTTAAGGTATAGCGTCACCTCGGGCGCCTTCGTGTAAACCTCTACCTCAATAGGCTTCCTCTCCCAGCCTGGCCAGCTCCAACTTTCCCATGTGGGCCAAACGCTCCATGAGGTTTCCTGAATCTCGCCACGATAGCCATTTGGCTCGCGAACAGCCATATAGAGTAAGGAAGAAGATTTTTGCCACAATATCTCGCGGTAGTGGCTGATGGGCTTGCGCCAGCCCGTGATATCGACATCACCGCAGTAGGCACCGTGCCAGTCGGGCTGTCCACCATCGACGTAGTGTTCGCCGGGGCGTTCACCTTTATAATAATAGCGGCCAATGCCCGACTCTCCGAGATAGTCGAGACCTGTCCACACAATGTCACCAACGATGTAGGGATAGTCATGTACCAGCTGCCAGTTCTTGAAGGCATCGCGTGGAAAGCTCTCCGTCTGGAGCATGACACGTTTGGGGTCGCGCTGATGGTCACCCTTGTGCTTATGGATCATGTAGTTGTAGCCGACAACATCGAGCACCTCGGCATGTGGGTCGTAGATTTCCCAGTCGCTATCCCACGAGCAGAGGGCCTCGGTGACGGGACGCGTATTGTCAATCTCCTTAATGGCCTGCTTCAGCTGGCGGGCAGTAGTAACAACGCGGATGTCCTTACGCTCCATTACCTCATTGCCAATGCTCCAGCAGACGATGCTGGGGTGGTTGATGTCGCGCTCTACCATTGCGTGGATGTCCTCGCGGTAGCATGAGTCAATGAGTGTGGAATAGTCGTATTTGGTCTTTTCCTGTCGCCAACCGTCGAAGGCCTCGTCAACAACCAGCATGCCAATAGAGTCACAGGCATCGAGGAAAGCACGACTCGGCGGGTTGTGCGAGGTGCGGATGAGGTTGAAACCGGCCTCCTTCATCTGGCGTACCTTGCGGATTTCAGCAGCATCGAAGGCCATCGCTCCTAACACGCCGTCGTCGTGATGCAGGCAAGCACCATTAATGGGCAATGGCTGACCATTCAGCACAAAGCCTTTTCCGGCGGTGAACGAGAAAGAACGGATGCCGAACTTCGCCCGTTGCTCGCCAATGACGCGACCTTCAGACTTCAGCCGGATGGTGGCTTCGTAGAGGTAGGGGGCATCGGGCGACCAAAGGTGGGGCTGGTCGATAGTGTAGCTGAGCACGTAAGTAGCTACCTGACCAGGTTTTAGCGCAACGTTCTCTATTTTCTTCAGTTCCTGCACCGCTGGCGTTTCACTGTCAACAACAACCGTCTTGAGGGCTACGGGAAGTCGTACAGCGCTATTTGAGAATCTCACGGACGGCGAATACATCATTTGCGGACGTTCATCCAGAAAAGAGAAGGTACCACCTTGGAAGGTCACCTCTACATCGTCAATCTGGCGTGTCTCCTGAGCCTCGTTCTCTACCCAAATATTCAGGTCGACGCGGGCCTGCTTGTCGCTCACCTCGGGCGTCCAGATACGGACACCGTTCTCGGCAAAGTGCAGGTCATCCATCGTCTCAAGCCATACGTGGCGGTAGATGCCAGAGCCGGAATACCAGCGGCAGTTGGGCTGCTCGCTATTGTCAACCTTGACCAAGACCTCGTTCTCTCCCTTGGAGCGACCAGAGGCAGAACGCTTGTCCTTATATAAATAAGGTGTCACGTCGATGGTGAACGGCGTATAGCCATAGGCATGCTGCCCAGCCTTCTGCCCGTTGACGAATACCTCAGCCTTCTGATAGACGCCCTCGAAGTGGAGCTTGACAAGGTCGGCTTTGGGGGTGGTGAACTTTTTCCGGTATTCGCCCTTGCCACCTGGATACCAGCCACCTCCCGTTCCCGTCGCTCCTGTCTCAGGGTTAGGCCCCGCATAGATGTCCCAGTCGTGGGGCAGGTCAACTAATTGACTATTTAACGATTTACCATTTACGATTTTAGTAAACTGCCAGCCAGCATCAAACAACTGCCGGTGCTGCGCCTGCAGATTCTGAGCAACGCACAGGGCGGCTACAGCTAACGTAATTAGTCGTCGGTATCTCATAACTTCCTGTCTATCTGATAAATAACAATTCACGATACTTCGGCAGTGTCCACAGACCGTCCTCAACTATCAACTCCAGCTTGTCGATCTCCCGACGAATGACCTCCATCTTGGGACAGACGGTATCATGGTACTGGATGGCACGTTCATGGATGCTCTCGATGCGGTTAGCCACACGGCGGGCATCGGTCAGTTCCTCTACCAGTCGCTCAATCTTCTCAGTACGCTCGGCAATCTCCTCGATGAGCTTCATGTTGCGGGCACTAAGGCGTTCGGCCCGTTCGGCGGGAAAGACATCCTTCATACCCTGCACGTTCTTGATGAGCTGGCTCTGATAGTGCGTCGAAACGGGAATGATGTGGTTCATCGACAGGTCGCCTAAGACGCGGGCCTCAATCTGCACGGTCTTGACATACATCTCCCACTTCACCTCGTTGCGGGCTTCCAGCTCCTTGCGGTTCATCACCTTGGTTGATTCAAACATCTGGACAGAAGACTCGTCGAGATAGCGTTCGAAGATGACGGGGCACGACTTCTCCACATCCAGCCCACGACGCTCGGCCTCCTTGACCCACTCATCCGAGTAGCCGTTGCCATCGAAGCGAATGGGCTTACAAGTCTTGATGTCGTCTTTCAGCACCTCAAGGATGGCCGATATCTTGTTCTCACCTGCCTGAATCTTGGCATCCACACGCTCCTTGAAGCTGGTCAGGGCTTCGGCCATAGCGGCGTTCAGGGCAATCATGGCCGAGGCGCAGTTGACGCTGGAGCCAGGGGCACGGAACTCGAAACGGTTACCCGTAAAGGCAAAGGGCGACGTGCGGTTACGATCGGTATTGTCGATGATCAGATCGGGAATCTGAGGAATGTCAATCTCCATGCCCTGCTTGCCTTTCAGGGTAAAGAGCTCGTTCTTGTCCGACTGCTCGATATGGTCCAGTAGGTCGGTCAGCTGTGTGCCGAGGAAGCTGGAGATGATGGCGGGCGGTGCCTCGTTGCCGCCTAAGCGGTGGGCATTGGTGGCACTCATAATCGAAGCCTTCAGCAAGCCGTTGTGGCGATAGACGGCCATTAGCGTCTCTACGATAAAGGTCACGAAACGCAGGTTCTCCTCAGGGGTCTTGCCAGGGGCATGCAATAAAACGCCATTCTCGCCTTGCGAGCGACCGGAGGTCGAGCGGTCTGCACTCAACGACCAGTTATTATGCTTGCCTGAACCGTTGATGCCATTGAACGGCTTTTCGTGCAGCAACACACGGAAGCCGTGATTACGGGCCACTTTCTTCATCAGCGACATCAGCAGCATGTTGTGGTCGACGGCCAGGTTGCACTCCTCGAAGATGGGTGCCAACTCAAACTGGTTGGGTGCCACCTCGTTATGGCGCGTCTTACAGGGAATGGCCAGCTCTAAGGCCTGAATCTCCAAGTCCTTCATGAAGGCCTGCACACGATCGGGGATAGTACCAAAATAGTGGTCGTCCATCTGCTGGTTCTTCGCACTCTCGTGACCCATCAGCGTACGGCCCGTCATCAGCAGGTCGGGACGTGCTGAGTACAGTCCCTCATCCACAAGGAAGTACTCCTGTTCCCAGCCGAGGTTCACCTGAACCTTCGTCACATCGTCGTAGAAGTACTGGCACACGTCCTTGGCTGCCTTGCCCACAGCATGGAGGGCACGCAGCAATGGAGCCTTGTAGTCCAGGGCCTCGCCTGTGTAGGCAATAAATATGGTGGGAATACACAATGTGTCATCGATGATAAACACGGGGCTCGTCGGGTCCCATGCCGAATAGCCGCGGGCCTCGAAGGTATTGCGGATGCCGCCATTGGGGAAGCTCGAAGCGTCGGGTTCCTGCTGTACCAGCAGCTTGCCAGAGAAGTTTTCAAGCATGCCGCCTTTGCCATCGTGCTCCACGAAGGCATCGTGTTTCTCGGCTGTGCCCTCGGTCAACGGCTGGAACCAATGGGTATAATGGGTCACACCCATTTCAAGTGCCCATTTCTTCATGCCGGAAGCCACAGCATCGGCTATCGAACGGTCCAAACGGGCACCGTTATCCATCACGTCAATCATCTTTTCGTAGACGTCCTTCGTCAGGTACTTATACATTTTCTTGCGGTCGAAAACGTATTTGCCAAAGAACTCAGAAGGGCGTTCCTCGGGCACTTTCACTTCTACTGCACGTTTCTTGAACGCTTCCTCTACAACTTGGAATCTTAAGATATTGCTCATTCTCTCTATGCTTTGTCTGTTATTCTGACTTCTAATTTACTAAGTCCTTGCCTTCTTGCTTTGGCAAGGGTCTCCTGTCGTCGCTGAGCGGCAAGCGGCAGAGTCGAGTACTGACCCACCCCCAACCCCTCCCCTACAAGGGAGGGGAGAGCGGCGGGATCTGTCCTACATGGGAGGGGCTGGGGGCTTTTTCTGCGGTTCTCCCCTCCCCTAATAGGGGAGGGGCTGGGGGCGGGGTCAGTATTGCCATTTCTCATGTTTGCTTTCGTTTGTTCAATAATCACGCTGCAAAGGTACAAAGAAAATACTAAAAACCACCAAAAATACGCCAAAAGTTTGCCCGGAGTAAACTCCGAGTTTAGTCCGGGCAAAGTCGGAGTTTACTCCGGGCAAACTTTTAGGGGGTTAGTCGATGAATCTTTGGAGGATGTCGCCATAGCTGTCAATACGGCGATCGCGCAGGAAAGGCCACCAGCGGCGAACCTGCTCTGAATGCTGGATATCCAGCTCAACAATGATGCTCTCCTCATCGTTGTCGGAGGCTTCGTAGATGATTTCACCCTGCGGCCCACAGACGAATGAGGTGCCCCAGAACTGTACGCCATCCTCGTCACCCACACGGTTGACAGCCACGACGGGCAGTCCGTTGGCCACAGCATGGCCACGCATCACCGTCTGCCAGGCTCGGCGCTGGCGTTGCTGCTCATCAGGTGTATCCTCGTTAGCATAGCCAATGGCAGTAGGATAAATCAGCAGTTCAGCCCCTTGGAGTGCCATCAGGCGAGCTGCCTCTGGATACCATTGGTCCCAGCAGACAAGGACACCCAGGCAGCCGACACTGGTCTGAATGGGATGGAAACCCAAGTCGCCAGGCGTAAAATAGAACTTTTCGTAGTAGCCAGGGTCATCGGGAATATGCATCTTGCGATACTTGCCTGCTATCGTGCCGTCCTTCTCGATGACAACTGCCGTATTATGATACAGTCCTGCTGCCCGTCGCTCAAAGAGCGAGGTGACAATAACCACCTGATAACGCTTGGCCAGCTCGCCATAGATTTCTGTTGAGGGGCCTGGGATTGGCTCAGCTAAGTCGAAGTTGTTCACATCCTCTATCTGACAGAAATAGAGCGAGTTATGAAGTTCCTGGAGAACAATGAGTTCTGCACCTCGACGGGCCAGGTCGGCAATACCGTCGGCCAAGCGTTCAATGTTGTTCTTGATGTCAGCCGTGTTATGCTGTTGAAGGAAACCTATTTTCATAATAAGAGACATTTATTCGGAGAAATCAGTATTCAGGACGTTGAGGGGAAACTGCATGGTGCAGCAATGGAGTGAGCCATGCTGGCGGATGACGGAACGGCAGTCGATGCCAATGATATCGCGACCTGGGAATGCCTCGCCAATGATGCAAAGTGCCTCGCTGTCAAGGTCGGGCTGGTCGTAGGTAGGACAAAGCACGGCTCCGTTGATAATCAAGAAGTTAGCATAGGTGGCCGGCAGCCGTTCCCCTTCGTCGAAGATGGCTTTTGGCATGGGCAGCTTCAACAGCCGATAGGGCCTGCCGTCAAGGGTACGAAGTGCCTGCAGCTCCTGTTCCATCAATTGCAGTTCAGCATATTGTTCGTCGTCAGGATCGTCGCACCCTATATATAATAAGGTGTCGTCAGGACAGATGCGCACCAAGGTGTCGATGTGGCCATCGGTATCGTCGCCAGTCAACTGGCCATGATCAATCCATACGATACGCTCGGCACAGAGCACCTGCTTCAGGTGTTCCTCAATCTGCTGATGAGTCATAGGCTGATTGCGATGGGGTGCCATCAGACAGCCTGTCGTCGTAAAGATGGTGCCCCGTCCGTCGCTCTCAATCGAGCCGCCCTCAAGCACAAAGTCCAGCTGGCTGACATATTCCCCACGAACCACGCCATCGTCATACAGCCGACGATTGATGGCATTGTCAAGCTCCGCAGGGAACTTATCACCCCAGCCGTTGAACCGGAAGTCGAGCAATCGCACTCCCCCACCCTCGTCCGTCAAGGTGATGAAACCATGATCGCGGGCCCAAGTGTCGTTCGTGGGACATTGATAGTTCACAGACGAATGCCGACTATGGTCAGCATTAACCGTCAGTACCGGCTCGTAACGCTCAATTGCTTCCACCATCTCACGATAGGTAGCCGTAATCTCATCAAGCATCGGAGCCCAGTCTGTCTCCGCATGGGGCCAAGTCAGCTGTACGCCACTCTGTGGTTCCCATTCGGCAGGTAATCTGAAACGCTCTTTCTGAATCATGTGGCAAAGGTACAAAAAAATCCCGCTCATCATGACATGAGCGGGATGATATTAAGAGAATTTAGGAAATCACATTCTGCGGCTGGCCGTTCAGGAACGATCTGACATTGTCGATTGCCACCTTCAGCAATCGGACGCGAGCCTCCATTGAAGCCCAGGCTATATGGGGAGTGATGAAGGCGTTGGGCTGCTGAAGGAGAGGATTGTCTGGCCGCGGCGGTTCCTCAGTCACCACATCAGCACAATAGGCCGCTATCGCTCCCTTTGCGAGGGCATCGGCTACGGCCTGGTCGTCCACCAACGGGCCTCGTCCTGTATTGATGAGGATGGCCGAAGGCTTCATCTGCTGCAATGTGGCGGCATTTATCATGTGACGGGTGCTGTCTGTCAGCGGACAATGCAACGACAGTACGTCGGCTGTTGCCAACAACTCTTCCAACGAAACCTTCTCGATGCCGACAGGCAGGGTTGATTGTACCTTACTGGTCACAGCCTTCACCTTCATGCCAAAGGCATGGGCTATCTGGGCAACACGCAGTCCGATATTGCCTAATCCCACAACGCCAAAGGTCTTGTCGGCAAGTTCCATGTGCGGAAAGTCCCAGTAGCAGAAATCTGGATTCGACGACCATCGGCCGTCTCGGTTCTGAATGGCATAGTGTTCCGTGCGGTTCGTGACTGTCAGCAGGTGGGCAAACACCATCTGCGCCACACTTTCAGTACTGTAGGCAGGCACATTGGTCACAATAATGCCCCGCTCGTGGGCTGCCTTAATGTCCACCACATTATAGCCCGTTGCCAGCACACCGATATATTTCAGGCGAGGCAGCTGGGCAATGACCTCGCTGTTGAGAATCACCTTGTTGGTAAGCACTATCTCTGCATCGGCAGCCCTCGCCACCGTCTCATCGCTTTTCGTACGGTCATAAACCGTCAGCATGCCTAATTCCTCTAATTCCTTCCACGACAAATCGCCGGGGTTGGCAGAATAGCCGTCAAGTATTACGATATTCATACGTCATCCTATTGTAATGGTATACTTGCTCATGAATGAGGCCCCAGGCAGCAGATGGTTCATCAGGGGTTTGTCCTTGAATTCGCCCTTGAAGTCCCGGGGGTCGCCCAAGCCGTACCAAGGTTCAATGCAGACAAAGGGAGCCTGCTTGTCGTAGGGACTCCAGAAAGCGCAGACGGGCGTTTTGTAATCCACGGTCACAGCCGGCTCGCCATTGGTGTCCATCAGCATGGCACGATGGGTCTGACACTTGTGAATCTTCACGGAGTCGGCACGGAAGAATTCGTTACAGATTTCCAGAATGCCCCCGTCAGCCTCCAAGGGTATCTCCACCATGTCGTGACTACCGTCGGCATAGCTCTTCAGCGCATCCATCGGCTCCTCATTATCCAGTTTGATCATTCCCTCCAGTTTTCCGCCAGGCATGTTAAAAGCAGGATGTCCACCTATCTGGAAATGAATCTCACGGCTGTCCGTGTTCTCCACATGCCAGATGACGTGCACCTTGTTGTCCTCTAAACGATAAGTGATGGCAAGGTTGAAACGATAAGGGTACACCTTGAGCGACTCCTCCGACTCATGTAGCGCTAACGTCACCTTCTCGGCCGTCTGATTGATGACGGTAAACTCTGTATCTCGTGCAAACCCATGACGCGGCAGGTGATACTCCTTTCCTTCGACCACGTAGGTATCATTGTTCACACTACAGACAATAGGAAACAAGATGGGTGAATGCCTGGGCCATTTCTCCCCTGCCTGCCACATATACTCCCTACCCTTGCTGTCCTTCACACTTTGGAGCTCGGCTCCCATTTCAGCGACACGAATCGCCAACTGTTCATTCTTCAGTTCTATCATTGTTACTTCTTTTGGTAGTTTTTAGTTATTCCGATGCAAATTTACAAATACTTTTTTATAATAGCGAATAATTCCCGTATTTTGTGACGAAAAGATGTGATGTGTCTCTTTCCCCCCCTGTTCTTAGGCTGTTAAAAAGGATTAATATCAAACTGGTTACAAGAAAAAACTGTAATTTTGCAACGAATGCATCGACATGTTCGCATATTGATCAGCTTTTTGCTCTAATCTGTCCGTATGGTAAGCATTGAACTGGATATGATACAAACTGCCGGCATTGGTGCCTTGGCCCTGATCCAGAAATTCTGTGTGCCGTCGCCAGTAAGCGGTGGCATCATCTTCTCATTGATTACCCTGATACTATATGGTTGGTGCAATGTCGAGGTGTCGTTCGATGGCACATTGAAGGATGTTTTTATGCTTGCATTCTTTACCAGCGTTGGTTTCCAGAGCGACCTTAAAGTCATCAAGCAGGGTGGCAAGCTTCTGGTCATCATGCTGGCCCTGCTGGTTGCCATTATTGCTCTGCAGAACATCATGCCAATGGGCATTACCCGACTCATGGGAGTTGACCCCTTGATAGGTATGGCTGCTGGTAGCATATCCATGACGGGTGGCCACGGTACAGCTGGCGGATTTGCAAGTGTTCTCGAAGGAATGGGACTGCATGGAGCAGGAACCATCGGTATGGCAGCAGCCACCTTTGGTCTGATTGCCGGTTCCATGATTGGCGGTCCGTTGGCCGAGCGGATTATCCGCACGAAACTGACCCATGAACAAGTGCAACCACAAGATGAAGAGATTGATCCTGCAATGGCTGGTATCGAGAGCGACGAGGCTTCACCTGCCGGTCGAACAAAACGTGTCAGCACAAACGAACAGGAGTTCCAGCAGTATGCGAAGGCATCCTATTGCATTATCCTCGTCATGGGTGGTGGCACCATCTTGAGCTGGTTGTTCGCCAAGACAGGCATCACGTTCCCCACCTATTTCGGAGCCTTGATCCTAGCCGCTATTACTCGCAACACCATAGGATTCGTCAGTTACAAGGAAGACGATGGTGAGAACCAATCGTCTGGTAAATGGGTGAAAGCCGAAAAGCTGCTTGATATGGAGCGGATTATCAGCGTAGGCAACATCTGCCTGTCGATGTTCCTCGGAATGGCCATGATATCCCTAAAGCTGTGGGAGCTCCAGAGCCTGGCCCTCCCCTTGATAGTCATCTTGGTATCTCAGGTACTGATGATAGCACTCTTTGCATACCTTGTAGCATTCCCCCTATTAGGTCGCGATTACGATGCCGCAGTCCTTTGTGCAGGAATGTGTGGTTTCGGCCTTGGTGCAACCCCCAATGCGATGGCCAACATGAGTGCCGTATGTTATAAGTATCGCTATACCGTCAAGCCTTTCCTCATCGTCCCCATCATTGGCGCCATGTTCGCCGATTTAATCAAT
>CADBHI010000045.1 GCA_902794405.1 uncultured Prevotellaceae bacterium
AAGCACCTGGCTGAGCATCCTGGAGACTTCGATCCTCGTCAGTATCTGAAGCCCGCCCGCGAGAACATGAAGAAGATGTACATCCACAAGATTGTCAACGTCCTCGGTTCTGACGGCAAGCTCGCTCAGTGCTAATCGTTGATTTCTAATATTTAAGCACTGTGGACTCTATTGTTCACAGTGCTTTTTTGATGCCCAATCAAATAGACAAAAAGCTAAATTAATCTTTTTTAACTGGCCATTTGGTAAAAAACTAGGGAAAAATCATGTTAGTTTGAATAATTTTTATTATTTTTGCAGCAGATTAATACAACTAAGACCATATTTTAACGAAACCTAAAACTGTATACTATATGAAGAAGCTGCTATTATTGCTTGTTTTCACGTTACTGAACATCTGTGCAGCAACTGCTCAGTTCAACCCTGTCATCCGTGTCACCTACGAACTGCCACAGACCATTGAGATTGAAGTGGGCCAAACCGTCGACCTGATGCAATACCTCACCATTGATCCTTCCAACTATCAGCTATCGGCCAACGCAAGGTGGGAGTATTCGAATTCGGCGTCATTTATCAAGGTAGAGAACAACAAACTGACAGGTTTGGCAGTTACGAGAGGAGCATATCTTGCCTTACAGATACCTTTTGTCCCGTCGCAAGTCCCAACGCATCATGATTACTATTCGACGGTAGCCTATACTACGGTTGTCGTTAAAGAGGTCACGCCAACGGCCATCAACATCAAGAATGACCATCTGAAAATAACGGTCGGTGTGGGCGAGAGTGACAAGCTGACCAAATTCCTGAGCGAGGCCTATACGTTTACACCCGCCAATGCCGTGGGCACCGTTACGTGGAGCAGCGCTGACCAGACCATCGTCAAACCGGAAGGCTACTGGGGCATCGGGCAAGTGTACACCTATAAGTATACGCCGCTGAAGGTTGGTACGACCACAATGACCGCCAGCCTCGGCAGTTCCAGTCCCTTTCGCCCGATTGACGTACAACCTATAAATGGACAAACCACAACCCCATCCATCACGTCGAAGCAGAAGGTCGAGGTGACGGTTGTACAGCCCGTGACAGACATCCTTATCAATCCCTCTCTGAACCTGCATGAGTGTAACGTCGGCGATAACCTCGGCCTATACTTGAAGGCCATCACGACGGTTAAGCCTGACAATGCCACGAACAAGGCCGTGAAGTGGTCGGTGGTGCGTGGCGACCAGGATGCCGTTACGATCAACAGCGATGGATCGGCTAAGGCCGTCAAGTCCGGCACCGTATATCTGCAAGTCGCTTCCGTCAGCAATCCTGAAGTAACGAATATGATTGGTGTCAGGGTTCACAACCCGGCCACAGACGTGAAGTTTGCCAAGAACGTCATCGACATCGACTATCAAGGAACTACCATCGACATCAGTCAGCAGATCAAGGACAACATCACCTTCCTGCCGCAGGGCTGCGAGGAAGTGAGCAACCTGTCTGTCAAATCCGACCGTGAAGATCTGGTGAAAATCAGTCAGGTATCGTACAAGGACAATTTGAACTTGTCAGCCTTCGCCCTTGGCTCGGGTGATGCTACTATCACGGTATCCTTCTCTTACCTCGATTTTATCGATGGTGGAAGAGTGGTCGGCGACAATATTCCTTCCATCGACATCGAGAAGACCTTTAAGGTACATCTGGGCATCAATGTAAGCCAGATCGTCATCAATAGCGGCAACAATGTTGAGGAGTGTAACGTAGGTGACGACCTGACCAACTACCTCAACAGTATTATTAAAGTGCTGCCAGCTAACGCTCCCGACAAGAGCGTCACATGGAAGGTCCTCAGAGGCGATGCCGTTACTGTCGACAATGCCGGCAACATTAAGGCTGTCAAGGCTGGGACGACATCGCTGGAAGTCACTTCTGTCTCCAATCCACAGGTGTCGACCGTGGTGACAGTTCGGGTTCATAACCCTGCCAAGGACATTCAGCTGAAGTCGAATACCCTCAGTGTAGAGTATGTCGACAAGTTCATAGACATCAGTAATGACATCAGGGAAAATCTGTCGTTCCTTCCCGCCGACTATGAGAGTGTGGATGGCTTTACCCTTACCTCCGATAATAGTGGGGTGGTGAATGTTTCTATGGCCAGCTACACTACTAACGGTCTTCAACTGTTAGCTACGGCACTTGCCCCAGGTACAGCTAACATTACTGTGAGCATCAGGTATCAGGAATATATGGAAGGCTACCTCGACCCCACGTCGCCTGAACATTACACGACGGTGACCAAGACCTTCAAGTTTGTCGTGTCAAGAGGATTCACTGAAGTGGAATCGTTGCGCAATAAGAGTGAGCGGCAGTCTGAGGAGTGTAATGTCGGCGACGACCTGACTGCCCACCTCAACAGCCTGATAGAAGTATTGCCTGCTGATGCCACCAACCAGCACATCGAGTGGACTTTGCCAGAAGGCAATGCGGTGGATGCCGTCACTATTAGCAGGGATGGTACCATTAAAGCTGTCAAGGCCGGCTATGTTACACTGTTAGCCTATTCAGCCAGTAATCCGCAGGCTACTGCCTCGCTCACTGTTCAGGTACATAACCCAGCTACGGACATCCAGTTTGTGAAGGATTTGATAAACGTCACCTACGGAAACAGCCCCATTGACATTAGCAAGCAAGTGGAGGACAATATTAAATTGTTGCCAGAGGATCATGACTATCCAGTTAATATGCAAATCAGTTCTGACCGTCCCAACGATGTTGTAAATGCCTACATGGAGGAAACACCCACTGGTCAGCAAGTCAAGGCTACGGTGCTTGGTGCTGGCGAAGCCAATCTGATGGTAACCGTATTCTATCGTGACTATCTGGCAGACTATGCCGATCCTACCCGTGCCCATAATAATACGGTGGTGAAACAGTTTAAAGTCAGCGTTATTCAAGGTAATGTTCCAGTGACGGCCTTGCGCAATACCAGCTCTCGCCAGATTGAGGAGTGCAATGTTGGTGATGACTTGACGGCTCACCTGAATAGCCTGATTGCTGTGCTGCCTGAGGATGCTACCGACCGCACCATCACGTGGAGCATTCCTCCTGGCAATGCTGTCGAAGCTGTTACCATCAGTAGGGATGGTACCATCAAGGCCGTCAAGCCAGGAACCGTCAACCTGATGGCAACCTCTAACAACAACCCGGATGCTACGACAACCATCACGGTCACTGTCCATAACCCTGCTACTGACATCCAGTTTGCCGAGGGCGTGTTGTTAGTGACAAAGTATCAAGGCAGCGACCTCGACATCAGCGATCTGTTGAAGAATAACATCTCGTTCCTGCCGCAGGGCTACGAGACGGTAGAGGGACTGACCATAGAGTCAGCCCAGCCCGATGTGGTGACCATCGACGATAACAGCTACAACGACAATATGGGTATTGTACTCATCGCCCATGCCACTGGCGACGGACGTGCTAAGATCAATGTCAGCATCAGCTACCGCGACTATCTGGCCGACTACGCCACCCCCGCCAATCAGGAGCATCGCACGACGGTGACCAAGTCATTCAACGTCTCTGTGACTGAAGAAGAGGTGACGGTGGCTTCGGTGACTTATCCCGACGAGTTGGTCCTCTCGCGCTACCACGATGTGCCGCTCACCCTTGGTGTGCAGCCCGAAGGGGTGGCACTGAACTCGCAGTTGGTTGAAATACGTATCGGTGAGTCGAAAAACAACGGATGGGGTGTTGCCGCTACGGCTACTCCGACGGCTACTGCCGCTAATACATGGAATCTGCGTGGCCGTTTTGTTGGCTCATATATATATAAGGTATATTATAATGGTCAGCCACAGCTCACGGAAAGTGGTAAGGCTGAAGGTCGGCTACTGATTCCTGTTGAATATCCGTTCGAGCGTGGCTGGGACTGGATCTCACTTTATGCCGTAGGCTCGTCAGGCACTTTGGATCTCAAGACACCTACAGGATGGGTGGCTCCCATGCAGGATGGTGAAAACGGTGTCAACGAAATTCGTTCGCAGCATGAACTGCTCTATAGGGATCCGGAGTTCGGCTTCTTTGGCGATATTGAACAGCTGCGTCCCGAGGACGGTATGTATAAGATACATAGCCTCTATGACGACAATGCATCATCGCAGATGGTATTTAAGGCCGGTTATGACAACCTGAAGAGTGCTTCCTCACTCCGTCTGCCTCAGGCACGTCCTGGCTATACATGGATAACCTATCCTCACGAGCTGGATCATCAACTTAGCACATTAGCTCCCTATCTGAGCCGCTCTGCCGATGCAGGCGATATGATTATCGGCCGCGACGCCTTCGCATTCTATGACGGTGAAGAGTGGTTAGCTCCAGAGGGATTCATGTTCCAGGCAGGTAAAGGCTACATGTACTTCACGGAAAGCGAACAGCCGAAGACCATCACATGGGGACCTGACGCTATCGAACCCGACAGAACGCCGAATGTGTTGTACCATGCCCGCATGGCCACAAACGAGGTTTCTCCCTGGAACTACGATGCCTACGCCCATCCCGACTGTATGGCGGTCATTGCCCGTATCGATGGTACCGATACGCCCGATGACTATTCCGTTGGCACTTTTGTTGGCGATGAGTGTCGCGGTAAGGGTAGTGTGGTCAGCAATGGGTTGGTATGTGCTGCCGTCTCTGGTCAGGCTGGTGAACGCGTCTCTTTCCGTCTCTATCACAAGCCTACCGGAACCTATCAGACTGTCGACGGTACTATCAGCTTTGCCGCCCGAGCCGGTTCTCTCCAAAGCCCCGTCAAGCTTCACGCCGATGCAGTTGTCACTGGTTTGACCGCTGATCACGTCCTGGCACTCTCTGTCAGCAGCAATGTAGTCATGGTCAGTGGTGCCGTTGGTGTACCTGAAATCACTGTTACCGACATGAGCGGCCGGCAGGTTGCCCGCAGCGAAGGGTCGGTGCTCTCGCTATCCCAGCTCCCCGCTGGAGTCTATATCGTCCGTGCCGCTGATGGCGTTAACCAAATCACGAAGAAGATCAAGAAGTAAATAAGTGATGCTTATGAGATACAAGACATTAAGCCTGCTCTTTGCCGTGGCTCTCACGGCCCAGGCTCAGGACATCAGTCAGATAGCCAAGAGCGACCCGCTCATCATCACAGGTGCTGTGGGAACACAGAACACGTACTACCACTCGTCGGTGGGCGACGGCTACGCCTCACCGCTGAGTAACATGGTGTTCCTGAACCTGAACATCAGCGTCTATGGCTTCAGCATGCCGTTCTCGTTGTACTACACCAACGACAATCTGGACTTCAATTATCCTCACTTGTCGTTTAACCTGAATCCACGTTATAAGAACTGGACGGGTTACTTAGGCCGTGGCTCCATGGAATACAGTTCCTATGTTATGGATATGTCATTTAATGGCATTGGCGTGGAGTACAACGATGGCAAGCGTCTGCGCTTCGGCGCCTTTTATGGTCAGTTACGCAATGCCATCAACGACGATCCCACCGACCCGGCTGCCCGCAATCCGCAGTACAAGCGTTTGGGCTGGGGATTCAAGGCGGGCTATGGTAACTCCACCAACTATGTTGACCTGTATCTCCTCAGAGCCTACGACCGTTTGAGCTCCCTCGACGAACATTGGCAGAGGTACGTGTCTCCGCAGGAAAACGTAGTTATCGGTATTAAGGGTAATGTCCAACCGCTTAGGTATCTGAGCCTCACTGCCAATGCCGCTACTTCGCTCTTCTCTACCGACACGAGGGCCGACTTGGTGGAAAATATCGAGACAGCCGATCGTTGGAGTACGGTTTTCGACACTCGCTATTCATCGCTGGCTCGCTTTGCGGGCGATGTCAGTGCCACCTTGTCACTATCGGGAATCAGTGCCAGTGTGTTCTACCGCATGATACAGCCAGACTATCTCTCGTTAGGCACCTATTATATGTCCAACAACTACCAGGCTTTGGGACTCAACCTGTCGACGATGCTATTAAATAAGGTGTCGTTGGCAGCCACGTTCTCAGGACAGTCCGACAACCTGACCGACCGCCAGCTATACACTACAAAGGGCTATGTCTACTCGGCCATGGCCTCTACGCGTATTGCTCAGAACTATAACCTCACTGCCTCCTACAGCGGATACACACAGAGTCAGAGCGACGGTACGGCAAAGGTCAATGACACGACAAAGGTGGACCGCATCATGCAGAATTTCTCGCTGACGCCCTCTGCTTCGTTCGACACCGAGGACTTTATACATTCAGTATCACTCACAGGTAGTATTACCGATAATAAGGACCGTAACAAGTTTGCTACGGGCGAGAGCGACGTTACGTCGTGGGCCTTAGGCCTTGGCTACGGTCTGAATGTCAAGTCGTGGGAGACAGACCTCTCGCTGAACCTGAGCCATCAGGTGAGCGATGGCTACCGTACTACTTACACCAGCGATATTGCTTCGTTGGGCGCCTCTCGCTCGTTCCTCAAGGAGAAGGAACTGTCGCTCGGTGCCACCCTGTCGCTGTGCTACAATGAAGTCAAGGACCAGTCGAAGAGTATGTCCATAGGCGGTGACGTTTCGGTGGGCTATACTCTTAACAAGGTCCATGTGTTCTCACTTATGGCCGGCGTCAACAAATATGGCGACGTGAACGTGGTGAAGCGCCGCTCGTCGCTCGACCAGACCGACGTGAACATCAGTCTCAACTATACCTATACTTTCTCGCTTTATGAGATGAAACGTAAGGCCGAGAAGAAAGATTGAACATTATTGAAGTTATGAAGACGAGAATACTAAAAGATATGAAGACAAGTATATTTAGGAAAGCAATTCTTTGCTTGACATTAGTATTAGGTAGCTTAGCTGCCCTGGCTCAGGAAGTCACAGTGACGGTGACACCTATACAGCGAATCCTGCCTCCGCAGGTGATGCTCTATATCAACGATCCGGGCCGCTATTTCAATATCCAGCTGATTAACAATAGTCAGGTGACGCAGAACGTCTACTTAGCCATGACGGTGGAGCAGATTCACCCGTCGAGTGGTCTCCATGTGGCCGTGCCAGCCAAGCGCCAGCCGCAGAAGCCCTTTACGATTGCTCCAGGACAGGTGCGTCAGTTGACGATGGTAGAGCTGAAAACCATGTTCAATCATGTCGTGAAGAGTGAGGTTCAGGCAACCCCAGGCCTGTTCGAAAGCTATACTGATGGTACGTTCGGACTATTGCCAGAGGGTACCTATGAGGCTCATCTCACGGCTTATAAATGGGATCCGGCATTAGCCAATCCTGTGCCGGTGAGCAACCCAGTTACTGGTAAGTGCCAGTTTATGGTGTGCTATAAGGCTCAGGCCCCGCAGTTCATCCTGCCGATGGCCACGGGCTTGGCACTCCGAGACATGAGCGTTGCCAAGCTCAGTCGCCAGAACCCGCAGTTCACCTGGCGTGAGCCGGTATTGGCATGTAATCCGGCAGCCCAGCGCTATACCTACGACATCAAGGTGGTGGAACTCTATCCCGGTCAGCAGCCCGATGATGCTATGGACCACAACCCTGCCATCTATCTCCAGCGCAGCATCATGACGCCGTTAGCCATGGTGCCCAAGTCATCGCTCGACCGCATGAAGGCCGACAAGACTTACCTTGCTCAGGTCACGGCGCGTACTACTTCCGGTGCCCGGATGCTGAACTACATACAGATTGAGAATGGTGGCAAGAGTCCTTGGCGCATGTTCCGTGTCGTTGATTCCGAATTCGAAAAGCCCGGTAAGGTTGTAAAGCCTGATAAGACGGTAAAGCCTGGCAAGGTTGTAACGCCTGGTCAGGTGGTGACACCTGCAACTCCAGTGGGTGGTGTTGTCGCGAATCTGACGGGTGACGATGACGGTAAGGAGGAAGCAGCCCCGACACCTGGTGACGAAGAAAAAGAAGACGAAGAAGACTTGAAAGAAGATGATAGTGAAGACACTATCGATATGACATCAGGCGACAAAGGCGATGGAAAAGATTCGCTTTATACATTCCGTCTTCCTATCATTGTTTCACCAAGCTTCTACGATGACACAGCTCGTAAGATGTTTGTAGATTTTGACATTGATGTAGAGTGGAAAGAGGTACGATTCCTTGGCGGTTCAGGCCCTAACAAGGATGGCTTAATCTTCGAGTATGCCGTACAATTGTTTAGCAGCGATTCTTTTGATTTGGAAGGAACGCTGAAAACCAAGCCAATATATACATTTACCACAAAGGAACAGACTCATACCATCAAATGGGATGACATCAAGAACAAGGTTGGTAGCGGTGACTACCTCGTGCTACGCGTTCAACCTAAATGTCTAAATGAAACCAGTATAGATTGGGATGATGAGCCAGTTAATGTAAAGGACTTCGCACTTGCCGAGCATTTGGCAAAGACTTATTTCCAATGCTCTGACAAGGTACAGATTACCAATACCACTCCGACCTCAGCCTCCGACTCCGAGCTCAAGGGCAAGACTATTGGCATTGGCCAGTACCAGTTGAAGATTGATGAAATCAAGAAGGTCAGCGGGCAAGACTATTACGAGGGCAAGGGCCATATAGAGTGGAAGCCGATGGGCTATACTGTCATGTTGGCCGTAAAGTTCGACTCACTGAAGATTAACTCCGACAACATCGTCTACGGTGGTAATGCCATCACCTATCAGGCCGAGGCCGAGAAAGCCGAGTCCAACAGCGAGGTCGTCGACAAGCTGTTCTCCGACTGGGGTATCGACAACCTCATCGGCGACATGAATATCCCCTATTCTAACGAGATCCAACAGGGTGCTACCGACAAGGTAAAGAACCTTGCTGAGAAAATAGATATTTCCAAATACTACCAATATATCAAGAAAGGTAAGTCTGTTTGGGATCAGTTCCTGAAGGGTGAGATTAGCGACCTGCACCTGCCCGTGGCACTGCCAAAGGACATCAACCCATCGCCTGTCGATATTCAGATTGTGTCGATGAAGTTCTCGCCCGCCAGTGCCACAATGAACATTTTGGGCGAGTTCACCCTGCCCGAAAGCAAGTACTACGAGAACGAGGTACTGATACTTGGTGCACCACGTCTTTGCGTCAGTCCCGACGACTTGTTGCCTGAGTCAGGTACGCTTGCTCTTCTTGGCGACTTCACTCTGAACGACCCTGAGTCGTCATTCAAGTTTACCTTCAAGGCCCCCACCAGCGTGCTCGAACCGTCGAACGGCTGCTTCGTCAGCTGGCACGCCAACAAGTTCGAGATGTTTGATGTGGACGTTGACATGACAATCCCCGGACTGGTGAAGGTAGATGCAGCTGGCAACCGTACAACAGAAAACCCCATTCTGAACTTCCATGCCAGCATCAGCGAGTGGGAGGACTGGTTTGCTGAGGCCAAGATGGACAACTTTGAGCCTGAGGACCTGCAGGACTGGACCTTTATGCCTGGCGACCACATTGTATACGATCACTCTAAGTATCGTAATGCAAAGGGAGTTAAATTGCCTGCGGGTTATGACAAGACCAAAGCAGGCCTCGAAGCCAAGGATCTTGATGCCGCCTGGCAGGGTCTGTACATCAAGCAGATGGGCGTGGTCTTCCCGAAGATGCTGTCCATTAAGGATAATGACAAGAGCTGGAACGGACGTCTGAAGCTTGAGGGCGACGAGATGTTCTTCGATGCCTCGGGCTGCTCCCTGCAGTTTGGCATGAACAATGTCTTCGACTTCGAGACCGGTAAGGTTGGCGGCTGGGGCATCTCCATGAAGGAACTGAAGCTCGACGTGCTGCAGAACTCATTCCAGAAATGCTACTTCACTGGCGACATCAAGACGCCGTTGGAAGGTATCGTGGCCTACACCTGCGACATCTATGCCCAAGGCAAGGATGCCGAGGGCAAACCCGACCCCAACCGCTCAGCTTATATCTTCAAGACACAGCAGGTGGAGGGCCTGAAGTTCGACTTCTGGCTTGGCGACATGAAGTTCGACAAGGACCAGACCTACTTCCTCATCGAGGCTGAGAAGGAGAAGAACAAGGATACGGAGGTTAAAGTTGAGCTGTGCATGGGTGGTGACATGTCCATCACCATTGGCCGCGACTGGCTCAAGAAGCAGGGTAAGGTAGGCAAGTTCGTCGACGCCAAGATTCCTGGCCTGAACATTGCCGGCATGCGTATCGCCAACTGCGAGCGCTGGAAGTCGCACTATACCCAGAATCAGTATGAGTCACCTAAGGACAATGGCGGCTCCAGCTTGAACGACTTCTTCGGATGGAAGTCGGAATACAACATTGCTACCGACAAGTTCTACTTCAGTCTCGGACGCTGGTCACTCTCCACTGGTGGCAGCAGCAAGAGCTCGGCCTACGCACCGCGCAGCTCGCTCGACGACGACCACCTGTTAGCACTGAATGACCATGGCCCATCGCCTGAACTGTTGGAGGTGAATGAGGTACAGGCCGATGATGGCAAATCTGATGCCAAACTCGGTCCGTTCGACTTCACTCTGACCGACTTTAACTTCGACTACCGTGCAGCTCAGAAGCAGGCAGTCTTGACCGTTGGTGGTAAGGTGGCCGTCATGGGTGGCCTCATCTCAGCAGGCTGTACCCTCGACGTGCTGGCCAATGTCGACTTGCAGAAGTACGACCTGTCGTTCAATACCGTAGAGTTTAAGAAGGCTTCGTTCGACAGCGAGTTTGGCGGTGTCACCCTGAAGGGCTCACTTGAAGCTTCCGGCGGTGATGACGATGGCTACAAGGGTGAATTGGAGTTTGCCATGCCTGGCGGCTTCCTTGGCTTCAAGGCCCAAGGCGGATACTTCAAGCGCAATTCTAATACCGAGAAGTTCACATGGGGCTACTTCATGGCTACCGTGACATCATCGGCAGGCCTGCGCCTCGACCCCATTGTCATCAACAAGATCATGGGTGGTATGTTCTTCAACTGTAAGGCTCCGAAGGATGTGAAGGCCACGCCAACGGCCAGCGATGCCAAGAAGGGCGTCTACGGCGGTCGCTTAGGCTTAGGCTTCTCAACGTCGGCTGGCGACAATATGATTACTGCCGACATGGACTTGACAGTAGTCTACGATACTAAGCGCAATAAGCTGTCGTCGCTGATCATGAATGGTACACTCGATGCACTGAAAGCATCTAAGGAAGGAAAGGGCATGGTCAACGCCAAGTGCCAGTTGGCCTATGTCAACGATACCGAGAAATATATTGAAATCAATGTGACAGCCAGTGGTGGTGCATCCCTCGACCAGGCTATGCAGGACATCATGAAGGAATTCACCGGCTCTGCCATGGAAGCAGGAAAAGCTGTCACGAAGGGACTGAGTTCCCTGACCGAGGACGAAAAGGAAGGTAAGAGCACGGAGGCCAAGAAGACCGACAAGAAGGAGACCTTCAAGGCTAACTGTGGCTTCGAGGTGACATTGAACTTCAAGGTGACCATGAATACGGGCAGCCGCTCGAAGTGGCACCTCTACATCGGCGAACCGCCTTACGAGAAGCGCTGTCGCCTGACCTTGATTGACTTCCAGGCTGGTAAGAAGAGCGATGCCTTTGCTGCCTGGGCATACTTAAGTTCGAACATGTACCTGTGCCTGGGTAACGAACTGCCCAACAACGGTGCGCTGCCCGATCCGCCTCAGTCTGTCCTCGACTTCCTCGACGGTAAGGATGTCAACGGCGGTAACCAGAAGAAGAGTAGCGAAGCTAGATCAGCCAAGAAAGCTGCTCTCGACAAGATGAAGGGTATCATCAACAATGCAGATATCACTGGTGGCTTGATGGTCGGTGCAGGTGCTGAAGGTGACTTCGGCGTGAATGCCGGTATCGTCTATGCCAAGGGTGCCTTCGCTTACGGTTTCGACCTCGTATTGGAGCATTTCGGTGATAATGCCAAGTGCCAGGGTGGCAGGAAGATGGGTTATCACGGTTGGTACGGTATGGGCTCGGCCTACGCCATGCTGACGGGTGACCTCGGTGTGCGCATCCGCCTGTGGTTCATCAAGAAGGACGTGTCGCTCATCAGCGTTGGTCTCGGCGCCATGCTGCAGGCAGGTCTGCCCAACCCGACGTGGGTCTATGGTAAGGTACGTGCCCGCTGCTCGCTGCTCGGCGGTATCTTCAAGTTCAACCACGCCATTGAGTTCAAGGCTGGTAACGTCTGTATGCCTGACTATGGTAACCCGCTCGACAACCTGAAGATGTTCGCATCGGCAACGCCGGGTATCGAGAACGAGGCCAGCAAGGGCTACGCTACGCCTGTATCGCCCAACTCTGACATTAAGTTCGTAACCAACTACACCATGGACAAGCAAATCCGACTGGTGGACGAAAACAAGGCTCAGGATCAGATTCAGAACAAGGGTGCCAATGAGTCAGAAGCTCGTGCCAATTGTGAGCGTGTCTATAAGTTCCAGCTTGGCGTCCTCGACCTCTACAATGTTGACAAGGGAACCCACAAGACCATCTCTGCCTCAACCAGCAATCACACAGATTACAGCTGCTATGCCGGAGCGCTTGATCCTAATACGCGCTACAAGCTGACGCTTAACGGTTATGCCAAGGAGTGGGACAGCAAGAATAAACAGTGGGTTAATCCTGAGATTGACGGTAAGCGTCAGGAGAAGAAAGACCAGGCCGTCTATTACTTCAAGACAGGCTCGTTAGAGCCCACCATCGACGACGACATTGCCCAGCGCATGCCAAATGAATACGGTCTTTTCGAGACCATCCGCTATAGCGATGCCATCCGTCCCAGCGTAGCTCTGAAGCGCCATCGCTCAGACCTCTCGAATTCGTCGAAATACGAAATCCGGTGGGAGTTATGGAATGCAGACAAACGTCTTGCCTCGCTGCCTAACCGCGTGTGGACTGGTAACAACAACTGTTATGAGTTCTGGGAGCCTGATGGAAACTTCTCTTCATACCTGAAACCTGGAGTGAAGGGCAAGGCCTATTCCGGCAGTTGGGAAGGCGACTGGGGCTATGGCTATCAGATTAAGCTGATGCGAATCGACCGTGCCGTGGCTAACCAGAAATTCTCGAAGGTAAAGACCAAGACCGTCAAGGTCGGAAAGTCTTCTGAAAGTAGGAGAAACTCATCTCAGCCGTCGTTGTATGCGACAAGCAATTCAAGCAACAAGATGGACCAGTTCTTTGCAGAGCAGCAGAAAGATCAGGAGAACAGCAAGAGCACCATCGATGAGAATTCGAATGAGATGTTGGCTTCCGTAAAGCAGAGCGGCCGCTACGAGCTGACTGCTATAGAATTCAACAATACCGTAAATACCGACTTCAGCACAGAAAGCAACCTAAATTACGAAATCAACAGGTATGGAAGCAACCGCTATGCAGGTAAGAGCTACTTGGGCCTTGTAGACTTCTCTAATACTGGTGCCTACACGTCGTATGTTCCCACTGACGAAAGCAATACGCTGATCGGTGGTTTGACTACCGGCGCTGACGGTGCTTACAGCAATCTCACGTCAAAGATGAAGACGCCTTACCACATGGCAGCTTTCTATTCGAAGTATCTCGGCTTGGGTGGTGTCAACGTGAAGGACTTCTACCTCTATGATTATTGGCAGAACAACATCAAGGGCTTCAGCTTCGACTTCTGGGGTGGTGACCAACGTTCCGGACAGAATCTGGACGGTATGCTGGCAGTCAACTCCAAATCAACTCACCTGAACTCAGCTTTCTGGCGTCTGATGCCTCTACGAACCATCAGGAATATGGCCTTTACGACCTCCAACAAGAATGCTGATTATTACTATAATACCCAGTATTGCTGGGACGACTTGTGGCAGATGTTCCCAAGTCCGAATGAAAAACGTTTCTCGGGATGGAACTCTGCACCTGACGGTTGGACAACCAACGGTTTGACTGCCAACAGTATTGTCAACAGTGTGTTCTGGCGTCAATGCTTTGGTGCGCTATTGGTAGGTGATGCCATCACGGTCGACATGTTCTCGGCAGAATTGCGTGCATATACCCAGCAGCTCTACGAACAGTGGTACTGGCATTATGTATACAGAGTTCAGAACAACTTAGACCCGAATACAGGACAGGTCATCTATGATAACAAGGGTAAACAAGTTAAATTTAAGGACAAGAATGCCAAGGCTGCTGTTAAGAATACGTTGAGAAGCTACTACAACATGTACCGCAACGTCGTGAAGACGCAGTACCACGGTAAAAGCCATTGGGCGTACTCGTTCAACGAGAAAGGCTATTCTTACTACCTTGGCAACTATGAACTGCCGCTTAATCAGATTATACTCTGTATGTGGATGTCAGGAGACTTAGGTAAGATTCGTGGCGATAAACTCTACGGCGACCCGACCAAGAACTTTAGCAAGGGTAGTAACCCCCACCGCTTCAAGCATTGGGACGAGGCATTCCGCACCATGTACTATAACACGGCGGATGCCACCACCATGCTACGTTCATGGACGTCGTTCACATTCCTGAAGTTCATTCCTGATGCCTATAACATCAACAGTGGAACATACAGCGTCGTGGTACCGCGCCACATGAACACCCACAAATTTGTGGTCAACAATCCGTTCAGTAACCTGGTCATTACCCGCAAGGTAAAAAATAGCATCACGGAAAGTTCGCTGAGATGATGATTTGAATGTCAACTGAAGTAATACAACAATGATGAAAAAGAAGCTCAACAATATGAAAAAAACAGGAAAAAGGCTGCTTTTAGCGGCTCTCATGCTGGCGGCCGCTGGCGTAGCTCAGGCTCAGACAGGAATCCCTGAACGTAGCCGGGACGTTGATCCGTATGACTCACTCGACCGAGAGAAACTAAAGGTACCTGAGGCAGAGCATATAGAGCAGATTGACACGGCCACATTCAACAGCATCCTTCGTGACATGGCCCGTCGCGACTCCTTGGTAAAGGAAGATGGTCCGCAGCCGTACCATATCTATATGCTCGACCGCGGTTACGATGACCGTGTGGTACTGCGCTGGGCTCCCAGCGAGTATGTTCCCTGGGACATGCTGAACCACGTAGGTTATCAACTCATCCGCCTCGGCGTGGGTAACGATAAGGCTACAGCCGACACCTTGGGTATCATCAAGCCCTGGCCACTCGAGAAGTTCAAGGAGAAGTTCGCACAGGAGGACTCGTTGGCGGGTGTCGCCGTTCAGTTAATCTACGGCGGTCCGGAAACCCGTTTAGGCCAGACGCAAGCCAGCGATCCTAACAATGCCATTATGGAAGTCTACGACGAACAGCAGAGCGTGGTGGGTATGGCCATGATGGTAGCAGAACTGCGTCCCGACCTGGCCGAAGCAATGGGCCTGATGTATGTTGACCGTACGGCCGAGAAAGGCATGAGCTACAGCTACATCATTAATCCAAACGTAGCCGACTCCGTGATGTTCATCTATGGCGATGCCTCTTTTGGCACCATGCTCGGCACGTGGAAGCCACAACCGCTCAATGTCGAGATTACCGACTCCATACAGCCTCCGCTGACGGCTATGCTCTACTGGCCGCGTAACGATTATTCGACGTTTGACATTGAGCGTCAGGACACGGAAGGCGGCCCCTGGAAAAAACTGAACGAACGACCTTACGCCTCGCTGACGGCAATAGGCGAAAACCAGTTGCCTGACAACGGTATGAACATCTATAAGGATAATGTACCCAAGGTGGGTACCTACCGCTATCGCATCACGGGTTATGACGCCTTTGGCGACAAGTCGCTGCCATCGCCTGTCGTAACCGTCGAGATGCCCGACATGGTGCCGCCCATGCCGCCCACGCTGAAGAACATCGTGGTGGACCATCCCGACGAGAAGCATGCGTATGCCACCATCTACTTCCATGTCGACACCGTCGAGGCTGACGTAAAGGGCTATCTGCCCCTGTATCGCCATAACCGCGTGAAAAATGGTGCATGGCACCCGCTGACCATGAACTTCACGGCACCTGGCGACTCGGTGATGAAGGTGGATGTCTCCGGACTGCCCACAGGTCAGCTTTCCATTGCCGCCTACGACAATGCCGGCAACCAGGGTGCCTCCATCCCGCAGATGATCCTGCTGGAAGACTACTTGGCACCCTCGGCTCCTACGGGCCTGAAAGCTAACGTGGCGCCCGACGGCTACCTGCTGCTGAGCTGGAATCCGTCACCAGAACCAGACGTGGCATTCTACGAAGTATATTCTGGCAACGGTCCCGACGAGCTGTTTGTCAACCGTTCTAACGATGAGCAGACAGACACGGTATTTGCTGACTCTCTGGCACTGGGCGTGAACCAGGCCTACATATATTATAAGGTACGCGCGGTAGACTTCTCGGGTAACTCGTCGAAGGACTCTGAGATGCTGCGTGTGGCTCGTCCCAACTATATTCCACCTTCGGTATGTCGTGTTGACTCAGTCTGGGTAACCGATGATGCTATCAACATCTGGTGGATACAGTCGAACGAGGCAGACTTGGACTATCACCGTCTGTTCCGTAAACTGCAGGGTGAAGAGCTGTGGACGCTAATGGGGGTTTATCGTGCCGACTCGCTGCGGATGAAAGGTGATCGCATACGCTTCAAGGACTCGCCGAAGCCTAACATGCGCAAGCGTTATGTCTATGCTGTGGAGACGGTGAACCTGAGCGGAGTGACCTCTGGCCTGAGCCAGACGCAGTCGATACTCTTCACAGGTCCTCGCATGGTGAACATCTCCATCAAGCTGGCGGGCAGCTACACGAAGGATGGCAACGAGACACGCCTCACCTGGGAACGTGGTCATGTGCCTGAATATGGTCCTTGGCATTATAACATCTTCCGTAAGGGTAAGGATGACAAGGATTTCAAGTTCCTGTTGGCCGCCAAGAGCGACGAGACACAGTTCACGGACTATCTGCTACGTCCCGGTCAGGAGGCTGAGTACTATATGACGATTATGTACGACGATGGCCGCCGTTCACAGCGTTCAAACGTGGTGAAGGTGTCGGCACCGAAGGAAGATTAAAGATTGAAAGATATGAAGAACTGGAAAAGCATATTTGGCTTGGCAGCCTTGACAGTAGGGTTAGCCAGCTGTGGTGAACTGTTCGAAGTAGAGGAGGTGCCCGAGCAGGCGGCTGTGGCCGACATTGCCATGGGGCGTCATACCGTCGACCTGATGGTGGGCGACAGCTATACTCTGCCCGCCACCGTCACGCCCGACTCGCTCATCAACAGGGGCGTTTTCTGGGAGTCGTCCGACTCTTCCGTGGTACGAATCAGCGATGGAATGATTATTGCTGCGGCTGAGGGGGAAGCAACCATCAGAGTCACTACTGTCGCAGGTTTAAAAAGCGACACCTGTCGTGTCCGCGTGATTCCACGCTGGGAAATCTCACCCTACGATTTTGCACGCGACATGGTGGTGTATGCAGATGTCACCATTAATGGAAAGAAGCCCGATGAAGGGACCATCGTCGGAGCATTCTGTGGTGATGAACTACGCGGTATCGGGCAACTGAGGAATTCCAATGGCCAACAATACATTCAAATACGCGTCTACAGCCCTATCCTTTATGGTGATGATGTTTCGCAGGACGACAAGCCTGGTAGCGGAGGTGTTGTTGACGTAGAAGTGGACGAAGACGAGCCTACAGAAGAGAAGGTTATCGAAGAAATCATTTTCATGTGCTACGACCATTCACAGGCACGCCTGTTTACTTTCGCTCCGAAACTCAATTTCGATGGCGAGACTCATGGCACACTCTCCAAACTCTTTAAACTCACAGCAGAATAAGACAACGATAATTCACTGACAAATACTATAAGGATATGAAGAAACTCAATAGTATATGGATTGGCGCAATTGCAGCCTTGGCAACGATATTGGTTGGGTGTACCCTGTATCTTGACGAACCGGAACCGATTCCTGAAGAAGAGAAAGGTGTAGGTTCTGAATACCATGAAAAAAATGATACGGTCGATGTGACGTATCAGTTTAACGATGGGGTAAAAATCCTGTCAAGAAGATTGCAAGATGCATACCTGGCTCAGGTTCAGGATTCTGTCTTGTACTTCTACGACACCATGCCAGTTGAGGAAAGACCAGTGGTTGGAGAGGGTCTGTATAGCGAGAATACCGTGCAGATTCCCCTTGGATTGTGCAATACGGTTCTTTCTGTCACTAATGAGAATGGACTGATAAAGGTGGTGACCCAACCTGCAGACCTTGGAAAGATCTTCAAGAAGCTGGTTCTTAATATTGACAGGTATGTCGACATCGAAAAGGGCTACATCGTGGACTCCGTTCCTGATGTTGACTCTTCGTTGATCAGTTCGCCTGAAGCCCGACAGGAGTTTTTAGATTACCGTGCACGTCGGGATAGAGACTGGACGACGAGAGCAGAGGAATCTGATGGTGCTGACGACGTCGACGAAGAGTCGAGTTGGGGAGTTAGCTTTGATACTCGGAAAATCACAAAAGAATCTGCTAAAGTCGCTGAAGGAGTATCAGGTTTGGCTGAGATGATGGATTTACCCCTCATCCCAGAGAAAGTACGTAGTAAGCTGAATAAGGTGGCCAAGGCCCCCAAGAAGTTCAAGATATCCCCTTCTTTCCTAAAGAATAGTAGTGCTGAGGTAAAATGGTATGCAAAAGGCGACATTTCCAGGAAACACACCAACCATGTCAGTATTGTAATTGACTCTGACAATGACTACGTCAAGTTTGTCAACGAGGAAGAAACTACTTGGGAAGTAGGTGTTGAAGTTGGTGTCAATGCAGGTCCTAAGATTAATAATGAGACATTCCAGCCCGGAAAGATACTTCTCGACAAGACCTTATATAAGTCAAAACCCAGTCTTAAGCTCGAACAGGACGTCGAAGGACCCGATGTGGTCATCCCTGTCTGGGGACCATTAAGTATCATTCTTGAGACGAGCTTTACCGTTTGTTTCGAGGTTGAAGCATGCGGAAAGATTGTTGTCCAGCGTGTAACACGAAAGGTTACTGGTACGGAAGTACGGAATGGAAAGCCCCAGAATATTGACGACGAAGGAAAGAAGAGCTCTACCAGCGTCAAGGAAGCCAGTATCTCAGGTTCTGCAAAACTTGAGCTGGAATTCTCGGCAGGTATCGGTCTGCGTATCGGTAAGGGTTTGACTATCGATGTCACCTTAAACGGCTTTATCCAGGGCGGTGCCCAAGTAAAGGCCTATAAGAACTTTATTGAAGAGTCTGACGATAATGTCTTGCAAGTTACCCATGATAATTACTTACGCTTCTATGTTAACGTAGGTCTGAAACTGGGTATACGTATCAAGGCATTCTTCTTCACCGCCTATGAAAACAAATTCAAACTAAAGTCATGGCCACTGGTAGACGAGAAATACACCTTCTATCCACAGATAGACACCAAGTACAGTAACGTGAAATTAGATGAGGAAGCAGAAGAATTCAAAGACGGTCCAGGTGGGTTCGTAGAAGCGGTGGAGGGCTTCTGGTACACCCAGAAGTTCAGCAAAATGGGACTATTTGCTTCTATCGGAAGTAACGACAAGATGAAGCCCTTCATCAAGGTTTACGAGGGTCGTCATGGCAAGGAACAGATAGGTGAAGACATCTATTGTGAGGAAGCCATGGCAGGCGATTATACGACCTACACCTTGTCATCCAGTACGGACAAAGAGTATAAGTACCATATTACAGGTCTCAAGGACGATGAACTATATCGCCTGGTACCCTGCATCGACTACGACGGCGTCACGCTGGAATACAAGAACGATGCAGAATACTTCTCCTCCATAAAACCATACATTGCTTTGGCTGATATTGGCGGAGAGCCACCCGTAGAGCAGCTATATGGAAATAACGAAGGATGGTCCATCAATCCTTACAGATACTTTATCGTATGCTATCCTAACGTATATGGAAGTGCATTCATCAAGAAGTGGGGATTACATATTAAGGTATTCAACAGCAAGGGTAAGGCAATCCTCAACAAGCGATTCCCTGTGAGTGCTACTGGCTGGCATCTCTATACTATTGGTCTCAACATGTACACCTCTGTCAAGAATCCTAAAGTAGAGATCAGACCCTACGCCTATGTCTATAAGGATGCGACGGAATCCGAGCTCAGGTATTATGACAAAGAAAAGCATACCTTAACATTGAGTGATTCAAAGGGTGTTATTAGTGACATTGAAGGAATTGAAACTGTCATAAAGGTCGATAGTCAATAATGCCAAGATTCATTCATTAAAAGTGCGCACATAGCTGCGCACTTCCCCTTTATTCCATATCCAAAGCAGGGACTTTCCACGTTTTCAACACGTAGGAAGTTCCTGTCGGTTATTCGGTGGTATTACGCGGTCGCCTCATGATTTTATTCTCAAATATTATTTTTGCAAAAATGGCAAAAGTTCCACTTTTTTGTCTAAGCTACTGTACCACTGATAGTTGCTGAGGTGGAACTTATTTTCAAAGTTCCACTTTTCGGGCTCATTTTTGGCCATTTTTAGTAAAAAATGCCGCCATCGGGCGGTTGTCCGTCACCGTTTACCCCGGCCGGACGACGGTGATGATGCCGTCGAAGGAAGAGAAGGTTCCGCAATTGAGAAAGTAAAACAAGTTGTTTTACTTCAGTTTACTCCGGGCAAAGCATCATTTTGCCAGCCATTTAGCAAGGTAAAACAACTTGTTTTACTTTTGTATGATTAGCTGAATCCCCTGTTTTTATCGGCCTTTCAGCGTGGTTTGGGCGGGGCAAAAAACGAGGTGGAACTTAGTGGAACTTTGAAAATAAGTTCCACGTCTGTAATTATCTAATAATTAGTTGATTAGACGTAAAAGTGAAACTTTGACGTTTTTTTATATTTTGTATTTGTGCTCTATGTGGATAAGTTCGAAACGCTTATCACTTGTCACCTCTTGACACCCTTCCTCACGGAGTAAATAGTAAAAAAGTTGGGGATTTGTTTGCACGGATGGGAAATTCTGATTACTTTTGCAGCAAATTTCAGAAGAAGATGGAAAAGAAACTTTTTGCCTTGAAAAAACTGCTGTCGGCAGTGGAGAAGGTGACTGATGAAGTGGCTTTGCCGCAGCTGAAGGAGCTGTTGCATAAGCCTGACCGTAAGACGCTCGATAGGTTGTCGCTGTTAGCGGGGTTCCAGGACTGGGACTCGTTCCAGGATGCGTTGCACGGCGATGTAAGTGCTAACGAGAATTATAGCATAAAAAAAGGCTCAACCGAGGGTTGAGCTTTTTTTGTCGTACTGAATTATTCAGCGGTAGCAACGGGACGACGCTTCTCCTTGATACGAGCAGCCTTACCAGTGAGCTTGCGCAGATAGTAAAGCTTAGCGCGACGAACCTTACCAACCTTGTTCACCTCGATAGAATCGATGTTCGGCGACTCGATGGGGAAGATACGCTCAACACCCACGGTGCCCGACATCTTGCGGACGGTGAAACGCTTCTTGTCACCATGGCCACAGATCTTGATGACTACGCCACGGTTTTGTAAGCGACAGTAATAGTGTCACCAGCCTTGAACTCTGGGAACTTCTTGCCGGTTGCAAATGCTTCTTCAGCAACTTTAATTAAATCCATTGTACTTTATAAAGTAATTAAATTTGTTGTATCGTTCCTACGCAACATAACAGGCAACTCGTGACTTCCTGCCAGCGATTACGCGGAAAGCGGGTGCAAAGGTACAAATAAGTGAGCAAAAAACCAAATAAAAGAGAGACTTTTTTCGTTTTTTCGAACGAGAGTACCTTAGAACGCGGTTCAGAAGTACAGAAAAGTGAAATATTAGCTGCCGCTGGGCGCAAATTCTTTAGCTATTGATAGTATCAGTAAGAATTCACGAGGACTTTCTTTCCGTTGATGATATAGATTCCCTTTTTTAATTGACCATTCTTGCCTTGCAAGCGTCCTTCGGCCGAGCGGACCATTGGCCATTGATCATTGACCGCTGACCATTGACCATTATCCACTCGGCGGCCTTGGAGATCGTAGACTGAATGGTAAATTTGTAAATTGTCCAATTGTCCAATCTCATGGATTCCCGATGGGGCGCCCACGGTCTTGCTTGTCGGTCGCTGGTCAGCGAGTGCTTGCACTTGGTCGGCGGTGAGAGCGGTGTTGTAGATGCGTAGGTTGTCCATGTAGGTGTTGGTCATGTAGGCATCGCCAGTGAATGGTGAGCGCCCCAGCCAGTTGTCCTTCAGTTGATAGCCGAAGGTAGTGGGCTTGAGTGAGATGGTGTCATATAGGCAAAGAGGTCGTCGCCCTGATTCCAGGCCACCTTCGCCACGTCGAGCATCACACCGAGCGACATCGATGAGTGACCGGCGTCGCGTCCACTTCTCAAGCTTGCTCTCGTATGTCGTCACCACGAAGTTACCCATAAACTCCGTCAGGCCGTCGTTTTTGATGGGCACTTCGGTTCGTGGATGGCTGAACGTTCCGCATTGGTCGTACTTGATGTAAGACATCCCCTGATTATAGATGAACACATCGTCACAGAGTATGCCGATGCTGATGACGCATAGGGCGTTGCATAGCCCCCAGTTGCTCCAGTAGTGACCGGGAGCCTGCCACCATTTGCCTGCATTCTCCCATGTGCCGTTGCGACCACGCAAGAATCCTATAGAGGTGGGATACCAAACGGTGAGCATCCACCGCTTGAACTCCTCGAAGTCCTCGCGGCTCCAGCCCTCGTAGTCGCGCATCAGCTCTGCGGCCTGCGCAAACTGATAGCCATAGAGACCAGCGGCGAGGGCATAGTTGCTATCACCGCCGATGCCTTTCGTTGTCCGTGCCCACTGCATGAGGATACGTACGGCAGCATTCGCATTGGCTTTCGTACCTGCAATCTTCCAGCGTAGCGCGTTCTGGAAGGCCATCGCCGCTCCGCGGGCTGCATTCATATAGTTCTCGCCATTGCCCCCGCCACGAACGATGATTTCCGTGGGGTACGTCTGTACGCCGCTTTGGCTGTACTCCGATGCCGTCAGCTTTTGCCAGGCTTGCTTCACTTTATTGTTGCCAGCCGCCAGCTGTGCCTTCACGCGGTCGAAGTCCTCCTGCGTATGCAGTCCACCGGGGTGGATGAAGCCGCGGTCGGTATCATACTTGGTTGTCTGTGCCACAACCTGTCCCACCATCAGCAGGAGCAGCCCAACGATTGCCTTGATCTTTTTCATACGTTACTTATAGTTTTTTGTTTTCCTGCTGCAAAATTACTTTTTTTTCCGCATATACACGTGAGGTTTGCAAAGAATTTCCCAAATTGCTTCCTATTACAATTATTTTTTCGTAACTTTGGAAGAATTTGCAGGATTTCTTTATATAAGGCGATGCAGAGGATTGAGAAATTCTGGGGTTCTTGCTTAGGCAAGCGGCAAAGCCGAGCGGCGATTTGGAGACCGTACTATTTTTGTGAGTATCAAGACTGTAGGGAACGATGATGTTATTACGTGCAAGATAGCGTAAATCGCTGATATTGCGTTGGTTTGCGTTTATCTGCGCTTTTGAGATATATTTTGGCATATTTTGCACGGCTGGGGACGCTTTGAGAATTTATAATTTTGCACCCAAAACTCAGAAGCGTATGAAAAATGTGATTAAGAGAGAGCAATGCAAGCTTGCTTGCGGATTGCTGAACGTGAACATTTTATCCAAAGTAAGCAAATTCAAGGTATTGCTCTACCTTAAAAAGAGCGGATTGGACAAGCAGGGGAAAGCACCTATCATTGGACGTATTACCCTCAATCGCTCGAACTTGTTTGCTTGCCAGAGCAAGAACTTAATGGCACAGTTCTCCTGAAAGTTGTCATGCAATCCCAAATTGGATCCGGCAACAAACCACTATTCAGTGAACTTCAGTAGTGAAGAAGATATGCGCTTTCTAAAGATGTTTGACCGTTTTGGTATGATAAGTAAGTCCGCTTTCATCAAGGCACGAATCTTTGGCGAGCCATTCCATGTGGTAGCTTTCGACAAGAGTCAGCATGAATATTATGTCAAGTTCTTTGCTGTGCAAAGCGGCAAGGCCGAGCGGAGCGATTTTCATGCTCAGTTCCGCATGGTTGGAAACAACTACAACCAGACATTGAAGGAACTGAAGAGCCACTTCTCAGAGCGCAGAACCGTAGCATTAGTGTACAAGTTAGAGAAGTATATGATGCAGTTAGTGCAGATTATGCATGAGGTCGTAGAACTAACAAACAGGTATGAAAATCATCGAATTGGCAAGGATAATTGAATATAAACACATTTTTTTAACTCAGAATTACCACTTTTTTACTTAACGGACATTGACTTTGAGATTTTTTGTGTATATTTGTAGCCAAATTATTAGCATACGGATGGAACGTAAAAGAATAAACCGCCTAAAAGTGGTACTTGCAGAGAAAGGAATGACCAACAAGCAATTGTCGAAAATCCTTGACAAAGACCCTGCGGTTATATCTAAATGGGTGACAAACGCCGCCCAACCTAATGTAGAGATGTTCATCCGACTGGCACAGATTCTTAGTGTCAGCGTGGATGACTTATTATGGACTGAGAAAGAATAGGGAATTATGGCTGAACATACTATTCATAAAAGACGAGGCAGACTACCTTCTATAGAAGTCGTTGACCTATTCTGTGGAATAGGCGGATTAAGTTATGGCATGAAGTCAAAAGGGTTTAAGATTCTTGAAGGATTTGACTTGGATGCGACTTGTAAGTATGCCTACGAAACAAATAATGAAGCAAAGTTTGTTTATAAAGATATAAGGGAAGTCACGAAAGACGACATACTGCCATTATATTCTAAGAAAGCAATAAAAGTCTTGGCAGGATGTGCACCATGCCAGCCTTTTTCTTCGTATGCATTCAAGAACAAGAACAAAGACAAAGATAAATACAACTTGTTATATGAATTTGGTCGCTTAGTAAAAGAAGTGCAGCCAGATATTGTGACGATGGAAAATGTACCGGCCATTGCTTCGTTCAAGTTAAAATCCGTTTTAGCGGATTTCGTGAGGACGTTGCAAGACGAACATTATTATGTGAAATATCAAGTTGTTTTCTGTCCTGATTATGGCATACCACAGACACGTAGGCGTTTAGTCTTATTGGCTTCCCGATTTGGGGAAATAGCTTTGATACCAGCAACACATAAAAAAGAGGATTATGTCACAGTTCGGGATGCTATCGGCAATCTGCCTCCATTAGAGGCGGGAGAAAGTAGCCCAAATGATGCTTTACACAGATGCCGTGCTTTGTCCACATTGAATATGCAAAGGATGATAGCAACACCTTATGGCGGTGGTTGGAAAGACTGGCCTAAAGAGTTACAGCTTAAATGCCACCAAGAAGAAAGTGGCAAAAGTTTTGGCAGTGTTTATGGGCGTATGAAATGGGAAGAGCCTGCACCAACGATGACAACACTTTGTACTGGCATCGGAAACGGTCGTTTTGGACATCCTGAACAAAACAGAGCAATATCCGCCCGTGAGGCAGCTTTGTTCCAGACATTCCCAACAAATTATAAGTTTTTCCCAAATGAGCAAGAAGTGTCATTGGTTAAAGCCTCTCGGTATATCGGGAATGCTGTTCCACCTAAATTGGGAGAAGTAATAGCAGAAAGTATTATACAACATATTAGAAATACTCCATTATGAAGCAATACAATTTTAATATTTCTTTGAGTATCCTAAACCATCTTGGTAGAAACCTGTATAGAAGTTTTATGACGGTTCTTGGAGAAGCCATCTCAAATTCATGGGATGCTGATGCTAATAATGTGTATATAACCATTGATCGTGATTCTAAAATTCTAATCGTCAGAGACGATGGCGATGGAATGAATGAAAGTGATTTCCAAAATAAATTTTTAAAAATTGGTTATTCCAAACGTAAAGACAACAAAACACATACTAAATCAAATCGCCCTTTTATTGGAAGGAAAGGAATTGGTAAACTGGCATTGTTGTCATGTGCACAAAAAATAACAGTCTTGACAAAGGCTGAAGGTGCAACTATCGTTGGTGGCGTCATTGATAATTCTGGATTGGATAAGGCAATTAAAGATGATGTGTCGTCAACAGATTATAGTTTGGGACAACCCTCTGATTCTTTGGTCTCAAAATACGATGAAAGATTAGGAAAAAGAGGTACAGTTATTTTTTTTGAAGGCCTGAAAGATGGTATTCGCAATCGGGTTGAGTATATCACGAAATTAGTCGCACTATATTTCCGGTTCTCATTGAAAGACCCAAGTTTCAATATCTATATTAATGAGAACTTGGTTACAATAAAAGAATTGGATTCTATAAAAGAAAAAACACAGTTTGTGTGGATTCTAAATTCGGTTGACGATCCATATATCATCGAAAGTGAGTTCAAGAAATCAAAGATACTCCCATTAGAGAACAAAGCAATTAAAGGTTTTATAGCCTCCGTTGAAACGCCATCAGACATAAAAATTAGCGGCACAGATGAAAAAGCCACAATAGACTTATATGTAAATGGCAGATTGAGAGAAAAAGACATTTTAAGACATATCCCAATAGCTCGAATTGTTCAGAGTTACCTTTATGGGCAAGTCCATTTTGATGATTTGGACGATGAAACCGATCGCTTTACAAGTAGTCGTGAAGGTGTTGTTCCTGATGATCCTAAGTTCAAGGAATTGTTGGTCAAGTTGGATGTTGCACTTAAGACGATTATCAATGATTGGGACGTATGGCGTACGGAAATAAATCAAGATGGAGACTCTGAAAATCCAAGAATGACTAAAAAACAGAGGAAATCAAAAGAACTATTTAATGCCGTTGTTGAGGATTTCAAACCTTCAAAAGATAACAGCAAGAGTCGAAAAAAAGTTGATAGTTGGATAAAGGCAATCAGTGAAGATGCGGAGTTTAATCTGTCTTCTTATGGTGAGTGCTTCGTTTCTGAAAATCTACTACGTAAATATATCGTAGAAAAGAAAATTGCAATTCCTCAGAATGTTCAAAATAAGATTGATGATTGGAAAGCAAAGGCAGATACTGCTAAGCAAAACGCTAATATCAACTTTGATATACGTGAGGACGATTCCGATTTGTCACATTTAGATATGGATAATTTAGCATACTTAGCTGATGATGAAACTGATAGGATAAAAAAGGCTACACTTAGAAGGGATGCTGCAGAGTATAAACCTATAAGGGATGCTTTGGCACATACTTCAAGGCTAACTGCTATTGCAAAAAGTCGACTAAATATCACCTATGAGAATATAAAAGCACGAATCATTAGTTTGTTGAATAAAGCATAAACAGAGTTAGAGGGTAACTACTATTCACTTAGTGGGTAACTGCAAAGCAGATAGTAGGTAAATTGAAAATAAAAAAATAGAAGTGGTGCAGCACAGAAAAAGCAAGTATAATGTTCTAAGCCTTTTTTCCTCTGCAGGGATAGGGGAACTTGGTATTAAAGCTTGTAATATGGATATACTCCTGAGCAATGAGCTAATAAAGGAGCGTTGTACTTTGTATCAAGAAAATTATCCAGAAACAGAAAGTTTGTGTGGAGATATATGGCAATTGAAAGATGAAATAATAAGCGCATGGAAATCGAAGGAAGTTGGTAGCCCATTTCTTATTTATGCAACTCCACCATGTCAGGGGATGTCATTTAATAGCATAGGTAAGATCCAGAAAGAAATTCGTGATGGAAGAAGACCAAAAGAAGACCCAAGAAATCGCCTGATTATTCCAACTTTGTATATTATAAAAAAATTGCGTCCTGAATGGGTCCTTTTGGAAAATGTCCCAGAGATGCAGAACACAATAATTAGAACTGAGAATAATAAATATGTGAATATTATAGAATATATCACATCTCAGCTGTCTGATGAATATTGTGGAAAAGCAGAAATTGTTAATTGCGCAGATTATGGTATTCCCCAAAAACGCGAAAGACTTATAACAATTTTTACACGTTCAACCAAAGGGAAACTATTTTTTGAATCCCAAGATACTTTTTTACCTTCCAAAACTCATTCTGAGTCGGGTATAGGAGGAAAAAAGAAATGGGTGACACTTCAAGAGGTTATTGGAGATTTGCCAAAATTATCTTCTGAGGCTGGTAAAAATGAATGCCCAACAATCCCATGGCATATGGTTCCAATTATGAAAAAAGAAAAGTTTTGGTGGGTTGAAAATACGCCATACAACGAAACTGCATATAATAATCAATGTGTGAGTTGCGGATATGATGGGACTCCACGTCATGGCATGTGCATGATGGATGGGCGTCACCAATCTCGAAAGAACACTCCAATTTATTGTGAAAAATGTGGTGCTCTCCTGCCTCGTCCAACCATGATTGACAAAGAGACAGGTAAAAGAAGAATTATTAAAGGATTTGATAGCGCATATCGGAGGATGACATGGGACACTCCTGCAGGAACCATTACTCAAAACTTTCAATATGAAGCTTCTGATAAAAAACTGCATCCAGACCAAAATAGAACTCTTTCTATATACGAGGCAATGGTATTGCAAACAATAACCGACTATGTTTTCAAGTTTGAAATTAATGGTAAACCCATTAGGAGAAACCTATGTTGTAAGATTATTGGTGAAAGCGTTCCTCCTAAATTGATAGAGTTGATAATCAAACAAGTGATTAAAATATCCAAATGACATATAAAACAAAGCCCCCCAAGAATATGGTAAGCCTCTTCGCAGGTATAGGAGGTTTCGAATTGGCATTTAAAAAAATAGATGTTAATACAACTCTTATGTGCGAAATAGATGATATTGCAAAACATGTTCTAAAACAAAACCTTCCAAATATCCCTATTGTTGACGATGTGTGTAAAATGAAATCCATCCCTAAAGGAACGGATATTTTGTGTGCGGGGTTTCCATGTCAAGACCTGAGTTCCGTCGGGGGAAAATTAGGACTTTCAGGAACACGTTCTTCACTGGTAAAAGAAGTCTTTAGGCTCTTGCAAGGCAACAAAGTTGAATGGGTCGTTTTTGAAAATGTTTCTTTCATGCTTAATCTAAATGGAGGGGAAGCGATAAAGACGATAGTTGATGAACTTGAAAAGCTAAGGTATCGCTGGGCATATCGCACTATAGACTCCATTTCTTTTGTACCTCAACATCGATGCAGGGTATATGTTGTAGCATCCCTACATCATGATCCAAGAGATGTTATCCTTAGTGGTGAATCTGAGCGTTCATATGGAAAAGTGAATTACCAAGAGTTTAATTATCCGATAGGTTTTTATTGGACAGAAGGAAAGCATGCCCTTGGGCTTGTTGAAGATGGAATACCCACACTTAAGGCAGGCTCAACGATTGGAATCCCATCACCTCCAGCCATTGCATTTCCTGATGGAGAAATATCTTCGCCTGACATTAGAGACGCTGAACGTTTACAGGGTTTTCCAGAAAACTGGACTCTTCCTGCCGAAACTTTGTCTAGATCCTCATGCAGATGGAAACTTGTGGGAAATGCTGTAACTGTTGACACAGTAGAATGGATTGCTAACAAAATATTATCTCCTCAAAAATACGATGCATCCAAAGACAAAGAACTACATACAAAGAAAGCTTGGCCAAAATCTGCTTGGGGATTAAATGGCATTCGAATGGAATCAAAAGCTACTCTATACCCTTCTAGCAAAGCAAGAATCTCGCTTACTGATTTTCTTATATTTCCAAGAAAGCCATTGTCTCTTAAAGCAACAATAGGATTTGACAAAAGACTTTCAGAGGGAGGAATGCATAGTCCTGCATTTTTCCAAAAAGCAATAAAACAACATATTGAATTCATGAGTAAATAATATGGAAAGTATTACAAAAGAATCATTTGAGACAACAATTAACTCATTATTGAGCGCAAATCCTAGAAATTCCTCAAAGGGGAATGGCATGAAAGATTGGTTTATGCAATCCTTCTCTTTAGATGCTACAGTTTCTCATATTAAGGAAGACAAGCAAATAGGCAATCGGGTTGCAGAACAATTTAAACATAAGGCTAGCATTGTCGTTTTTGTATGCGATTCTGGCGTCAACAGAAAGACGATACTTAATCGAGCATTGGAGCAACAGTATAGCGGGCTAATCACATTACTTATAGTCGGAAATGAAAACGGAAACTACTCGTATGAAAAGCTTTGTAGTGTGCATGAGAGTCCCTTTACAAAATGGGCAGTAAACACACTGAATATAAAAATGGAACCTTTACAACACAAAAAGGTCGCTCAAAAAGTGCTTAGGTTCTCTGATATTGAAAAGAAAAATAATTTTTATATCACTGCCCTCCGTACTAAACCTTTCCTTCTTCTAGCAGGCATCTCAGGAACAGGCAAAAGCCAGAAGGTGCAGGAATTGGCATTTATGACTTGCCCTGATGGGGAATTGCGGAATGAAGGCGGAACAACACCGGGGAACTATTGTCTTGTGGAAGTGAAACCTAACTGGCATGACTCAACGGAACTGTTGGGGTATTACAGCGCTTTGTCTGGTAAATATGAATTGACAGACTTTATTCGCTTTGTCTATAAAGCCTCACAGAATAAGGATGTGCCGTTCTTCCTTTGTCTGGATGAAATGAACCTGGCACCAGTGGAGCAGTATTTCGCTGAGTTTCTGAGCGTGTTGGAAACAAGGAAGAAAGTGGGTGACGAGATATTGACCCAATATTTGTTGAGCAAAGACCGCTTCAGTAACTGTGAGTTGCAGAAGAAGGTGTTGGTGAAAGACGAGGGCGACATTATTGAGGGCGACAAGCAGTACAAGATGGAGTTCTTGTATTCCGAGAAGGACGCAGAAATCATCACATATCTGAAGGAGAACGGTCTGACATTGTCTGATAACCTCTTCGTGATTGGTACGGTGAATATGGATGATACGACCCATCAGTTCTCGCGTAAGGTGATAGACCGTGCGTTTACCATTGAGATGAATGGTGGTAAGATGGCGGAAATGTTCTCGTCAGAGAGTAAGATGCTGTTAGAATACAGGGATGAGCCGATACCGCTTGAAGCATTCAAGGCAGAATTTGTGCGGGCATACGAAGTGCTTGACGATGTGCGGTTTGCTAAATACAAGGATGTGATTTCTACTCGCATCCCAGAATTATTGGGTGATTCTGACGGAACTGCCGAGGCAGACAGCATCAACGGCATACTGAATGAAACGCCGTTCCGCGTCAGCTATCGTGTGCAAAATGAGTTGGTGCTGTATCTGAGTACATTGATTGAGCGGGCCAACTTCCCCGAACCAAACCAAATAGAAGGGCTGATAGGCGAAGCAACATTGGCTATTCTGTTGGAAAAGGTGCTGCCGCGTGTGCAGGGTGAGCAAAAACAGTTGGAAACACATAATGGCAAGAGTAATGTGCTGAAAGATTTGAAGAATTTCGTTGAAAGCCACTTTAAGCCCGAAGAGGACGCAGATGTCAATTCGCTCTACAACCAAGTTCTTCGGAAGTTGAAGGAAATGGATGATAAACTGGCGAACTATTACACCAACTTCTTCTAACTCCGTATGGAACTATTGCAATACAAATATCATGAGGCCTACGTCATCCAAGCCAGCAGCACGGATATTGGGTTGTCGTGGCGGAAGTTCAAGGTGAGAGCCAAGCAACTTCCACCAGAGCGGTATTGCAATTATGTGATGGCGAGTGGCGGAACGCTGAAAGTATATAATGCTGACAGCAAGGCTATGGATGAGGTGGCTGAGGCTGACTGGCATGAGGCCCGACCAGTTTTCTTTGAAGACCACAAGTATAACCTTACGCTGACATTCTTTGATGCCGTGGAGGAGCCGCGCATCATCCACCCCAACAAGGAGGTGGAGGCAATGTTTAACGTGGTGCAGACAGCATCGGGGGGGTATGTCATCAGTAGCAGTCTTGACTTCCTGAACCAGCCTGGCCATTTTGCCTTGGAGTTTGCATATAAGAATACGGCCAACGAACACCTACAGCACAAGATAGAGTTTGACGTGCTTTCGCCTAAACTCGACACAAAGCACGACCTTGACGTCATCATTCAGCAGATAAGGGCAGAATATGGTGACTTGGTGTTCCGCTATCTCACGCTGACCTTCCAACAGTTTGAGATGGGGCAGGAAGCCAACAACGAACTGATATGGCTGTCGGTGTTCAAGCAGATAGTGGACAGCTATGTGCAGGCCGTTCGCTTCATCATTCACCAGCCCCACAACAAGATGCGCCAATATGAGGAATACCGTAGAGCCGAGCGCATCAAAGGCTGGACACCCATGCTGGCAGAAAGATTCTGCAATGACCGCCTGAATGATGAAGAACAAGCGCTGAGGAATTATTATAGGACAGAGCAAACGGAAGCGACCTTGGACACAAGGGAAAACCGTTTCGTAAAATACACCTTGCTGCGCATCTCGGAACGTCTCTCATTGCTTATCAAGAAACTGGGTGAAGGTACATCAGAAAGTGAAGTCGCTAATTTGGAGGATAAGTTGAAAGAACAGGAATTGCTCCGCCGCAATTCCTTCTTTAGAGGCATTGGGCTTTTTGATGGTTTCCGTCAACAAAGCATGGTACTCCAGCAGCGCAGCGGCTACTCGCAGGTTTACCGCTATTGGATCATGCTGCAAAACGGCCTCGACCTGATTCAAGGCAATACAAGCGTAGGCGTGCAGCCTATCTGGCGACTCTATGAATTGTGGTGTTTCCTGAAGGTGAAGCAACTTGTATGCAAGGTGTTGGGAATAGATGTACACAACAAGGAGCATCTTGAAAAATATGTCCATGAGGATACACAGAATGCCTTCGACTTATTTAATGGAGGCTCATTGAGTGGACATATAACCTACACTAATCCGCAGAATGGTGATTTAGTAGAAGTGGGGTATCAGTATTCTTTTGGCAGGGAGGCTGATGAATATGATATGCGTTCAGCCACCACGGAACAGAAGCCAGACATCGTGATGCACATCCACAAAAAAGGTCGTGACATCACGCTGACCTATCTCTATGATGCCAAGTATAGTGTACGTGGCGATGATGACGCAACTTTAGGTGGCGTGCAAGATGAGCCAAAGTCTGAGACCATCAACGCGATGCACCACTACCGCGATGCCATCTATTACGGCAAGCGTGGTGAGCATTGTTTTTCGAAAGAGATTATCGGTGGTTACATTCTCTTCCCTGGACGAATGGACGAACAACGGCTATTAGAACAAATACAGAACCACTATGAGCAGTTGCCATACTTCCTGAAATCTATTGAAGAAGTGAATATAGGTGCCTATCCGTTGCTGCCAAATGAGGAAAGCGGATTGCTCTTGGAAAACCACCTTCGCAAAGTCCTCCTTGATGAAAGTATCATTGAACAACTTGAAGTGAGTGTACCGCAGAGAGGCTTATATTATACAGACACCAAGCCAAAGTCTGTTGAGTCGAGGAATGTGTTTACAGCTACTGTCAGAAAGATAGATGCTGACTATCAGATATTCTTGGAACATAAGGCTAAGAAATACGTCATGGAGACCTTGCCAAAGGTGAATATCCTTGAGGCTAAATATCTTCTGCCGATGGTTGGCGGCAATATAGATGGCTATTATAAGATATCCAGACTTACCATAGAAGACGGTAAGATGTGTTTAAAGCTCGATGAGTTCTTTTCTTTGGGAGAAGAATGGGTTAATATATTCCAAAATATGCGCCATGGCGAACTCATTACGATAAATATTGTATTGAAATTGTACGGACAAAGGACTTGAGAATATCGAAATGGAGAAGATGGGATACACACGAACAAATCGTTTAACAGGGTTAGCGCCATTGGTGTTATTCCTATCTTCTTATTTGCCATTGTTTATTTTAATTGTCTTGAGACAAGCTTCTGCAAATTGTTGTTATTTATCGTGGAGTGGCATTAATGTGGAAGCGTTGTGTTGTATGGTTAAGTATTTTGGAATGTCTCTCTTTTGCATTGTATTGTCTGTCATTGGAATTATAGGCACCATCATTGTCTTTATGAATCTACAGCATCGGGTAGAGAGTGGGCATACATATAGAATAACAGAAGTTTCAAGCATGAACGATGAGCCTTTAGCCTATATCGCAACATACATCATCCCAATATTGTTTGAGGATTATAGCAATCTGATTGATTGTGTGACGATAGTTTGCATATTCTATGTAATATATCGTCTTTATATTCGCTCTAAACTAATTTTAGTAAACCCTGTATTATGTTTGAAATATTCTATTTATAGCGTTAGATACATGGATGGCGACATTCAACGTCAAGGTGTTCTCATTTCACGTGACAATGATATCTTGGAAAATGACCAAACAAAGATGTACAATGTTGGACACCAATTGTTTTACGGATATAAAAGATAACAGATATGATTATTACAGAATTATTAGAAAAAATCTTGCTTACGAAGAAAGAAGATGTTAAACTCTATTTCGTAACAAGAACAATTAAGCCGGGAGTCGTAAAACGTACCCCTGCAAAAGACAAGTATTTGTTCAAAGTGTCCCAGATGGATTGCGACGATGAGGTACGTTCATACCTATACGACGCTTCGGTTAGGCAACTTGAAAAAACCATCCAAAAGAACTATGAGATGGTTGATTATGATATTTTGACCGATGAGACAGAACACTTATTTACATATAATATTCAGAATAAAGTTTTTTCTTTTAATGATGTAGTAACTAACCAATTATTAAAAACAGCTCCTAAAATTACAAGCATAGCCAACATCACTGAGACAGAAGAAATGTGGGCATATTGCGTTGAATTCTTCAATCTGGAAACGGAAGAACGAATCTTCACATTTCGTAAAATTCTTCCTAGCAAAGTGGGTGTTGACGAAAAGGCAAAAAGTTGGATTAGAGCCAAATTCAGTATCCAAAGTCAACAATTATCATTGTTAAAAGAAGAAACGGTGAATCTTGATGAACAAATTGACTGTATTTATCACCAAGAAACCTTCTATGTCATCAAGAAATCAAACTTTGAGCAAATTGTCGGTCTCCAAGAAGAATATAAAGAGAAAGCGTTTGAGGTTGCAGACAATATGATAAAGAGTGGGAATTTTATAGGTGGTGAGAAATTAAAAGAGCTAATAGAGAAGAAACCATCTATTCATAAGAAACTTATAAAAGTGGAAAAGTTGGGTGGTTACAAGAACTTAACTCCAAAGACCCTTAATTTGATGAAAAGAGTCCTAAAGAAATATGGAGATACACTGCCGATTGTAAATGACAAACTTTCCACAGAAAGCGAAGAGAATATAGATGCAATACTCAAAGCGTTTGGTGATTATTACAAAAAGGGAGAGATATCAGGGAAACCCTATGGAACGTTTGCAGGCAAAGAACTTCAAGCGGTTGAATAAATATTTTGTGGATTCACAAACGATTCTATCGAATTTACAAACGAATAAATCATATATGACTGGCAATAAACGTTATATGTAAAGTCGGATTAACAAACGTACAAGATGGAATATACAGATTTCAAAAGGATCATAGATAGCCTGTTGGTTAAGAATAAAGAAACGGAGTGGATAGAGTTCAAGGAGAACTTCCATTCCAAGGAAGAAATTGGGGAGCGGATTTCAGCCCTTTCCAATAGTGCTTTCCTTTGCAACATGCCATACGGCTATATGGTTTTCGGCATAAATGACGATACGCTAAAGGTTGTTGGGACGGACTTCTATGCAACACGGAAGAAGGTTGGTAATGAAGAACTGGAGTCATGGCTGTCAACTCGCCTTAATCCTCGTATTGACTTTGAGATTATCGATGATTTCGATTATGAGGACAAAGGGCATGTCTGCGTATTCAGGATTCCTGCAGCCACGAATCAGCCTGTTTCTTTTCTTCATGAGGAATATGTCAGGGTTGGTTCTACAACGAGGAAGTTAAGGGACTTCCCGCAAAAGGAGGCGAAAATATGGAAGGGTGGACAGATGGCATTAGAGAAAATAGTGGTCAAGGAAAAATTGACAGCGACACAAGTGCTCTCTTTGCTGAGTGCAGAGACATATTTTGACATGATGAGACTACCTCTGCCTTCAGACACTATGGGCATCATTGACCGTATGCTTGCAGAGAAAATCGTGATGCAGGACGAAGTTGGATATAGCATCACAGAACTCGGTGCCTTGTTGTTTGCCAAGCATTTGTCTGATTTTGACGACTTGCGGAGGAAGATGGTACGAGTCATTGTGTATAAAGGAAAGAGCAAACTTGACATAGTTCGTGAGCAGTCTTTCGATGCAGGCTATGCCATCAGTTTTTCTACGATGGTGGAATGGATTAACAGTCAATTGCCTGCCAACGAGGAGATAGGACAGGCATTGCGATCTACGGTTACTATGTATCCGGAGATTGCTGTCAGAGAGATTGTTGCCAACATGCTGGTACATCAGGATTTCAGCGAAAAGGGATTCCCGATGGTAGAAATATATACTGATCGAATAGATGTCTCTAACCCTGGTCAACCGATTATTAGTGTTGAGAGATTTATTGATGAATATAATTCAAGGAATTCATCATTAGCAGACCTCATGCGTCGGTTGGGCATTTGCGAAGAATTAGGTAGTGGTCTTGACAAAGCTGTAGCGGCTATTGAGTTGTTCCAACTTCCACCACTTCGTTTTACAGTTCAAGAGGCCCGAACTACTGTTACCTTGTTTGCTTATCGTAAGTATGCAGACCTTGACAGACAAGAGCGTATATATGCTTGCTATCAGCATGCTTGTCTGAAGTATGTCACTAATGACAAGATGACCAACCTCACACTTAGGGAACGTCTTGGAATAGACAAACAGAACTATCCGATGGCATCACGTATTATAAAGGACACTTTGATTGCAGGAAAGATCAAGGAGGAGAAGACGGAGAACCAAAGCCGGAACAATAAAGGGTATGTGCCATTTTGGGCTTAGGGTATGTAACTGGTATGTAACTGGAGGCTTGTTTTTATACTTAACAGACATTGAAGTCTCCCATAAATAAGGGCATCTTGAATGTCCTCGGTATGTAACTGGTATGTAACTCACATGTAACTGAACGGCCGGTAGTGAACTCAGGATTAACAAATGGTACAAATAAAAATCACACCCTAAATGCCGTAGAGGCTGCATGCTATGGAAATTTGACTGTTGCTGGATTAACAAACAAAAAGCAATTAACAAACCAGAATTAACAAATGAGATTTGGTTATGTGGGAATAGTTTTGTACCTTTGCACCCAAGATGAGCGTTCTTCGCAGAGCGAAGCGACCATAGGTCGAGCGCTTTGGCTTAGTGAGAAATGTGTAGGAATATGTAAGTCCTCTCGTTTCTAAAGTGTTACCCATCTCTTTCTTATTCAAAGGCAACTCACTGATATTCAAATAGGAAATTGGAGTTCTACTATTTGGAGGTCGTACTCAATTCCACATTCTGCTATAAACTGCATCCGCTCGAGCTATGCTCGCTTGCTACCAACGGGACGCAAGAAAGAACACCTGATGATGTGTCACCAGCCGTACTATGGCTCATCATCGGGTGCAAAGTTAAGTGAGCAAAACACCAAATTTATTTGAGTATTTTCGAACGTGATAACTCGAACTTGTTCGCTTGGCTCGTCCAAGAACTTCGAGACATAGTCTCAAAGGTAACCATTCTTTTTGAAAGAGCCAAATCTATTCATCTCTTTTTTCCTCTGAGCTTGCTCATCGCTCTTGAACTGATTGTGGCATCTTTTGTGGCACTTGCCAGAAAGGTGCGTATTAGGCTACGTCCTTCTACAGAATTTTATGTGGATTACGCTTCTATTTCGATTTGTTTTACTACCTTTGCACACATAATTCATAATGGATAATATCCTATGGCTAAGATAACAGTCCAGAATACAGAGATAACAGTCCTGTCGCATAATGACAAGGACTATATTTCACTAACAGACATGGCTAATGGCAAGCAAAGTGAAAGCCGTGCTGCCGATGTCATCAAAAACTGGATACGCACCAGATACACGATAGAGTTTCTTGGAACTTGGGAAATGATTCACAACCCAAATTTCAAAGTGGTCGAATTTGACCACTTTAGAATGCAGGC
>CADBHI010000046.1 GCA_902794405.1 uncultured Prevotellaceae bacterium
CCGCTATTTGGCGTGTTCTGATATGCCTTTGACCAATAGCTCTGTACTATCCTTGGTGCTTTCATTTTCAATAAATCCTTTTTTTGTTGATTAAAAACGCTTTTTCTCCATATTTCCAGCACCTGTGCCACGATAACGATCACGCGTTACATTAAAATTATACTGTACAGTAAACATCACTGACCGCATATCACCGAGATTCTTCTGAAACATGGTAACAGCATTATTATAGAAGGTAAAATCCGGTCGTGATCCGTTGAAGATATCACGTGCTTCCAACGTAAAACTGAGTTTCTTTTTAAAGAAATCTTTATATATTTTTGCATTCACGTAAGAAGAACTGCTGGTATATATATTTCTATCATTACCTGCGGTAGTCCATTGACAGTCAATATTTAACCAAGTATCCCAAGGGAGATGAATCGCGTTTTGCCATTGTAGAATTCCTATTGGCTTGTTCATACTTTTATTTTTCCCATCCACAATGACATCAAACCATTGTCTAAACATTCCGACATTGACTTGCGGTTGCCATGACCCTATCTGAAACTTTCCACCCATAAACGCCTGCAAGAAATGTTTTTTCTTGAAATTCTCATATGTAAGAATTGTAATCTCACCATTATTGCTATACGGATTCGTTGTATTAACAATAGGATTATCAAAATACGAGTATGATATCTGGGCAAAATATCCCTTCCAGACTGCCATATATTCTATGTTATGCAGTTTTGTTGGCAGAAGACGTGGATTTCCAGACTCATATGTCATTCTATTCAAATACGAGATATTAGCATTCAAATTTGAATATGTAGGTCTCTCTACTCTGCCACTGTACGATAACGACATCTGAAGATTACCCAGACGTGTGGCTGCATTGAGTGAAGGAAATACGTTATTATATGTCTTACTCAGATTATAATCAGAACCCTCCCCTTCAAAATAGTCATAATTTACATGTTCATATCGTAAACCAAATCCAACAACGAATTTACCCAGTTGCTGCATTACCTCCATAAAACATGCAGTATTATCCTCTGTTATCTTTGAAGTTGCATTGTTTAGATTGACATATTCTGTACTAAAATTATTATCGGTTCTCGAACTTGTATATTCCTCCCCAAATTTCACTACTCCTTTAGCTACAGGATAAGTCAACAATACTTTCTCTGCCAACATCCTGCCCTTGTTTTTACTATATGTCGTAACAGTTTGATTTTCCCCAAACTGGCTCGTTTCATCATTTACAGTATTCTGGACTCCTTTGCTCCAGATATAGTCTGCATTAAAGTCAATATTCAGCTTCTTTATTTGGCCATTGTAATATAGGTTGGCAGCATGTCGTGGAGTATTTTTTATGTCATTATCTGCCATGGTTTCCCATTTGTCGTAGAATTCATCATTCTCAAATACACTACTTATTAAATGGGACTTTGTCTTAATATGTGCATAATCGTTTTGATAATATGCACCCATAGAATGCTTATCATTAATCAACCATGCAAACCCCACCTTGCCAAGTAGTCCATCATAGTTCTTTCTATTAGCAGCAAATAGCTTCTGATTCCATGTTGAAGTTGCATTTGTTGTCATGTCTGTCGACTTTCTTTCCCAATTTTTCCCTCCATTAAACATGAAGTTTGAAAAAAACTCCAAGCCTCCAGTTCTATATTTCAAATCGGCAATATCAGAACTTTGATAATAATGCTGAAAACCGTTGGTTGAACGGAACGTGCCACTCCAACCATCTCCCTGAGGTTTCTTGGTGCGAATACGAATGACACTTTTTGCATCAGCAGAATAAGATGCTCCTGGATTTGTAATAACTTCCACATTGCGAATATTACCAGAGAGCAATGTTGATAATTCTTGGGAATCTGTTATTTTTCGGCCATTTATGTAAACAGCAGGAGATCCTTTCCCAAATACCTCTAGGTTACCATTATTCTCAACAACCATTGGAATTTGCCGTAGTACATCTTTAGCAGTTCCGGCATCCGCTAAAATACTGTTTTCTACATTTGTAACTAATGAATTGCCCTTTAAATGTGTTATAGAAGCATTGCCTTTAACGACCACCTCCTTTAGCTGGGTATTAGAATTGATCATCTTAATATCCCCAAGCACACCATCTGGAGTAATTTCAATAACTTTTGTATCAAATCCCACAAACGACAGTTTAAGTTTCAATCCTGTTGTTAAATCACTTGTTAAATGGAACTCACCACTTCCGTTAGTTATTACTCCTGTAACGAATGTCGAGTCCTGCAGGAGGACAACATTTACAAACTCTAACGGCTTATCATTTTCATCAATAATTCGGCCTTTAATATCCTTACCTAAAACTGATGAAGAAAGCACTAATGATGCAATTATGGTTAATGTCAAACCTTTCATATACATGTTAATCTAATTAGTTATTCTCGATATCCTTCCACTCAATGATCCTGTCTTTATCTTCGTTGCAAACTACATGGGCAACATGCTTCTCTTTAGTACCGTCACTCGAAACCACATAATATATAACATTGGCAGAGAAACGCACTTCATCATTTTCCTTATAGTCTTCGCAAAAGAACTTGCTGCCAAATTCAACTTTTTCTCCAGTGCTAAGTATAGAAGAAGCATGGTGTACAACAGCATTCTCAAAATTCTTGTTCTCCCAGTTTCCATGGCCAGGCATATTAATATGCCCGCTTTTTGCTAATGCAATAAACATCACAAAAACAATGAAAACTGCTAATTTTTTAAACTGACTTTTCTTCATAATTTATAAATTATTTTATATTAAATAACGATTTCTCACTCACCTCATTTCTCAGCTTCTGTTCAGTGTCGTTTTCATCTGATGCATAATAAAGCGAATCACAATCTTTCGACAATAGCAGGTAAAGCGTCTTGTACGTATTTCCACTGTCAGAAGTAACCGTATATTTCACTTCTGCATAAATACATGTCTTATCTTTTATTTCCCAACGGAGTTTGCGCCGAATACTTCCCCAACGCATATTCTCACCACCCTTTAGGCCTTGCTCAATGTATGCAGTAGCGGTTTTCTTGATCTTCCATTCTTGGGAACCAGGTATACTACTACATGAACCGAATACCAGCATCATTGCAGATGTACCTATCAATGTTTTCATTAAATGTTTCATGCGCTTTTTTTATTTGATTACTTAAACTTTTGACAGTGCAAAGTTATGGCAAAAATGAGTCTTAAAACGACTAAATGCCCAAATAAAAAATCTAAATAAAAAAACGTAACCTGTTGAAATTCAAAGGTTACGTTCCCATAAAATCTAAATGTAGCTTTGCAAAGTCTTAATCAACCCTTAACACTGTTGATACAAGCGACAATATCTTGTCCTTCTGCTGCTCCAATTTTCTTCCGTATGGAAGTCTTGCGTACATAAATCGTTGCGTCAGACTGTTGTGTAATGACACCTATTTCCTTTGTTGAGAATCCCGCACACAACAGGCAGCAAATCTGCACTTCCTTTTCCGTGAGTGCATCGGCATATTGACTTGACAATCGGGCATGAAAATTATTATAAAGTCGATTTATTACAGGATAGAGGTCAGACCATATGAGCAGACTGTCTGTGGGTATTTCTCCACCGCTAATACCCGATATACGTTTAAGAAGAGCCTGATTCTGGTTGGTAGGTGTACTAGCCACAAGTCGAATGATGCCCAACTGTTGCAAAAGTATTTTCTTGAAGAAAGCATCATCTTCCACCTGAGGTAGATCTTTTCCTTTTTCGTTTTCTACAGGAGCCTTCTGTGCCTCTTCTAGCATTCTCGTCAAGGTGTCAATCCTATCTTCTGCCTCTGCCAGTTGTCTAATCCTATTCCTATAATATAGATAGCCACCCATTCCGCCGACAATCAACAGCAGCATTGCCACCGACAGCATCCATCCCATCCGCTGTTTACTGAGTTTCAGTTCATAGTTGGCCGCCTGCAGACGGTTCTTTGTTTCTTGTCGTCTAGCCAATGTGTTCTCTTTTGCTTGCATATCTGTCATGATAGAGTCAAAAAATCTAGCAAACTCCACAGACGATACAGGTTTGCCACTTGCATAATCCAACAAAAAACGTTTTTGTTCCAACTCTGCCCTACGCGCAATATTTGCAAACCCTTCTGCTTCCAGTTCTGTCTCACTCTTGATAGCCCTGTCATTACAGATGCGGGCAGAGTCAAGCCGATGCATATTGATATAGTTACCAGCCATTGACATTTGAATCGCCGACAACTCCGCCACCTGTGGCATCATTTGCCCAATCTGGTAGAACATGTCATTTGAACGGCTGTATTGTCCATTATTTGCCAGATAGTCGGCATAGTTGCGCATAATCTCACATGCAAGGGCCGTGTCGCCGTTCTCTGCTGCCGACCTGATGCCCTTGTCATAGTAATATTCAGAATGTCCATCGCCCAGCAGAGAAAGGTTCAGCCCCAACTTATAATTTAATATAGCCAACTGACGTTTCGACATGCCATAGGTTAATGCTTCTTTTAGCACATCTACGGCTTGATCGTATTTACGCTGATGTTCTAAAACACCAGCTTTTGCAACCAGTAATTGAACTCGTTTTACCGAGTCCGATATTTCCGTGAGACCCTTGTCTATGGCTTTTACAGCATCTTCTCCCTTATCCTTCCAGTTTAGATAAGAGGCTTCCAGTAGATAGCAGTCTGCCACTTTCTCATTTTCTGTTCTGTAATAGACTATTGCTTCCATCAACTGATCATCTTCTGCCAGTGACAGTCCCAATGCCTGATGTGCCAATGCCCGGTTCCAAACCAGATGCATTCGCTCTTTCTCATTTAAACTACTTACTTGCTCCAAAGAGTCTAATATAGCAATAGCTCGTTTCGGATCATTAACAAGCAAAGTGTCAGTATCTGATATTACGGCTTCATTCAGATTCTCTTTACAGGAAAAAAGAATGAAGATGAGGCATAAAAGGAATATTTTCGTTAATTTCATATTTATGGTCGTAAGTTTCAAACACAATCAACTTTTATTTTTTTATCATAATTGCAGTTTTAAAGTAAAAATGAATTGTTTGTTGTTTCTTTGATTTTTATTGTGAACCTAAAGAATCGTGATATTGGAATTACATTTCAAATTTAAAAAGTGCTTGTGACCTTTCTTTTTTATAAAGAAGTCATCTTGTATAATTCTTTTCTGTTTGCCATATCTTACTCCATAAAAACTTAAATCAATAATTAAAACACTATTTCAAGTGCAAATATACAAATAATAAATATAAAAGATACCTATCGGTATGTTTATCATACTGTTTTTATGGATTATTAACTGTTAATACATTCTATTTTTCATCTATTTGTAGTTTGATATAATTAAAATAGGTTTTTCAATTTCTAATATTTTCGGATTATAAAGAATCTCAAAGGAAAGAATTTCTGCAAAATGTTTGGTTGGTTCAACTATAATGTGTACCTTTGTACCGCAATTGAAGTCAATAAAGAGTTATTGAGTCCTACGCAAATCGCGGATAATTTCGGACTCCCGTATGTAACTAATTCGTAACCTCTCCAAAATATTGGTTCTAATCATTGCTGAAAGTCAATAAGTTATCAAAAATCGGCGGTTTTCGCGCCATAAACTCCCAGTTCTGCTTTAGCACCAACCCAGGTTAAATCTGGAACATTTTTAGCTATTGCGAAATATCTAAACAAACCACAATAGGTAAGCTAAAGATTTCGTAAGACGAGTTAATTATTGCTAAATAATGGCCTCCATCCATTGCCGTATCAAAACAAAAGCATATCTTTGCAATATCAAAATAATATCAACCAATTAAACGTTAAAAGAGATGGAGAACAAAGAGTTTCAATTTAATGGTGTAGTCATGAATGGCTTCTTGATGCTGTTCGTGAACATTGTCATACTGATCATGTCAATCTATGGCATCATTAGTGGATTCAGCTTGTTACACAGCACCGATGGTCATACGGCAGGTGGAATCATCGTCTGCAGCATTGTGCTGTTGATTGCCAATATCATTATGTGGCGCGGATGCCTGATGCTGGAGCCCAACGAGGCCCGGGTGACAACGTGGTTCGGCGAATACAGCGGCACGTTTTCGGAGACGGGTTTCTACTGGATCAATCCGTTCTATGGTACTAAAAAGGTAAGCCTGCGCGCACGCAACTTAGATGCAGAACCTATCAAGGTGAACGACAAGACGGGTAACCCCGTGATGATTGGTTTGGTGCTGGTATGGAAGTTGAAGGACACGTACAAGGCCCTGTTCGAGGTGGACTCTCAGACGATGGCAAGCATCTCGCAGGGGCAGATGGGCACCGACGTTCGTTCCATCATGAACGCCTTGGAACGATTTGTCCGTGTACAGAGCGACGCCGCCCTGCGTCAGGTAGCAGGTCAGTATGCCTACGACGACGAGGACAATAAGACCAACGAACTGACGCTGCGTGGTGGTGGTGAGGAAATCAACGACCAGCTGGAACAAAAGCTGAACGAGCGCTTAGCGCTGGCTGGCATCGAAGTGGTCGAAGCCCGCATCAACTATCTGGCCTACGCTCCTGAGATTGCCGCCGTCATGCTGCGCCGTCAACAGGCTTCTGCCATCATCACCGCCCGCGAGAAGATTGTGGAGGGCGCCGTCTCGATGGTGAAAATGGCACTCGACAAGCTGTCGAACGAAGAAATTGTGGAACTGGACGACGACAAGAAGGCCGCTATGGTCTCGAACCTGCTCGTCGTGCTCTGTGGCGACGACTCGGCACAGCCAGTAGTTAATACCGGAACACTCAATCATTAAAATATGAAAAGGTTTGAATACAAGACAGTAACGCCCCTTTTTCATGCGGAACGGGAACTCAACCAATTGGGTTTCGATGGCTGGGAACTCGTTGCCGTAGATCGGGGAACGATGTATCTGAAACGAGAAATCAGCAATTAATGGCAGAGAAAAATACCAAGAGTTTTATCCTACGCGTTGACGCTGACACGATGAACGCGATAGAGGCTTGGGCTGCTGACGAGTTCCGCAGCACCAACGGCCAGCTGCAGTGGATCATTACTGAGGCGCTACGTCAGGCGAAACGTCTGCCAAAAAAGAAGGCGAAATGAGAAACAGCCGAGAGCAGAACTCTCGGCTGTTTCTTTTCAGGTAGGGACACCCGGGCTCGAACCGGGGACCTCTGCAATGTGACTGCAGCGCTCTAAACCAACTGGGCTATGCCCCTGTCATTGCTTATTTAGCGGGTGCAAAGGTAATACTTTTCATTGAGAAATGAGGAATGCTGCCTTAGAAATGTGTCAATGCTTATAGTTTTTTAACGTTTAACGACCGTCGCAATTATTGTTGCGGCGGTCGTTAAAATACCTCATTACTTTTTTTACCTTCTGATGATGCGATTCTGCAGCGTGGCTCCTAATAGCTTCATATAAGTCTCGTACTGTTTGTCGTTCAGCACGTTGCGCATGTTCTGCACATCCTTTCTGATGGCTTTGTTGATGAGAGCATGGCGATCGAATCTCCTTGCCGTAGCAGCCGATGTGAGGTCTTCGTTTAAATTGTCGCTAATCACTTGCACGGCTTCCATCTGGTAGTCTGTCAGGTCGAGCGTTACAGCCAGTCTGCGCATATCAAACGTGATGCCGTAGTTGTCTACATTCTTCACTGCAGTGGTGTTTTGGGTCTTTGCATAACCAAATGTCATTGTCATTGCGGCTACTACTGTCAATACAATCTTTTTCATAATTTGTTCCTTTCTTTTAATTTTGTTGTTATCCTGATGTTTGTTATCCTGTTCTGCTTCTTTGACGCATCGAAATGTGAAAGGTTTAAAAACGCCCAAACTTTTTTGCACATTCCAATAAAAATATGTACCTTTGCACGCAAAATCACAAACATATAATATATTATGGCACAAGAAGATGTATTTAAGAAAATCGTGAGCCACTGCAAGGAGTATGGCTTCGTATTCCCCTCCAGTGAAATCTACGATGGTTTAGGTGCCGTCTATGACTACGGTCAGAACGGCGTGGAGTTAAAAAATAACATTAAGCAATATTGGTGGAAGGCCATGACGATGCTGCACGAAAACATTGTGGGCATCGATTCGGCCATCTTCATGCATCCGACAATATGGAAGGCCTCGGGCCACGTCGACGCATTCAACGACCCCCTTATCGACAACCGCGACTCTAAGAAGCGTTATCGTGCTGACGTGCTGATTGAGGATCAGATTGCCAAATACGACGAGAAGATCCAGAAAGAGGTGGAGAAGGCCCGCAAGCGTTTCGGCGACAGCTTCGACGAAGCTAAGTACTTGGAGACTTCCGAGCGCGTTAAGGAAACCAAGGAGAAGCGCGACAACCTCCATGCCCGCTACGCTGCTGCCATGCAGGGACCGGATCTCGACGAGCTGAAGCAGATTATCCTCGACGAGGAGATTGTCTGCCCCATCAGCGGAACCCGCAACTGGACCGACGTTCGTCAGTTCAATCTGATGTTCTCTACCGAGATGGGCGCTTCTGCCGATGCTTCCATGAAGATCTATCTGCGCCCAGAGACGGCTCAGGGTATCTTCGTTAACTACCTGAACGTGCAGAAGACAGGCCGCATGAAGATTCCTTTCGGTATTGCCCAGATTGGTAAGGCTTTCCGTAACGAGATCGTCGCCCGTCAGTTCATCTTCCGCATGAGGGAGTTCGAGCAGATGGAGATGCAGTTCTTCGTACAGCCCGGTACTGAACTGGAGTGGTTCCCCAAGTGGAAGGAGACGCGTATGAAGTGGCACCAGGCCTTAGGTTTCGGTGCTGAGAACTATCGTTTCCACGACCACGACAAACTGGCCCACTACGCCAACGCCGCTACCGACATCGAGTTCAAGATGCCATTCGGCTTCAAGGAGGTCGAGGGTATCCACTCTCGTACCAACTTCGACCTGAGCCAGCACGAGAAGTACTCCGGCAAGAGCATCAAGTACTTTGACCCGCAAACCAACGAGAGCTACACCCCGTATGTCATCGAGACCTCGATTGGTGTCGACCGCATGTTCCTCTCTATCATGTGTCATGCCTATGAGGAGGAGAAGCTTGAGAATGGTGAGACCCGCGTGGTGCTGAAGTTGCCCGCAGCCTTGGCTCCCGTGAAGTGTGCCGTGATGCCTCTGGTTAAGAAGGACGGTCTGCCCGAGAAGGCCCGCGAGATTATCGACAGCCTGAAGTTCCACTTCAATTGCCAGTACGACGAGAAGGATTCTATCGGCAAGCGCTACCGTCGTCAGGATGCTATCGGTACCCCCTACTGCGTCACAGTCGACCACGACACGCTGAACGACGGTTGTGTCACTCTCCGTTTCCGCGACACGATGGAGCAGGAGCGCGTTGCCATCAGCGAGCTTAACAGCATCATCGAGGACAAGGTAAGCATCGCCTCACTTTTGAAGAAACTGTAAGTATGAACATAAGAAAACTATTCTGGATCACGACGCTGCTGCTCTCTATGGGAGCAGTCGTGTCGTGTTCGGAATCCGATGACGAGGATGCCGTCAACGAGTTTGCCAACTGGCAACAGCGCAACGACGCTTTCTTTGCATCGCTCGAGGACTCACTCAAAAACAATAGTTCACAGTGGAAGAAGATCAAGTCGTACACTAAGAACGAGGAAACGGCTGGCCTACCTACCGAATATATCTATGCCAAGGTGATAGAAAGTTCCTACGGCTCAGCCTCACCACTTTATTCCGACTCTGTACGCGTGGCCTATCGCGGACGCCTCATTCCTACCACCACCTACCCCGAAGGCTATGTCTTTGAGCAGACCTATGTAGGCAATTACAGTGAAGAGACTGCTGCCGTGTCTGACAATACCGTCAGCGGTTTCAAGGATGGTTTTGCCACAGCCCTTCAGCACATGCAGAAAGGTGACCACTGGCGTGTCTACATGCCCTATCAACTGATGTATGGAGCCTCTACATCCGGTTCCATTCCTGCCTATAGCGTATTGATTTTCGATATGATACTTATCGACTTCACTTCCGACGGGCAATCGTTCTATCCTTGGACAAGCAGAAAGTATAACCCATAAGTAATATGCCGAAGTACGCTGACTATATAAGCCGCATTGAGATTGACGCTCTATGGAGTGGCAAGAAGCACATCGTATGGGAATTGTCGCCACGCGTCAACATCCTAAGTGGCATCAACGGAGTCGGCAAGTCCACTATATTAAATAAGGTGGTAAAGAGCGTCAATACCAACGGCGACATTATCAACCACCTGCTCAAGGGTGTGCATATCACTCCCATGCCGGAGGATGCCACCCATATTCGCTTCGACATCATCCGTACGTTAGATAGTCCTGTGCTCGATCTCGAAACGATGGCCCACGTCGACACCCGCATCCTGTCAGCCCTCGATTTCCAGCTCTATCACCTGCAGCGTAAATACTTGGACTACCAAGTAAACATCGGCAACCGCATCATTGCTGAGCTGCAATTGGGCAATGCCGAGGCAGCACAGCATCTGTCGCTGAAGAAAAAGCGCTTTCAGGACATTGTAGACGAGTTGTTCGAGGACACGGGCAAGAAGATTGTACGTACAGAGAACGAGATACGCTTCTCCCAGATAGGCGAAACACTGGTACCCTACCAGTTGTCATCAGGCGAGAAGCAAATGCTGGCCATCCTGCTGACTGTACTCGTAGAAGACGACCAGCCCTACGTCCTGTTCATGGACGAGCCAGAGGTTTCTCTCCACATTGAGTGGCAGAAGCGGCTCATCGACCTCTGCTTAGAACTGAACCCACAGGTGCAGATCATCCTGACGACCCACTCTCCCGCCGTCATCATGAACGGCTGGGTAGACGCCGTGACCGAGGTCACCGACATCACCCTTTAAGCATGTCCTATCGCTTAAAAGATAATATCACCAATAGCTACTTCGAAGCTGCCAACGCCCTGAAATCGAAGCAAGCACGTCGTAGGATCATTGCCTACGTCGAGAGTTACGATGATATCTATTTCTGGCGCACGGTACTCAGTCCCTTCGAAGACGACACCCGCTATTTTGAGGTGATGCTGCCCTCCAAGTCAAAACTACAGCGTGGCAAGAAAGCCGTTCTGGCATCACCCGAGACTACCGTCAAAAAGTTCAAGGCCGACAATCGGCTGACACTCCCCCTCGACGGTTTAGGCGAGGCTCTCATAGCCTGTGTCGATGCCGACTACGACTACCTGCTGCAAGGTGCCACTCCCCAGTCGCGTCGGGTTCTCGAAAGTCCCTACGTGCTTCATACCTACGTCTATGCCATCGAGAACTACCAGTGCTACGCCCCTTCACTCCACAATGTCTGCGTGTCAGTCACGCTGAACGACCATCGCATTTTCGACTTCCGCGGCTACTTTGCCGCTTTCAGCGAAGCCATCTTTCCCTTGTTCATCTGGAGTGTCATGCTCTACCGCAACGGCCATTACCCGCAGTTCTCCATTACCGACTTTAACCGCATTGCCGACCCGGGAGGCTTCAACGTGGACAATCCCGAGTTGTCACTTCAGAACATACGTCGTAAGGTTGGCGTCAAAATCCGCGAACTGCAGCGCCTGTTTCCTAATGCCAAGGACGAATACCTCAAGCTCAAGGACGAGGTGAAGACATTAGGCATCACGCCCCAGACTACCTATCTTTATATCCAGGGGCACCATCTTTTCGACACCGTCGTGGCCCCCATCCTCACCAAGGTGTGTAACCTGCTACGTCAGGAACGGCAGCGTGAAATATACTTAGCCACAGCCCATCACACCCAAAAGCGCAATGAGATGTCATGCTACGAGAATTCCCTTCAGGATGTGAAGGTTATGCTCAAGAAAAATAACGGCTATATTACATCAGAACCTTTCCAACGTCTGCAGAACGATGTCCGCAGACTGTTGGAAAGGTCCTCTATCTCGAATAATTCTATACCAAATGTCTGATGAGTTCCTCGGGGTCGCCGGGAAGCATGTCGATGACGGGAATCTCAATCATCGTGTAGCAGCCAGGCTGCAGACGCATGGAAGCACGGGCAACGTTGACAAGCACCTGACCAGTGAGGGCAGGGTTGTTGATGCTCATGTTGAACTCTAAACGCTGGTTCTGCGTCTTACCGCTGACACCCTTACGTACGAGGTTAACACCATGTCCCATGTCGCGGACATCGTCGACCGACTCTACCTGGAACACATGCGTCTCATCGTTGGCAAAGTAAGGATCTGCCTTGATGGCAGCAGTCACCTCGTCAAGCTTTGCACCGTCTTCCAGCTCAACATAGACCATGCGGCGGTGGATACCCTCACCAAGAGGAATGGTCATCGACAAGGCATTCTTGACACCAGCCTTTGAGCGCACGCAAACAGAATGGCCCATCGACATACCCGGACCAAAGTTAGTATAGCTAAGTCCCTTCGGAGCAAGGCTCTGCATAAGTGAGCGGACAATAGAGTCGCTACCCGGATCCCATCCGGCAGCAATGACGCTAACTGTCTTAGTTTCTTTATTGATTGGCATCAGAGCGCGACGGTAGTCGACGATGTTGGTATGGATGTCAAAGGAATCGACGGTGTTGATGCCCAAAGGCAATATCTGACGAGCATATTCCTCACACGAACGAGTGGGAGTTGCAAGAATAGCCACATCGACATCCTTCAGCTCACGGATATCCTTCACCACTTCATACTGTTCTAACTCGGCGGGCTTGTTCTCTGCACCATTACGACGCACAATACCTGCCACTTCAAAATCGGGCGCTGCCTCCAAAGCCTGAAGAGCATACTGACCGATGTTGCCGTAACCTACGACGGCTGCTCTGATTTTCTTCATACTCTTATTTGTGTTTGTTTATGATTTGTCACTTTCGGCGGCAAAATTACACAAAATTTCGTAAAAATGTAAGGTTTAACAAATATTTTTCGTAAATTTGCACAAAGAAATAACTAAAAACGCAATATGGACGACGAAATAAGGGACGACGAGCTTTTAGAGGAGAACATGGAAAGTAGCGAATCCGATGGAATGGCGGAGGGTCATTCAGACTACAAACCAGTTAACCGATTCGACGCTGCGGCGGTTCATCACCTTAGCGGCATGTACCAGAACTGGTTCCTCGACTACGCCAGCTATTCCATTCTCGACCGCGCCATCCCACATATAGAGGACGGTTTCAAACCCGTGCAACGACGTATCATGCATTCTATGAAACGCATGGACGACGGGCGATATAACAAGGTGGCTAACATCGTGGGACACACGATGCAGTTCCACCCTCATGGCGATGCCTCAATTGGCGACGCCCTGGTACAGTTAGGACAGAAGAACCTGCTTGTCGACACGCAGGGAAACTGGGGTAACATTCTGACGGGCGACCGAGCCGCTGCACCACGATACATCGAGGCCCGTCTGTCGAAGTTTGCCTTGGACACAGTTTTCAACCCCAAGACCACCGACTGGCAGCTTTCCTACGACGGTCGCAACAAAGAGCCTATTACACTCCCGGTTAAGTATCCCCTGCTGTTGGCACAGGGTGCCGAGGGTATCGCCGTGGGCTTGTCAACGAAGATCCTGCCCCATAACTTCTGCGAAATCTGCGATGCTGCCATCCATTACCTGCATGGCGAAGAGTTCCAACTGTATCCCGACTTCCAGACAGGCGGCTCGATTGACGTGTCGAAATACAACGACGGTCAGCGTGGCGGCGTGCTGAAAGTACGTGCAAAGATAGAAAAACTTGACCAAAAGACACTGGTCATCCGCGAGTTGCCGTTCTCGAAGACGGTAACGACTCTTTGCGAAAGCATCACCAAAGCCATTGAGAAGGGAAAAATCAAGGCCAAGCGTGTAGACGACCTCACCTCGGCCAACGTCGAGATACTGGTTCACCTGGCACCTGGTGTCAGCTCTGACAAGACACTCGACGCCCTTTACGCCTTTACTGATTGTGAAATCAACATCTCGCCTAACTGCTGTGTGATTTCTGACCAAAAGCCTCAGTTCTTGACGGTTAGCGACGTGCTGCGCCATAGCGTCGACCGCACGAAAGACCTGATACGTCAGGAGTTGGAGATACGCAAGGGTGAGCTGTTAGAGCAATTTCATTTCTGCTCATTGGAAAAGATTTTCATTGAGGAACGTATCTACAAAGATAAGAAGTTTGAGCAGGCGCCCAACGTCGATGCTGTCTGTGAACATATCGACGACCGTTTGACGCCCTACTACCCCACCCTCGTCCGCGAAGTCACGAAGGATGACATCTTGAAACTTTTGGAAATCAAGATGCAGCGCATCCTGAAGTTTAATAAGGACAAGGCCGACGAGCTGATGGCACGTATCAAGGCTGAGATTGACGAGATAGACCGCGACCTCAAGAACCTTGTGGAGGTGACCGCTTCTTGGTTCCAGTTCCTCAAAGACAAGTATGGCTCACAGCATCCGCGACTGACAGAGATTCGCAACTTCGACACCATCGAAGCCACCAAGGTGGCCGAGGCCAACCAAAAGCTTTACATCAACCGCACGGACGGTTTCATCGGCACCGGCTTGAAGAAAGACGAGTACGTGTGCAACTGTTCCGACATCGACGACATCATTCTCTTCTACCGCGACGGAAAGTACAAGGTGGTGCGTGTGGCCGAGAAGCTGTTCGTCGGCAAGAACGTGCTCTATCTGCAGGTCTTCAAGAAGAATGACTCGCGTACCATATATAATGTAGTATACCGCGACGGCAAGAAAGGTCCCTGCTTCATCAAGCGTTTCAATGTAACGTCGATGACACGCGATAAAGAATACGACCTGACGCAGGGCACGCCTGGATCGAAGATTATGTACTTCACCGCCAACCCCAACGGTGAGGCGGAGATTATCAAAGTAACGCTCGACCCCAATCCGAAGCTCAAGAAGATATTCGTCGACAAGGACTTCTCGGAAATCATTATCAAGGGGCGCGCCTCAAAGGGCAACCTGCTCACCAAATTCCCCGTCCATCGTATCGGCCTGAAGAGCCACGGCCACTCCACCTTAGGCGGAAGAAAGGTGTGGTACGACCCCGATGTGAACCGTCTGAACTACGACGAGCATGGTCAGTTGTTAGGTGAGTTCTTTGATGAAGACCAAATACTCGTGATACTGCAGAACGGCGACTTCTACCTGTCGAACTTCGACCTCAACAACCACTACGAAGCCAACATCCTGCGCATTGAGAAGTTCCAGGCCGACAAGGTATGGAGCGCAGTACTCTGGGATGCCGACAACCAGGGCTACCCCTACCTGAAACGGTTCCTCATGGAGGCCGCCAAACGCAAGCAGAACTTCTTGGGTGAGAACCCGCTGTCGAAACTTGTGCTGCTCAGCGATCAGGTGTATCCCCGCATCCAGATAACCTATGGAGGTGTCGACGAGTTCCGCGGCAGCGAAGAGATTGAAGTGGAAGAATTCATTGCCGTCAAAGGCTTCAAGGCCAAGGGCAAGCGACTGACCACCTATCAGATAGAGAGCATCACCGAACTGGAACCCACACACTTCCCCGAGGAGCCTGAAAGCCCAGAGGAGCCGGAAAGCCCTAATAATCCTAAAACTCCAGAAACTCCTGAGATTCAGGAAGATCCGGTAGCTCCGGAAAGTCCGGAGGTTCCAGAGATCACGAACAATGAACCGCATATTACCAATGGAAAAAACGTGGAGCCAAGCTTGTTCTCTGATGATGACTTCTAAACGTATATGGGCGGTTGCTTTGGCGCTGTTAGCTGTTGCCATACATACCAACGGCCAGACAGATGTTACGAGTCGCTACCAGATTGGTGGCGGCGTAACGAGGATTCTGGACACCTACCTGTCGCAGGAGAAATTCGGCGGACCAGGACTGACATTCCTCGCCAGTAGTGAGCGTCAAAAGCCAGATAGGCTATGGGCAACTATGGTGCAACACGAGCTGAACTTCAGTTCGACAGAAGACAGGGTGGGCACTGTGAGTGAACTACAAGGCGACTACACGTTCTTCTATGGCCGATATATGAAGTTGCAGTTCTCACGCCTTACCCTCCAGGCAGGCGTCGTAGGAGCCCTTAACCTCGGTTTCATCTACAACACCAGCAATTCCAACAACCCTGCACAGGGAAGGCTGTCGCTCAACGCCATGCCGATGGCTATTGCCACCTACCGTTTTCCGCTGCTGAAAAAGCTGTGGGCCGCACGCTACGAGGTGGAGCTGCCGCTCGTCGGACTGATGTTCAGTCCTAATTACGGACAGTCCTACTACGAAATATTCTCACGGGGCAACTACGACCATAACCTGGTGCCTACCACCTTCGTTTCGGCGCCCAACTTCCGACAGCAGTTCACTCTGTCCTGCACGCTCAGCCGTTCAACGACCCTGAGCATTGGCTATCTCGGCAACTATCAGCAGGCGAATGTTAATAACCTGAAGTCGCACATCTATCACCATCGCATCATGCTGGGCTTTGTGCGTAACTTCTCAATCATTAAACGCCCATGAAAAAGTTTGTTTTAATGGGGCTTATGGGGCTCATGGCGCTTATAGGGCTTATGGGGTGCGTCAACGAAGAAGAGTTTGACAACTCACCGCAGGGCAACCTTGATGCGCTGTGGAAGATTATCGACGAGCACTACTGCTTTCTAGACTACAAGCAACAAGAATACGGACTCGACTGGCAGCAGGTACATCAGAAATACCGCCAGCAGGTAACTGGTAATATTAACAACGAACAGCTCTTTGAGGTTTTAGGAAACATGCTGAGCGAACTGCGCGACGGACACGTCAACCTCAGTGCCGCCCACGATTTTGCCCGCTACTGGCAATGGTTTGAAAACTACCCTGCCAACTTTAGCGACTCGCTCGAACGACGCTACTTAGGCACCGACTACCGCATTGCCTCCGGCCTGCGCTATAAAGTACTCGACGACAATATTGGCTATATTCGCTATGAATCCTTTTCCGACGGCATCGGTAGCGGCAACCTGACCGAGGTGCTCAACTATCTACTTCTCTGCAGAGGACTGATTATTGACATTCGCAACAATGGCGGCGGCGACCTGACCAACGCCGAGAAGTTTGCCGCACGCTTCACCAACGAAAAGACATTGGTGGGATACATACAGCACAAAACAGGCCCTGGCCATCATGACTTTTCAGAAAAGGAGCCCCGCTACATCGAGCCCGCAGCAGCCCTACGATGGCAGAAACCCGTCTGCGTGCTCACTAACCGTCACGTCTTCTCTGCCGCCAACGAGTTTACTCTGTATATGAAAGCCATGCCTAACGTCAAGATTGTCGGCGACCGTACTGGTGGCGGTGCAGGCATGCCCTTCAGCTCATCGCTACCCAACGGCTGGGTGGTGCGTTTTTCGGCCGTACCCATGTACGACGCTCTCCATCAGTCAACGGAATTCGGCATTGAGCCCGACTACCCTGTTGAACTCCAATTTGAGGATGTCCTACGTGGCGAAGACACCATCATTGAGTATGCCCGCAAGCTTTTGCGGTAAAACTTTCCTACCTGAAATTTGCACAGTTCACAAATAATGTGTACCTTTGCAGCCGAATTCAACAGAAGCGGTCTTTTTAGCTATGTTTATTATGCGCCTGTGGCGGAATTGGTAGACGCGTTAGACTTAGGATCTAATGTTTCACGGCGTGCAGGTTCGAGTCCTGTCAGGCGCACATTCCTTTCAGTTTTCTCTCACCTGCACGCAGGTCAACACTATGGTGCCGCAATAGGACGGACGAGACGACCTATGTAGCGGCATTTATTGTCAAACGTTCCATCAACAAATTTATGGTATTGCCAATCCATTCCATAGGCGAACGCACCACCTTCTTCACGTACATCTGATAATGTAGATGTCCAGTAGCATGCTTCATGATCGTTCCAAGTCTCCTTTCCGTATCGACAACCGCCGATGGGTAGTTTAATTGAGCCACCATTGGGGCCTGTAATTAGATAATAATAGTATTTACTATTCACTTCCTTGTATGAACATTTGTCCACCAGCTCCTGACACTGCGCACGAGTAGGCATTCGCCATGAATTACCCCATTTAACCTTAGCGACATCGTATTGGGTGCCAGCGATATCGTTACCGATATTTATAAAAGTCCGATATTTCAATATCTTTGCATGCTTATAGCTATCAACATCGTATAATGATTTTGGTTCCGTTTCGCCCCATGCAAAATAATCGCCAACAGCTTCTGGAGTATTAGCCCCTACATTACAACAAGACCAGAGGGTGCCGGAAGGCAGACCGAGGTCAATCATGTGAGGATGATGATCGTCGGGACATTGCTTGTAAGCTTTGGGCTTTTCAGGCTCGTCCTTCACTTGCCTCATGAGGGTGAATTCTGTCATGATATCGCTACCGCCTATTTTCTTCTCCTTAATATAGAGGGCAGCGGCTTTAGCGCTGAGAGGAATATTTTTCACACTAACCTGAAGGGTGTTGTAAGTGCTGACAGGCGTCTCACTTATAGGAACGGAAGAGACCATATAATTGCCGTCGGTAACTTTCAACTCCATGGTAATCTCACGTTTCTTGAACAGGTCCACAATGTAATTGGCCGCATAATTAGGTGAGACGTAATACTCAATGTTAGCAGTACTACCAGTATAGCTGATGTATCCCTCATTGTCGGGCATGACCACGATACTCTGTACACGGTCACGAAGACGGGTCATGGCATCGTAGACAACAAGCTGGACGGTCTGGCCATTTCTCAAGGTGATGTTACACAGTTCGTTATCGACTATTATATTCTGTATGATATCGACCGCAGAGCCTACATACTGCTTGATGACCTCGGTGTTCTGATCAAAGTAGTTGACAATGAGCTGGCTGATTATATCAACAGAAAACACCGTCTTATAGTTCTGCTCAAGGTAGTTGTAGATAATCTGCTCTATTACCTCGACAGAGATAATCGTATCCTTATGCTTTGTAATATAGTCGTTGACGGCTTTCGAAATCACCGTCTGGTCGATAATGAGGTTGTAGTTCTTTGAGAAATAGTTAGTGACCACCTCAACAAGCACGTCGTGATTGAACACGGTACTGCCGTTCAAGCGCATGTAGTTGTTGATGATTTCAACGAAGACATCCTGCTTGAATATAGTCGTGTAGTTGTTCTTTACGTAGTTGTTGATGATTTCTTGAATGAGCGTCTCATTGAAGATGGTAGTCTTGTTCTGCATCACATAGGTATTGAGCGCCTGTATCAGAATACTCTGACTAAACACCTGGACGTAGTACTTCTTGAGGTACTCCATGTGCAGCGTCTTGACGGTCTCTGTATTGAACACGACATCGCGATGCACGTCGATGTAGTTGGTGACAATCTGCGTGAGCAGCTCCACATCGATGTAGTTCTGGTTATTCGCAATGAAGTTGTTGATGACTTCTAACAGTAGCTCCTCAGAGAAGATGGTCGTCTTGTTCAACTCGATGTACGAGGAGATGATTTCGTAGAGCACTTCGTTGTTTTCGAATATCTCGTTGTGCTCCTTAATGAAGTTGATAATGACATTGACCAACTCATCGACCCTGATGTTCGTGGTGATATACTCGAAGTTATACTGCTTGAATATCTTTTCCAACAGTTCATAGCTGAACAGACGAGTATAGTGCTCATCCACATAGTTAACCACAACCTCGTCGAGAATCCTGATGTCAAACAGCTGCTTGTAGTTCTGCTGGATATAGGTAGAGATCACCTGGTAGAGCATCTGCTTGCTGAAGATGGTGGTGGTGTGCTGACTGATGTAGCTGTTGATAACCTGCATCAGCACCTGGTCATTGATCAGGACAGAGATATAGGTATTGATGTTTTGGAAGGTGACGCCACCATCTATCGAGATGAACCATTGCTGCAGCGTAAAGTCATACTTCACTACGGGTACCCGCTCCGTCGTACGGATTGGCTTCCCGTCGCTGTCAGTATAGAGCTGGCCATTAATAGTCCAGTAGAACAAGCCGTTCATCTGTATCATACTGATGGCGGGCATAGATGTGATGGTGCCGTCGGGCATTTTCTGCAACACTATCTTGCGACCATTGCTCAGAGTCAGCTCGTAACCATCGTCTGTGGTATTCACTTGGGTGATATAGAAGTTCTGCTCCACGGCTGTAGCCAGTACGGAGAGCTGGCTGATCTGGGTGTTCAGACCGGTCACCTGAGTCTCTAAGGTAGTAACGCGCTGTTCTATGCTGGTATGCTTGCTGTTCAGCTTGTCGATATCGTCCTGGAAGTCCTTGCCGCAGGAAGCCAAGAACGCCGACACGACATAAATAGCCAGCCAAAGCGCAATGTGATGTATCTGTTTCATAGGGATAATCATTTAATTTACTGGTCAATCGGAGTAAACGAAGTTGTGTAGTCAGTTCCACCGTAAGCTTTATCCTTCACTCGCAGGGCAATGGACTTGATATTTTCCGCAGCATCGATTGGAGCAAATACTGTGAGCATCCCGTCCTTGGTAGCCGTAATGTTCTTTGGAGTTTCGTAAAGGTCCTTGAAATAGATATTGTTCTTTTCATCAAGCTCCAGGAACTGAACATCCAGCTCTTTACGAGTATATTTGTCTGCTATGATGGCAGCCATTTCTACAGGCGTGACCATATATGTAAGCTGAATGAATTTAAAGCCATAGGTGTAGCTGACGTGACCCTTGGCATTGGGCACCACAACGATGCTCTGCACACGGTCACGGATAAGGGCGTAAGTATCATAGACGGGAAGATAGATGATTTGTCCGTTGTTCAGCGTGATATAACAGCAGTCGTCTTTAACGCCAACCTCCTTGATGATACCCGAGTACTGGCCTACAACCTGCTGGATGATGGTCGTATTCTGTTCAAAGTAGTTAACAATCAGCTGGTTGAGAATGTCAACGTCGAAGATGGTAGTGATGTTCTGCTTCACGTAGTTGTTAACCACCGTACGCACAATGTCGATGTCGATAATGGTGGTTTGGTGCTCCGTAATGTAATTGTTGATGATCTGCTGGATGAACGTCTCATCGATAAAGAGGTTGTAGTTCACCTTGAAGTAGTTGGAGATTACTTCAAAGAGGATGGTCTCGTTGATGACGGTAGTCTTATTCAGCGTGATGTAGTTGTTGATAATCTGGTAGAGCATCTCATTCGAGAAAATCGTCGTGTAGTTGTTCTGCACATAGTTGTTGACAATCTCCATGATGAGCGTCTCGTTAAAGATGGTCGTCTTGTTCTGTATGATATAGTTGTTAACCACCTGATAGAGAATATCCTGGCTGAATATCAGCATGTAGTTCTCCTGCACATACTCCTGAAGGATGGTAATAAAAGTCTGGTTGTTGAATATCACGTCCTGGTGCAGGTCAATATAGTTGTTGACAATCTGCGTCAGCAGCTCCACATTGATGAAGTTGGTGTTCTTCTCAATGTAGTTGTTGATGACCTGGGCGTTGATCTCGATGTAGTTCTGGATAATCTCGAAGAGTATCTCGTTGTTGATGAATATCTCGTTGTGCTCCCTGATAAAATTAATCAGGATGTTGGTGATGATATCTACGTCAATGTTCTTCGCAGCATACTCGAAGTTATACTGGTTAAAGAGCTTCACCAGCATATCATAATTAAATATGGTGGTGTAGTGCTGGTTCAGATAGTTCACAATGACATTGTTCAGTACGGTCATATTGAACAACTTGCTATAGTTCTGCTGGATATAGGTCGTAATAATCTGGAACAGCATCTCCTGGCTGATCAGGGTTGTACTGTGCTGGCTGATGTAGTTGTTGATGACCTGCAGCAGCACCTCGTCGTTGATGACGATAGAGGCAAAGACGTTCAGATTCTGGAACGTCATACCGCCGTCAACCGAGATGGTCCATTGGTTGATAGTGGTGTTGTAGCGCACAATAGGGGTCTTCCCCGTTGCTGGTATCGGCATTCCGTTCTGGTCGGTAACGAGCATGCCGTTCACAGTCCAATAGTGCACATTGTTGATGACTGTCATACTGATGTAGGGGGCAAAGCTCAACGTCTTGTCAGGACCATTCTGCAGCACAATCTTGTGGCCATTGTTCAACGTCAGCTCATAGCCTTCATCGGTAGTTTTCACAGCGGTAACATAGAAACCGCTCTCCACGGCAGTCGCCAGTTTTGAGAGGGCAGAAAGGTCAGTGTTCAACTGCTTCTCCTGCGTCTCCAGGTTAGTCACGCGTTGTTCGATGTTAGTGTACTTAGTGTTCAGGTCGTTAATGTCGCTCTCAAAATCCTTTGCGCACGACGACAAACCAATCAGGGCGGCCATTGCAACAGTCAGCAGGCCAATGTTTTTAAAGTTTTTCATAATGAATTGTATTACAAGCGATGGTGCAAAGTTACAAAAAAAAGTCGGAAGTGCAAGACTTTCGAACATTTTTTTACGTGTATATGCTACTAATATATTGTCTGGAACCGTGATTCTTAAGAATAAACAATTGACAAAATTGCTCCGCCATCAGCTATAAATCCCTGACTCTCAGCTAATTCATGGCGGAGCAATTTTCTTGTCTCTCGCTTTTTGAAACTTTCCTCTCTCACTCTTCACTCCGAACCTTCACCATTTTTTCATGCCGTTTTTACTCATGCCCTGTGCCCACTAAACGACCCCTAAGCCCCCACTAAACGAACCTGCCACTTAAGTTCCTTCTATCTACCACTTAAGTCGTAGTATTTTGCGACTTAAGTTCTAACAGCTTCCAACTTAAGTCGCAGATCCGTTTACCGCCTTCTCTCCATCCTTTTACTGCCCTCTCTCAACCAGATTGCTGTCCCTCATCCCGTCACAATCCCACCTCATTCCCGTCCTCCATATTCCAAATCCCATCCACCAGAAATTTCTCCGCCATGATAATCCTGACAGTCAGCCACTTACACCGTATAGCGGAGAAATATTGTTTATGGATTAAATAGATAAATATCAATACTCTGGAGTATTGGATAAAATTATTGAAGTCGGACACTTTATGTCCGTTCCTTCCCATATCTTTGCACCCAGAAACTTAAAATAGAGGGTAAAGATATGAAACAAGACAAAGATTTAGTATTCTTGGCCAGTTGCCAGAACGACGACCTGCGCACATTGTGCGACATCCTCACCTATAATAATAAAGGTGAGATAAGGCTGAGTGAACAACTGACAGATACTGATGCCTATCTCAACTGTTATCCAGACAGAATGAACATGATGGCAACAGAGATTGCAAACGAGTTACGAAAGTATGGCAGTAATACAGTCAGGACGATCTGTCGAAAGGGAGAAGCAGACAGTTATGAGACTATCGTTCGACGAGTATGCAAAAGGATGGGCGTTAAAGTGAATGACTGCGATAATACCGCAATTATGGAGCGTGAACTGCTGACAACTATCTGCGAACAGACTACCAGCAAATTGTCTGACGAAGAACTGAGAAAACTGGCCGACAAGGCAGGTATTCCCCACAAGAGTTTGAACCATCAGATGCTTGTAACTGCCATCTTGTTTGCTATCCGCAGAAACACTTACTTGCTGACAGAGATGATTTATTATGTTACGTCACGAATTGCCAGTATGTTGTTAGGTCGCTGGATTGGTATGATGGGCATGAGTGCTGTCAGTCGATATTTGGGAATGGCAGCAGGCCCTATAGGATGGACTCTCTTGGCAGGGTGGACTATCAGCGACATTGCCTCTCCTGCTTATCGTGTGATGATTCCTGCTGTTATTATGGTCGCCTCGATGCGCTTCCGTCAGACAGCACTATTAACCCAAAAGATATAAAATGATAAAGGCAAGTGACATCATGCATCCGGAAGATGCCAAAGCACTTCAGATGCTCCGAAAGATAAAGGGCTTCGACGAATTGATTCGCGCCTCGATGGAATATGGCTACGAACAAGTGTTTCGTGGTGAAAACATGGGCTTCATGGTTAAAGTCAACAGTAGGAACTTCCCAGAACTCTATCAGGCATTCAAAGGTGTTGTGAAACGTGTGGGCATCCGCGAACCAGAACTATATATCTACAACAATCCAGTAATGAATGCCTACACATACGGTGAAACCAACACCTTTGTTGCTTTTAGCAACTCACTAATTGAGAAGCTGACGATGGATGAAGTGCGCTCCATCCTGGCCCATGAGTGTGGCCACATTCTCTGCCAACATACCTTATATAATACGTTGCTTCGTACTATCGAGGAATTAGGTACTTTGCTGCAGCTAATTTCCTGCGCTGCCCTTGGCCCTATATTAATGGCTATGCAGTATTGGAGTCGAAAGAGCGAACTCTCTGCAGACCGCTGTGCTGCGGCAGTAGTCGGTGAACGAACATTCCAAACGGCTATGCTGAAACTAACATGCGGAATGTCCACTATTCAGGGTAGCCCCTATCAATTAGTAGAGCAAGCCCGCGAATATCATCGTTTTGAGAACGACACTTGGTGGAACCGCATCCAGCAGAACTGCCGTATCGCTTTCAATAGCCATCCTCAGATGTGCGAACGTGCCTACGAGATAGACCGTTGGAAGGACTCGTGGCAGTATAGAAGATTAAGAAACCAATAAGAAGAAAATTATGAAAAGAATTATCACAATTATCAGTGCCGCAACAACAGTGTTAGCATTTTACAACGAAGCAATTCGAGCTGGGTTAATAGAACCCATAGAAATCAAGCCACTTTCATTGACACTTTGGAAAAAGGAAAAAGAAGATGACGGCGGAAGAATCTGAAAAAAAGTCCGTGCTTTATGTACAGTTTTCAAAAATATGTTGTATCTTTGTGGCGTATTTCCCGGCATGTGGGATACAGAACATTACTGGAAAAGAAGACATTGGTCGTCTGTTGGGTATCTGAAACCGCCAAAAATCAAAGCCCCGAGATAAGACAGCCAGTGTCCGTGTACATAGGCACGGACTACTGTAGCTGTAGGGGCAAGGCGCTTGGCGGTGCCATAGATACCACGGTGAAGGAGACCGTGCTTTTATTGTATACTTAAAACTATAAATAATGAAGAAAGATAAGCAAAATGTTGACAAAGACACCATAATTGAAGTGGCAATTGAGGGTGCTGCAACAGAAACCGTACAACGATACGGATCTGCTGCGAAGGAGCATCTTACAGCATACTCTGGCATTGACAATGAAAGAATAGGCGATGATAAGAGATTATCAAGAGGATTAAAGAAAATAGCACGAAGCAAAGTCAATCCTGATTATGAGAAAACGAATCTCAAACAGCAAGCTGGCTTTGCTGCCGAGGAGAAATATAGAGCCAAACAAAATGCGGAAAAAATCATTAACGGAGAAAAAACTCGATACACACGAACTGATGATGTTGGTCGTGTGAATGATCCTCTTTATGATCATATTCAATTAGATAGTGAAGGAATAGAAATTGTTGGGACTGGCGAACAAATGAAATTTGTGGGTAGTTCGCCCAAGGCATGTCTTGACAAACTGAACACTGTTAAATTTCAAAAATACATAGATGCAGATGCTAAAATTACCGTTCCGAGTGATTATTACGAAGGAATTCTGGCTGAAGCCGATAAGGAGATAGAGAAACTTGAACGTCAGTTGGAAAAGGTAGAATCAACTGGTAACAAGGAACTAACAGCTGAGAAACAGGCAAAGATAAACAAATACAAAAAGATAAAAGCAAACCTCCGTGATAGTGGCATATCGAATAAAGAGGCCATGTTTGCCCGGACACATCCCAAACTGTCAACTGCTATAGATATGGGCAAAGTGGCTCATCGAGCTGGGATGGAGCAAGCCAAATATGGTGCTGCCATTGCTGGAAGTTTGTCATTAGTAAGCAATACTGTAGCAGTTATCAAAGGGCAGAAGCAGGTAGGCGATGCAGCAAAAGAGGTGGCATTGACTACTGGTAAAGGTGCTGCTCTCAGTTATGCGACAGCCTTTTCTGGCAGCATAGTTAAATCTTCCATGCAGAATTCTGGCAGCCAAATGGTAAGGACTTTGTCAAAGACAAACATTGCTTCTACGATGGTTACGACCACATTAGAAACAGGGAAAACCATTCATAATTATTTAAGAGGTGACATTAACGGTTTAGAGTGTTTAGAAGAATTAGGGCAGAAAGGAGTCAATCAAATCAGTGCGGCAATGTTTGCTACAGCAGGCCAGGCATTGATACCAATTCCTGTTGTTGGCGCAATGGTAGGCTCTATGGTTGGTTATGCACTCTCCAATGCATGCTATAAGGAGCTAACAGATGCACTTCGTGAAGAAAAACTGGCTAAGGAAGAACGTAATAGAATTGAAGCAGAATGTGCTGAGGCTATCAGGATGATTCGCCAGTATCGCATAGAAATGAACGAATATCTTGATCGTTATCTAACAGAACATATTCAGGTATTTAACAACGCTTTTGAACAGATGAATGAAGCCATAGGCAAGGATGGCCTCATAGACGATATTGAAGGGTTCATAGGTGCTAATAACAAAATCAGACAAGTTTTAGGCTATCAACCCGTCATAACAAGTTTATGTGATTTAGACGACAAACAACACATTTTTAAATTATAACCCTTTAAAACAATACAATTATGCCAATTCCCATTATTGTTTATCTATTAGGCACTGCTGCTGTAGCAACAGGTGCTTTTGGTATCAGAAAATCCATAAAAGCGGGTGTCGATTTAAAAAAAGCCAATGCCACCAACAAGGATGCTAATTCTATTGTCAGAAGCGCAAAATGGAAACTGAACACAAGCAGACTTTCAAGTCGTGATGCCATTGAGAAACTTGGAACACAGAAACTTGAAATTCTGGACAAAGGAATCAATCGCTTTGTCAAGTCTTTTGAGCAGTTACGCAACATAGAGATTGAGAACTCTATAGGATTGCAAGAACTCAGCAAGTTTAAAATGGACAAGCAATCATTTGCTGAACTTAAAGAAATGGGGAACTTTGCTACTTCTGTTTTAGGAGGGGTATCAGCTGGGACATTTGGCGGTGCAATTACAGCTTTTGGTGCATGGGGAGCTGCAGGACAATTTGCTGCCGCATCAACAGGAACACTTATTGCAAATCTTAGTGGTGCGGCTGCCACCAATGCGACTCTCGCATTTTTTGGTGGAGGTTCATTAGCTGCTGGTGGTCTGGGCATTGCTGGTGGCACTATGGTGCTTGGCGGTATTGTCGCAGGGCCTGCCTTGGCAATTATGGGTTTAATTGTTGGTGCAAAAGCCAGTGCAGAAAAAGAAAAAGCATTAGCCAATTTAGCTACTGCACGTAAAACTGCAGAAGAATTAAATACTGCAAGTGATGTTTGCATTGCGATACGCAAACGTTGTTACTTGTTCATTGAATTGCTAGAAAGATTAACGAATATGTTCAATCCTCTATTAGACCAGATGGAGACTGCAATCAATGATCATAGAGCAGACTATTCGTTATTTAATATTGAGGAAAAGAAAGCTGTAGCAGGAGCACTCTCGCTTGCTGGTACTATCAAGGCAGTTATTGATACACCTATTCTTAACAAAGATGGTAAACTTACAATTGAATCTGCGCAAATTATTCGTGAAATAAATAAATCCATTTAAAACTTAAACATCATGAGCAATTATTTAGAAGACAAGGATTTGGAGTTCTTGAAGAATTGTCCAAATGAAGATTTGAAAGCATTGGCCGATTTGTTAGTGTTTGACAAAGACGGAAAGAAGCGTTGGAATGAAAAACTGACTAGGAAAAAGGTTTATTTGGAAAACTATCCTAATAATCTAAGGAATGCAGTTAATGACATTGTTTTAGAGCTCCAGTGCTATGGCGCTGACACCATAGCGTCTGCTGTCAGGGAAATCTTTGGAAAACAACCAGGTGTACCTTACAGAGAAATTCTGATGGATGTCTGCGACAAGAAAAATGTCAGTTACAATAAAAGTTCTTCCACGGAAAGAATAGAGTATCATTTAATACAATCCATTATTGAAGAAACACTCCAGAAAGCTTCTGACGAAGATCTATTGGCAATTGCTGATGAACTAGGAATTAGACTCACAGGTGAAGAAAATAGAGATCAAATAACAGACAACATTCTTCAAAAAAGTACATCTCCAACACTATATAGTAAAATGACTGAAATTGTATATAGTGCTGTAGTTCCAGGAGCTATTGCTGGTGTTGCTGGTGCAGCTGCTGCACAGGTAGCCCTTGTTGCAGCCCGTGTAGGTCTACCACGTTTGGTAGGTTTAGCTATACCTGCTATCAATGCTTTCATGTGGGGATGGTTAATCAAGGATCTTAGTGGCCCGGCTTATCGTATTACTGTTCCAGCAGTTATCATGATTATTAACTTCCGTCAAAAAAGAAGTATAGTTTAGACTTATTGGGGAGAAACGCAATCTGTATTGAGGTTGCGTTTCTCACTCTTATTAATAGAATATGAAACACAAATACATCCAAGAATGCTCAAATTGCAGCAATGTCGTAGTCGGCAGAGAGAAGCGAGGGTTTATCAGAGATGCTTTGCATGGTGGACCTGGGACTGCAGTGGAGTTTATTCCTGTCGGTGGAAAACTGATTTGGAAGGCTTCGAAGGAAATCGTCTTGCGCCTCTTGCGAACTGATATGGAGAGGTGGGGCGATGAACTGGAGAAGTGGATATACAAGGATATCCAGGTGGAATACGAATGTCCCAAGTGTGGTAAGACATGGACTGAGACGCATCCGTTGAGTGAATCGGATTATAAACAGATGATAGCCGACTACGTTACAAAGGCTAAAGATTTGGCTACGCTGAATAAGTCAGAACACAAGAAGCAGAATATAGGCAAACGTATGATGGTTATAAACCATCAAGAATCAATTGGAATGAATATGAAATTACAGATTCCATACAAGGAACTGGAGGCATTTGTGATGAAGAAGTACAACCAGCAGGTTAGGTTAGGGTTTGTCGATGAGAAAACTATTAGTGTCACAAAGAAGGTTGTGATCAAGGATGCGACTGTCAACATTTCTATTGATATGGTAGCAGGAAATGATATCTCTTTGTCATATCAGGCGGGCTTTGGCATCGAGTGGATTATCAAAGGTGCTCTGATGTGGTTCAAAGAAGCGATCAACGGATTTGTGGATGAACTGGAAGATAATAAATTGTTGTTGCACTTAGATAGGATTGAACAAATAGGCGGCATGCTGGATCGAATAGAGATTTTGGATGTATCCTTCGACGAAGCTAATGCAAACGTAGCATTTGAAGTGTGAATATACCCTCGTAACCTTTATCTTTACTTTTTCTTGATGTCGGACACAAAATGTCTGTCTCTCACTTTATCTTTGCAGCCGATATGAAGCTACAAGAGTTGTTAAGGAAATGCGACTTCGACAAGATGTTTGAGTACATCGTCAAGTTTGATCCCAAATCGGAGGGAAGCAGGTTCGCCTATTTGGTTGCATACGAACTGCTGTGCGATATGGAAGCAGAAGAGGGCAGAGAATATGATGTGGTGCCTAATCCATACGCAAAGGAGTCAGAAGGGCCGGCATCGGAGATAATCGTCTGGTGCTCTGACTTGGAGGGCTGCAACTGGCAGAAGGCGTTAGGGGCAGAGATGAACTTTTGCCCTGAGGCAGAGCTGGTGCCGTTGGATATGATTGCCGGCATCTGTCTTTGGCATATCACGTTCTATGGATTTAATCCTGACGAAGAGGAGGAAACTTTCAACAATATGGGAGAAGAGGAATCTTCAGAAGATGGCCCTGCTTATATGGTAGATATATTAAGCGAGGGAACCAGAGCCTTGCGGCCTGACCTTGTGAAACTGGGACATAAGGAATACGAAAAGCAATTTCGGGTTTATAGGAAGGCTTATATGAAGGAACTGACAGAACTCGCCGATCAGGGAGACAAGTACGGACAGTTCTTCTTGGCAGAAGAATACAGAAGGGGTGTACATAAAAGATTCATTAACTTGAAGAAGGCTTTTCCTCTTTATCTAGCCTCTGCTGAGCAGGGGCTGTATAGGGCGCAGGTGATGTTGGCTTTCTGCTATGAGTATGGTCTTGGGACGGAGGTTAACTTGGATAAGGCAAGAGCCATGTTCAAGCAGGCAGGACAATCTGAGAAAGCTCATGGAAAGCCGGAGGAACATCTGGCCATGCTTGAAGTGAACGAAGCGAATTACGATGAGGCACTGCATTGGTTTAAGGAGGCCCAAAGAAAGGGTAATCGTACTGTCAAGTCGTATATTTGGTATTTGGAAAATATGTCCCACAGAATCATAAAGCAATGACATTATGAAAATGGAATTAATTCGAAAATACAAAGAATATTGTCCTTCAATAGTATTATGGGGCAGTAGTGTTGTTCATAAAGATCCACAATTTATTCAGCCTATAGAATTGATTAAACTCGGCGTTATTGTTCCATACTCTGATTCCTATAAAGAATTCCTAGACAAAGATGAGTGGGAAAATGTAAATGTTCCTGAAGGTTATTCTATATTTCTATTCCCAAAAGAAATCTGGGAGAATATAGATAAAATGGCTGATCTATTATTGAACCTAGGAATTATCTGTCAACCTAAGTATCAGATAAGAACTATTCCTTTAGTAACAAACCGCGAATTTAGTACTGGAAGAAGGATAGTTTATGTGGAAATTACTAAAGATGGAATAAATTATAAGAGGATACCACACTTTTTTAATGAATTTCTTCATGTGGTAGAAGATCCGAATAATCTGATTGTAAAATATGTTGAAGAGATGGAGACTATGAGTTAATGACATATTTAAAAACTTATCAAATGCTCTTTTATTGGCAGTATTTGGAAAGAAAGTTTAGCAAAGAAGTATGATAAAGAGAAAGGCGGACACAAAATGTCTGCCTCTCTCTTTATCTTTGCAGCCATAAATTGAATTATAACAAATAAGAACAATGTTATGGCCAAGAAAGAAACTATCGATTTGGAAGTCATAAAAGGGATGCATCCAGGTTGCTTCAACTCTCCAGAGGATATTGCCAACCTAGGGTGTGATTACTGCATTGGAGAAGGAGTCAATGAGAATTGTGAAATAGGTCGTACTCTTCTTGAAAAAGCAGCAGAAATGGGATGTGTGTATGCAATGACAGCTTTGGGTTATTTGTATCACGATGATGATTATGAAGGGCATGATGATGAAATTGCTTTTGAGTGGTTTGTTAAAGCTGCCACTATTATCAGTACAAATTAGTAGCCTATTATGGCTTTGATGCGGCACAATTCAATGTGGGGGTTGACTATGAATATGGTATTGGGGTTTCTCAAAATTATAAATTGGCTGTGAAATGGTATCAACTGGCATGTAAACAGGGAAACGTGGAAGCGATGAACAACTTAGGAATAATGTATTCAATAGGACTTGGTGTTGAGAAAGATGAAAATAAAGCATTCCAATTAGTAACGTCATCTGCTCTTGGAGATGATCCTGTTGGGATGAAGAATCTTGGCTACTTCTATAAGAACGGTACAGGATGTCAACGAAATACAACAATAGCAATGGAATGGTTCCTAAAAGCGAAAGAGAATGGAGAGGATATTGATTCGCCCATTATCAACATGATTCAGCTTTTAAGACAGCCTAACTCGAAAGATCCATTATCAGAATATCAATTAGCAGAATACTATCGTAAAGGGGAAGGGCTTTCACGCTCTATAAAGTTGGGGAGTAGGAGGAATAATCGAATTAATCGATTTCGGAATTACAAGAAGGCTGTTAAATGGTTTATTAAGGCCGCAATACATGACCAGAGTGATAATGCAGTCATAGCCCAAGCCGCATATTATAAACTTGGTACTATATTTCAGGAAATAGCTGAAGACCGCTATGAAGTACGTTATGAGAAGAAGGCTATCAAATACTATACGATGGCAGCTAATTGTGGTTTGCCTATAGCATTCTGCAAATTAGGCGAAATGTATGAAAGCTATGGAGAAGAAAAGAAAGCCATAGAGTTAATAGCAAAGATTATATGAAAAAAAAAGATCCACACCCTAATTTGCTAATTAGCCAGTTCTTCTGGCTTCAATTCATTCAGCCTGGGTATGTCCATGAATTGCCAAGTTCTACAAATTGGATGAAACTTTGGAGGTACATCACACTTGAACTCAAACAGTCCAGTGTCTGGTTCATACCTAATTTCAGTAGCGGTGCAGTAATAAAAGTACTAAAAAAGAGATGGTCAAGGGGTGATCTTGAGAGGATAATAAAAGGTGACTATCGTTTTTATGATTTTAATTCAGGTAGCATTAAATCGATAACAGCAACAGTCATCTTGGACTTTGAAGAGTTTAAGAAGGATTGGCTGATTATTAAATGTGACAATGATTTTGTTGAGAAGAATCGAGAGCAGTTACAAAAAATCGCCAAAGATCTTAATACAAGAATGGTCCTGATATGCAAATAAAAAGTTGTTTAGTATGAAAAAGATGAGCATGATCCTTTGCGTTTATAGAAATAATCACTATCTTTGCCACAAAAATGAATGCGTATGTCAAAACTGAAGAAATGCCTCTATCTCATTAACCTCATGGAGCGAAAGGGGCCAATGACTTTGAAAGAGATTAATGACTACTACCAGTATTCGTCACTCTATGAGGGTGAAGAGATACTGCCGCGTACATTCCTGAGATATAGGGAATACATCGAAGAGACTTTCCCTTGTTATATCGATTTTAATCAACGAACGGGTAAGTATGAGTTGCACCGTCATCAGGCTCTTTATGGTGAAGATGATTCACTCTATGACTATCTGCTGTCAGCCTATCATATTGAGGGTATGACGGAACTAGCTCTGAAGCATCGTGATAAGATTATGCTGAAAGAAGCACCAACAGGAGTGGAGCACATTCAGACCATTTTGGAGGCTATCGATAAAAAACGTGGCATAGAGTGTGACTACTACTCATATAATAAGAAATCGGTAAAACAGCAGAAATTAATACCTTATTTTCTACGTACCTGGGAGAATCGTTGGTATCTGGTAGCTGAACCTGACAATCATCATCGTGGCCAATCTGTGTTTGCCTTAGAGAGAATGGACAACATTCGTCTAACAGAAGAGAAGATGCTCCCCTCCAAGAAGATTACAATAGAGGAATACTTTGACGGCAGTTTTGGCGTGAATCATTCAGACGATCAGAAACCAGAGAGAATCCTTATTAAGGTATATAATACGCAAGCAGAATATGTTAGAGCTCTACCTATTCATGAGTCTCAGAAAGAAGTAGAGACCACAGACGAATGGAGTATTTTTGAATATAGGCTGGTTCCTTGCTTTAATTTCTATCAGCAGTTGCTTTGGCATAGGGAAAAGATAGAGGTGTTGGAGCCTCTTCATGTCAGGGATGAAATGAAGAAAACGATAGAGAAGATGTTAGAACATTACAATACACAACGGAAGCCTTAATGAAAGTGTCATATACCAAGCTCTTGACACAATAACGACGAAGAATGAGTATGGCAAAGAAAAATGCATCTGTTAAAAGATAGCCTCAGATTCGCATATTTACCCGAAAAAGTTTGGATGATTGGAAAATAATGCTTATTTTTGCAGCCATAAACATTCAATATTGATAAGTTATTATTAGATTTAAGGTTTAAGAATACATAATTGTAAGGCTATATGGAGGATTTTTCGGATTATTCAGCACCAGAACTGGTGAAAATGCTTGGCAG
>CADBHI010000047.1 GCA_902794405.1 uncultured Prevotellaceae bacterium
GCGTATGGAGGCCTTGATTTCTAACTTTTCGGGGCAATTTGTTTCAGTTTTTATCTCAACTGGCTTATAATCTCGGAAATTTTATTTAAATTTGCAGCGTGTATTCCGATGCACATTCATTTATAATTAGCAACATACGATGGAAGAGAAAAGATATCCAGTAATAGAAGAGGAAGACGGTAGTTGCATGAAGGCCGAAGAGCCGATAGTAGGCTATGCTGCAACAGGTAGTGGCTATTCAAATACCATCAATACTCTGGAGGATGATAACGCGGAAATATCAGATGACTGGGATCCAGGTATTGGACCATACAGCATGGAAGAGCTGAATGCTCGTATAGATGAGGCAGAGATCTTTATTGAAAAGGCAGAAAAAGGAGATTGGAGTGATTGGGTGACAGAAGAACAATCTCTTGCAAATCTATATAGCAAGTATCCATGGCTAAGATAAATTGGACGAAGAAAGCTGATCTCCTCTTCGACAAATACGTTTTCGATGCATATCTGGAGTATGGCCAGAAGACCTCCCAAAAATGGCTTAAGGAACGTATCGCATTTGCAGACCGTGTAGCAAAGCATCCTGAATCATATACGCCAGAATCATTGTTGGCAGAGAGAAAGCGCCTGTATCGTAGTTGCCACATTATGCGTCGTTTCAAAATCATATACTATTATGCACCATCTTCTGATACGGTTCATATTGTTGACATTTGGGATAGCCGCATGAACCCAGAGACGTTGAAGCAAAGAATCAAATAGATACTATTCTCCGAAGCACGCCAACCGCTTCGGAGTTTTATTTCTCCACAGCTGTGACCTTGTGCCCTTTTCCTTGATTAGCAGTCTCCCAAAGCTGGGCCACTTAGCATGACTAAATTATTCACTTCCAAAAATTATTTTCTAAAAGTTTGGAACTTTCAGCATTTATCTTTATCTTTGCACTGTGTTTCTTGTGAGACACGTGACTTATTGAAACAACGAAGCGTTATGCTCGACTTGCGAAAGGAAATGTGAGAAACTTCTTTTGATATGCAAGGACAGTGATAACGGTTCGCGCGTATAGCGTGGACTGATTACTGCATCTACATATCATAGGCAATTCTCACAGCCTCCTTTCGAAGACGTGGTATATCAGTGCCACGCTTCTAACAATAAAATGCCCTTTTGGTGGCTGGAGGGCAATTATGTTTATCAAAATATAGAATATGAAAAAGATTTTATTTTGTAGATTTGCATTGTTTTTTTCCCTACTGTGTCCTATGAATGTTAGCGCACAACAAACTATAGAAGAAATTAATGCAACTAAAGACCGATTACAAATCGAATTAAAATCAATGCTTGCAGAATATCAAAAAAAGAAGGAGGCGCTTGAGAAAGAAAAAGGAACTTTACCTGAGTCTATCTTAGAGAGAAAAAACAGGGAACTATACGAACTTGAACAATCCATAAAAGCCTATGAGGCTGATATAAACAAAATGAATTTGGATTATCTTGATTGTAATGGATATAAATATAAAATACCCGATAACAAGGAATGGGAATGGCTACAAAACATGAGGGGGTATGAATATGATGATGGTCTGAAACATGTCCAAACATCATTTCCTGTTGAGACAAATTATTATAAGAGTGAGAAATATCCAGAATATCAATTTTATCCATTAGAGTTTCCAATTCCAGGAAAGGGATGGTATGTGACAGATAACAAAAAGAATCTCTTAGGTGTACAATATAAGGGTTTTGAAGCAGATTCTCTTGAAAAGGCTTTAATGCTTTATGACTTTGAGCATAACGCTTATAATATCAAATCAGAAAGTCGGGGAACGCAGGAGTGGGTTCTCTATAATTTAAAGAAACGTGGAAACCACAAAGCTGATGCATTGGACTGGGCACATTTGGGTATAATGGTTGGGGCAGGCACAGTTTTAGATGAATCACAAAGATTAAGGTATCTTTATGGAAGTGGAAGAATATCGAAAGCCGAATATGACCGTCAAATAGCTGAGCTAAAAAAAACAGCAAAAGCGGTTAATCGAGCAGCAAATCGTCTCGCCAATTCAATGCCTTCGGCTGAGGAACAAGACAGAGCTGAGAAATATATCAAACAACTAGAGAGCGACTATTATCACAAATACAATCGAGAAACCGTGAATGCAGAGCGATTGAATGGTACACAAATGATGCTTTATACGACAGATACTAAAGTGAAGGCGTTATTAACGTACTACTTGAATGATGATGGAAAGCTAACAATTGCTATTGATATAATAGAAAAGAAATAGATGTTTATAACATATTTGAGCTAAATCTATATAATAAACTTTCTTAGCAGTCATCTTAACGAAATATTGGAATAAGTATATTAAAACAATTATGGATACAAAAACAAACATATTCTTTCATGCACCCAAGGAACTGACTACGGATGCATTCCTTGTCTGGCTGCTCTATTTTCTAGACTCGGAGGAAGCATACAAAGCAGAAAAGCAGACGTTCTTCGACAGTCTGATATTAAAGAAAGAGGACTGCGGCAGAACGGTAGGCGGCATAGAGTTGAAGCGACAGGAGAACTATGCCGGACGTCTGCGCATCGACGCAAAGCTGACAGACAATGAGGGCAATCTGTTCTCCGACAAGATGCGCCTGATATTCCTGCAGATGCCCTGCTTCACGAAGGAGGCCGACGAGTGTGAGAATCATTTTGAGCGTTGGATATATATACTTAAGAATATGGAGATACTGGAAAGAATGCCGTGGGCCGCACAGAATGCAGTGTTCCAGCGGCTGGCTGAGGTGGCCGAGGTGAGCAAGCTGTCGAAGGAGGACCGCTTGGCATACGATCATGCCCTGAAGCGTTATCGTGACACCCTCAATAGCTTACGAGGGGCAAAAGAAGAAGGCCGTGCCGAAGGAATACTGGCCGTTGCTCGCAAATTGAAGGCCAATGGAATTGATATAGCCGAGATTGTTGATGCTACGGGCTTAACCTTCGAACAAATCAATAGCTTGTAGACGCATTTATTTTGTCATACAATGTCAAATCTCCGAAGCCCCTTTCGCCTGCTTCGGAGTTATTTGTGCATTTTTTGGAAGTTTCCAAAATAATGACTACCTTTGTAGTCGACTCGGGTAGTCCGCCGCTCGGCAGGCTGTGATGCTGGCCAGAGCAGGAAGGGCAGACGGGTCATCATTTTTGTGGAAAAGGACGTTTACGAACGTTATCTTTTTTATACAAATTGAAGCTGATAAATCTTAAATAATAACAAATATGAAACAGTATGTAACCCTATTCCTTTTAGGATTCACTTTCGCTTTTGGTTTTGCAGCATGTGGCGGTGATGATGATGACGATAGAAGTGACAACCCTACAGGTCCTGCCGCCGTGAATGAAAACGGTACAACTACTAATGAAAGTACTTTAATAGCAATCGATGACAAGAACTTCTATCTAGATTACATCAAGTACTCTGTGGAAGAAGGTCATTTGAAAGTGTCAGGTTATGATAAGGTAGGATTAAAGGCGTTGCAAATATTGTACCTGCAATTAGTTACAAAGGCAATAACTATGAAGTACTCAAGATAGATGATAACGCTTTCAAAGGTTGCCAAAACTTGACCTCTGTCACCATCCCCAATTCCGTAACGCTCATTGGATCTTCTGTTTTCAATAGTTGTAGCGGCCTGACCTCCGTCACAATTCCCAATTCCGTCACGTCCATTGGAGATTATGCTTTCGGCGGTTGCAGCGGCTTGGCCTCTGTCACTATCCCCAATTCCATTACCTCCATTGGAAAAAGTGCTTTCCATGGTTGTAGCGGCCTGACCTCCGTCACAATTCCCAATTCCGTCACGTCTATTGGAGATTATGCTTTCGAGGATTGTAGCGGCCTGACCTCGTTTACTGTGGAGAGCGGAAATACTGTATATGATTCTCGTGACAATTGTAATGCTCTTATTGAAACTCAAAGTAATACGCTTATACAAGGATGTAATAATTCAGTTATCCCCAATTCCGTAACGTCCATTGGATACGCAGCTTTCTATGATTGCAGCAGCCTGACATCTCTCAAAATTCCTAATTCCGTAACATCCATTGGATTGTTTGCTTTCGTTCATTGCAGCGGCCTGACCTCTGTCACCATCCCCAATTCCGTCACTTCCATTGGAGATCAAGCTTTTGAATATTGCAGCGGCCTGACTTCGATTGTTGTAGAGAGTGATAATACCGTATATGGTTCTCGTGACAATTGTAATGCCCTTATTAAAACTAAGAGTAATACGCTTATAAAAGGATGCAAAAGTACAGTTATCCCTAATTCCGTCACGTCCATTGGAGAAGGGGCTTTCTCTGGCTGCAGCGGCCTAACCTCCATCACCATCCCCAATTCCGTCACGTCCATTGGAAGATCGGCTTTCTCTGGTTGCAGCGGTTTGACTTCCATACATTGTAAACGTACAACTCCTCCATCCATAAAAGAAACTACTTTTTCGGGGAAGATATCGACATTGTATGTACCAAAAGGATCAAGGTCATCATACCAGAGCTCTCAATGGAAGAATCATTTCGATAATATTGTGGAAGAATAGGTGAATCAAGGGGATTCCTCTAATCCAATCTTTATCAAAGATGGTATCAGAGAAATCCCCTAATTCGTACCCTTATTTACCTGGACCAGAGAACCGTGATTCTGCCGTTTGTCTATAAGTTGTCAGGCGTAGTCTAAAATCAGGTTTGCATCAATGCCAAGTTTTGAACGTAGGCGTTTGGCAAAGGGCATAGAGATACGCCTTCGCCCACTCATAATCTGACTGAATTGAGACTCGTTCACACCTAACAGCCGTGCCCCATCTTTCTGTCGCATGCCGTGTGCATAGAAGTAATCCTCAATAGATGCAATTAGTGGCGATTTTTGTCGCAGAGGCAGTATGTTAAGATACTCATCCTCGTACACAGACATCTGCTGGCTTAAAAGAGCTATCTCCTGAGTATACTCGTTGTCCATATTGGGTTCAAGCATCCCCTTTGTCGTAGCTTCAGCTATCAGACTCTCGACTCGCGCCTTTACTTCGTCATATTGTTTACGTGTTGTCAACTTCTCCATACCTTGTCCTCCATTGTTATATTGTTGAACTGTCAATCTTGTCATATTCTGCATGTGTACCAATAAAACGGATATTCATAACTCCTCCTACAAAGATGACTACAGCTACTACGCGATAATTATTTCCTGCAATATTGAAAACATAACGGCCATTTTTCACATAGTCAGCCGAAGGAAACATTTGTTTCAAGTCTGCATGGCTTTTCCATTGCGCAGCCCTCACTCTTTCGATCCATTTATTCAAGGGACTAGCTGCACTGGCATGAGACTGCACAAAGTCATCTAAAAGTACCTTGTTGGCTATAAACATACATTTAAATATATTACGGTGCAAAGGTAATCATTTCTTTTCATTTCTGCAAATTTCTTTGCAAAAAAGTAAAATCCTCATTCCCTTACACGGTGGCTCTTATGAATCTTTCATTGGGCAAAAGGTATTGGGTTTTGCGCATGATAATGAATCACACTTTTCGGGTGAGGGTTGTTTTTCTATTTATAAGGTATACAGGTGATAGAATCATTTCTCCTTTCTTTCCATTCTCAATCCACCATCCACCTCTTCATGGGCGGATGTCAGTCGGGACATCCTCGATGGCATCGTATTCGGCCATTGTCTCTGCGAAGCGGGCATTAAGGTCGGTTAGGTGATAGAGGCCGTCGGCATTTGGTGTCAGTCCCTCAACGGTGACGGGGAGCACCATTGGCGGCTCGTCTAACGAGAGCAACGTGCGACCCTGCAACTGGCTAAGCGACGCATAGACCAGATTGATGGCCACATAATCGTCCGTGCCGTTGCTCCATTTCTCAAACACAAGCTTTGAGCCGATGGGCGTATGCAACTCCAAGGCGTTCTCCGTCTCAGGATAGTTGAATCGCAGGGCAGCACCAATGCTGGCCAGGTTGGAGTCGTGGCCACAGAGGAACATGAACTTACGATCGCTACGGTTCAACTCCTCACGGATGCGGCTCACTAACGGATAGGCCAGATTGACGGCAGCGGCATGGGTCGTAAAGAGCAGGCCGTCATACACTTCCTTCACGCCACAGATGGCACGCCACTGTTCCTTCGTCAGTTCATGGCCAAAGGCTGTCATGCTCTCCGTCTCATAGCATTGTAGCACCAGTGCGTCGGCCACGCTGTTGGCCAGCTTATAGCCGCCTTTCATCCTTGGCTCATCCCCCTTCTCAATCGTGAATTGCGTATCATCGAAGCTGAAATGTAGCGTATCGCCCTGCTGAGCGGCAGGCGAATGGGCCATGTCGAGCACCTGCTCCATCAGCGTCAACGTGGGCTGAACGCTCTGCATCCATGCCTGTGGTCCTCCATGAAGGGCATGCATTTCGCTGAGCACCTGTTGGCGGTATGTGTCGTTCATCTTCGTGAACTGTGCCACAAACACAGGGTCCATCTTGTCCTCAGCCAGCTTGTGGGTGATCTTCACATTGGCGAAGGGCAGGAAGCCTGCCGAGAAGTACTTCGCCGTAGCGAATGTACGTTGGCGCGAATTAGCATAGAACAGCACCTCTTCACCCTCTGGGCGGCAGTTGTCGGGCAGCAAGCCTTCGCTTACCACCCACTTGCGGAAGAACTGTCCCATCGCCGTCTCCAACACGCCGCCACGTAGCGACAACTGACTGCTGGGCGATGTCCACTTGAACCACTCGTGAGGCGTCACCCGCATATAGGCAGCGCCACCCGACGTCAGCGGCGAACGGATGTTGTGGCGGCTCATCACCACCACCTCCTTCAATTGATACTTAGCCCGAAAGTCGTCCGAACGATTCGTCTGAGCCGAAGCACTTACGACAGCGAGGATGATGGCGAGCATCGAAAGCTTGACGATTCTGTACATTCTCAAATTCCTTTTCTCATTCCTATTATGTTACCAAATGTAAGCCCGACGCTCAGGCGGAAGATAGAGCAGATGATTGCGATCCACATTGTAGAGCTCATACCAGAGGTCGGTGTTCATCACCACACCGTTGACCCTCAGACGTGCATGGGCGTGAAGGTCACTATTCTTCAGTACTTCGAATTTCTCATAGCCATACTGTACACACCATAAGTGAGCATAGGCCTCGTAGAACTTGCGAAGTTGCTCGTTACGGGTCTCACCAGTGAATCCCTGAGCATCAAGGCGAGCGATATAGGCATCGAGAGCTGTCAGGAATCCGCCAAGGTCGGCAATATTCTCGGACAGCGTGCGTTTGCCGTCACAGAAGACGAGCGGAGCGCGCTGTGGGTCGAGTTCCATATTGCCGTAGGTTCGTATCAGATTCTCCCAACGGTCCTGGAAAGCCATCATGTCGGCAACAGTCCACCAGTTTCTATTCTTTCCATATTTGTCCCACCGTGAGCCATTATCGTCAAAGCTGTGGGTCATCTCGTGTCCGATGATGCTGAACACGGCATAGTAGCAGGCCTCGCTCACACCGTCGGCAGGCATAATGGGGGACATGAGCATGGCAGGGAATATATTCACACTGTTTTCTTCGGGCGAGTAGGTGGCATTGACCAGTGTCAGGTCCAAAGACTCCGGATTCCCGTCACTGTCATAGTCCAGCTGTGTAAGTTTGAACGAGAACACGTCGTCGGTGCCTACCAACTTGGCCAGCAGACGGGCGTTGGCTGCATTCAGGCGATGCATGGCTTCGACCATCGTCTCACAGTCGGCAAGTGCAGGTACGCAGTCCGTGTACCAAGTATCGGGGAAAGCCACGTTCAGCCTGTAATGGTCAATCTTGTCGATGGCATTCTGCTTGGTGGTTTCACTCATCCAATCCACCTTCTGGATGCGCTTGCGGAGAGCCGCCTGGAATTCCTTGGTAATACCCAGGTATTTGTCCTTCAGACTTTGCGGCACGAACTTTTGCTGAAAATGGTAGGAAATGGTGTAGCCAAGAGCTGCCCTCGCTTGGGCACGAAGCATCTCCATCGTCGACTGACCCTCGCTGGGCATACCGTCATTGCCGTCGCCTGCCATTTCAGGAGCAGAGACGAATGGTTCGTATCTCTTCCATCCGTCCTGCATCATCCCGTACAGCTCGTCGACCGTTAGCCCGTTCCAGTATTCTTCCCAGATATCCGTATCTTCGTTATCTGTCACCATCAGCGAGGGGTCGAAACCCATGCCCTCAGCCAGCAGTGCCGGGACGGTAGTCTTACTGGCCGCTCTGGTCTGCGACAGTTTAGTCTGATGATGCTCCATCTCAGAATCATCCATCGAAACGGAGCCACCTGGCTTCAAAACTGCCTTCAACTGATCCTTGTCCCATTTGATGCTAAAAGTCATACCCAGCACATTGACGCCTTCCACGTACATCTTGCCGATGGTGCGATAGGCTTCTTCCTTGGTCTGCGGCTTTTGGATCTTAGCCTTTTGCGCATCGATATAGGCACGCGAAGCCTCTGGTTTGTCGTGAATCTGCTCCATCAGCGAGAAGAACCGAGTCAAGTCAGGCACGCTGCTCTTCAGCTGCTCTACCCTCTCGTCCATCATAGTCAGGGCATCATACAGGCCACCAAAATTCTTTGAAGGATCAGAAGAGATGGGGGTTGAGGCCAGCCAAGTGCCATTACAGTAGTCGAAGAAACTGTCGCCAGGTTTTACGGAGTTGTCTTTATTGGCGAGATATTCCTTTGGATAAGGAAACGGGTCAGTGGCAGAGACGACATCGTTGTTGTCATCATCTTCCGTGCATGACGTCAACACACCTGTGGCACAGATGGTCAGGATGGTAGTTATCAGCAGTTTTTTCATCATTCCTATTTTTTTACGATTATTCCTGTCTTGGTTTACCAGATGTGAATGCGGTCGGCGGGAGCACGGAAGAGGGCACCCTCCTTAATGTCGAAGGCATCGTACCAGCCGTCCATGTTACTCACCACACCGTTGACGCGCTCCTTGTTCAAAGAGTGAGCGTCGGGGTTGACCTTGCTGCCATCGGGCTTAATACCAAACGCAATTTGGTTGACAAACTCCTTACCATACTTGGAACGGTACTCGTCGGCATAGCCGCGGAAGAAGCGCTGCTTCTGCAACTTCAGCTGGTCGCCGTTGAATCCGTCGGCCTTCAGACGATTGAGGTAGGCCTGATAGGCAATCTCGGTACCGCCGAGGTCGGCAATGTTCTCGGTAATAGTAGCCTCGCCATTGGCCTTGACACCAGGCATCTCGTTGGGCAGCACGTCGAACGATGAATAGCACTGTACGAGCAGGGCGGCACGACGCTTGAACTCCACTTCGTCGGCAGCGTTAGCCCAGATCGACCCCAGGTCACCGTATTTGTCGAAGTTGGCACCATGAAGGTCGAAGCCGTGGGTCATCTCGTGTCCGAGGGTGTTGTAGCCAGCATAGTTCAGAGCCTGGTTCTGTGCGGCGTCGTAGTAGGGCGGCAGCATGTAGAAGGGCAATATGTTGAGTGAGTTGGTATGTAGCACATAGAAGGCGTTGGCGACGTAGAGCGCTGAATTATCTTGGCAAATCTCCGCATGGAAAGAATACGTCTTGGCATCCTTACCCGCGATGGCCCTCATCAGGTCGATGTACGACTTGCGGATGGTGTAGATATCCTCGACCAGCGACTTGCAGTTCGTGATGTCGGGCAGTCCTTCTTTCAGCCATTCATCGGGATAGCCAATGTTGAAGATCATGTTGTTGAGCTTGTCGAGCGCATTCTTCTTCGAGCCTTCGCTCATCCAGTTGTTGTCCTGAATACGCTGGGCAAACACCGTCCTCATTTCCTCGGCAATCTGCTTGTACTGCGATTTCAGTGCCGGCGACACCAGCTCATCGGCCGTTGCCTTGGAACGCTGATAGGGCAGATAGGAACTCGTGAGTTTCTCAATGAGCATTTGGGTAGACACCAAAGTGGCCTTGCGATTCTGTTTGGTCAGCGTCGCGCCAGTAGCATTGAGATGTTCCGTAGAGAAGAAGGCCGTGTCGACGCCTTCGTAGCTCAAAGCGTAGCCTAAAGCATCTTCGAACGAACAGGTTTCCCATTCCTTCAGCGCATCAAGGTCATCCTTGACCTCCTTCTCCGTCAGGTTACCGAACAAATACAAATTCTTGAGGTTGACAAATTCGTCGAAGATATAGACATTCTGCGGGTCGATGCCCATGTTCTCGACAACGGTCTTGATGGCGGCAAAGTTGTTGGAGATAGCACGGGTGGTACGACCTGCTAAGGGCGTCACATGGCTGGCGAGCTCAGGATGAGCGGTCAGCATCTCGTTGACAGAGAGTCTTCTGGACGACTCAAAGTCCAACTGTATGCTGCATTCTTCTTTGGCTTGTGGAGTAACCATCAGGCAAATCTTGCCCTGATGGCTAAAGGGGTCGAGCCGGAAGGGTGAGGCCACGCCCATGGCAGCCATCTTGCCGATGGCGCGGAGCACCTCGTCCTTGGTGGTGGCTGTCGCTATGCCGCTTTCATTCAATACGCCGTAGAAGGTGTTAATTGCCTCCCCCACGTTTTGGTCCATGTTTCTGACATCGGCATTGAGCTTCTTCAGCAATTCGTTCTTTTCATCAATAGCCATGATCCGTTCAGGGAACGAGGGAGTCGACTCTGAGTCGCGGCCGTAGAAGTTATTATCACCGTCACCTTCGGCTTCAGGAGCCTCCATTTCTTTCCACCAGTTACCGTTGCAGTACATGAAGAAGTCGTCGCCTGCCTTCACGCTCTTGTCCATGAAGGAGTCGTCGAAGCGCCATGTGCCTTTGTCTACTGCCGAAGGGGTGTCAGGAACTTCCGGAGTGGGTTCTACTATAGGGTCGTCATTGTCTTCACTACAAGATGTGAACGTCATACTGAGGCTGCATGTCAGGATGGCGGCCAGCATCCAAAAACTAATCTTTTTCATCTTTTCTAATGTATATTTCAGGGTGCAAAGTTACGAAAATCTTTGTTTATATCCCTCATTTTCCGTCTGAAAATCTACGTAAACGTTTGGGGGAGTTATCACAAATCAATTGTAGGCTGGGGATTTCTTGCTTTTATCGTTCTTTTTATAACTGTATTCCGTATTCTGTATCACATAGCCTCGGTTCATCCAGGTCCTGATCATCTTTATCGGATGGTTGTCCTCATTGTCGAGTCCCTGCTGCTGGCGCACCCGCTTGGCGTCGTCAAGGGTGAACTCATCGGGCAGCAGCTCCAGCAGATTCTGCGGGCCACGCTTGCCGATGCGACTGTCATCGCCGTTGTTGGCCTTTTCAATAGCCTCACCAAAGAACTGCATCTTGCACCAGAGGTCGTAGTGAAGGCTCCAGCGGATAAAGTCGCGTATCGCATGCTCCCATTTCATGCCGTTGGCCACGTAGAGCACACAGGCCTTCAGCCAGGCAATCACACAGGCACGGTGCGACAGGTCCCAATAGGTCTTGTTCTGATTCAGCCGGGCTATCTCGGCACATTCCTGCTGCAGTGTCTTCGCCAGCCTGAATGCCTGCTGACAGACCACCAGTCCGCGAGCGGCCAGAAGGTTGTCGATATAGGGTTTCAGGGCCTCGTCGAATGCCGCGTCATACAGTCCGTACACAGGCTGTTCGCTGCCAATCTCTTGTTCAGGAATCATACTGAAGTTGATGCGCGAAATGGGGCCGTCGGTCAACACCTTCTTGAAGAAGCGGCGCCCCTTGAGGATGGTCGAGCACGCGTTCCAGTTGAACCGGCACCGGGGACGTGCCGTGACGCTGGCAGTGCCGATACGCGTCTGTCCGTAGGTGGCATTCGAGTCGAAGGCTAAGCACATCAGCTGGAAATGCTGCTTGCCCGTCACTCCCTTCAACTGGTCAAACAGGTCGAGCTCGTTCAGCTTCACGTAGACGAAATGTCCCTCGGCCTCCTTCATGCGCGTCACTAATGCGGGCTTGGTCATGTCGGAATCAATAATCTGGATGACCAGCCCCTCAGGTCTCAGCAGCTTGTCCTTGTTGGCACCCTTCTTCTGGCAGTCTTTCTTCCACTCTTCCTCACGACGCTCGTTCTCCTTGTCCCTGCGCTCGATGTCGGCCATGAGGTGCTCAATGGGCTTATCGACACAACTCTTTCCAGCACCCGTCTCAGCCATCAGACAGTTCATCAGCGTGGCCTCGTGCTCCACGTTGTCAGTATAGGTGAACCTCACCTCGCACAAATGGGTTGCCAAGGGTGGGAATACGGCGTGAGCAACAGCTGCCTTGTAGACGGCGGGAGTCTTCGAGGTCAGCAGTCCGATCAGCTTCGGCAGCCTCTTCGGCATCTCGGGCGGAGCACTCAGCAGTGCCTGGGCTTGATCGCTTTGCCCGCAAAGAGCCCCTGCTGTGTACTTATCGGGGCCCATCCGCCTGCTTTCCACAAACAGCTGCTCCTGGTACTTCAGCAGCCGCTGGTTGGGCTTAGTGTAGTTCTTGTAGAAATCGTCGACCAGCGTCTGGATGTTCACGTCCTGCCAGTGCTGGGGCATCAGCTCCTGCAGCACGCCGTTCACCTCGTCCTTCGTCAGCAGCTGTGTAGCGCCGCTCAGCAGCACCTTCACGCTGGTGTGGCGGCCACCCTCGTCTAAGAAGTCGCTGTGTTCCAGTCCCTTCTCCTTCATCACGCCCTCGGCGATGAACCGTGTGCGATCAGTTGCTTTCGTGGAGCATGGACGACAAAGATCAACACTGATTTCCTTGCTTTCTTCAACGGACGGATGATCTGGTCCGTGTGAATCCGTGGAATCCGTGCCTAATTTAAGCGGTCGGCCGTCCACGTCCAGGCCACGCTGCAGATAGGCCTCACGGCGCTCTTCCAGCTCTTTCTCCGACAGCGGCTCCAGCCAATGCGGCGAGCGGAAGGCTTCTTCGTCACGGCCCGTTACGTAGATGAATCGCTCGGGTGTCGTACAGCTCTCGTCGTAGGGTACCTCTATCTCACGGCAGAAAGCCTGCTGCGCCTCTTCAATGGTCATGCCCACTGGGATGCGGATATAGATGTGAACCTTACGCCGGGCCGAATACTCAATTCTGAGCAACTGGTCCTGCCAGTCGCTGTACGCGTCGGCGTTCAGATCCAGGGCCCTACGGACGGCCTGCTCCACCAGTGCCTTGTCGTCCACGTCGATACACGTCATGAAGGTAAACGCCTCGGGAATGATGTCGGCCTGTGCCCGATGGTTGTTGCGGAACGCCGAGTAGTGCGGACAGATGTAGGGCAACTGGTCTTTCAGTTTCTCCTGGCCGTTGCGAATGTCGGCCACCATTTTCCGGAGCCAGTCCTCGGCAAGCAGGCTGTCTACCTGCTCCCGAGTCGTGGTCTCTGCATAGCCGCGGTTACGACGACCATCGACCGCTGGCTTCATGTTTGCTGCAATTACTCCCATAGCTTAACAGAATTCAATATTGTTCAGATAATTGTCAATCTCATTGTCCAGCTTCACCACGCCGTGGATGAACTGCCGGCCACGCTCTGTCCACACCAGGCGCACGTCGGTGTGGGTACGACCGTCGCGACCCTTTCTCCAGTCGGTACGTGTCCGGGCATAGCCCAGGCGGGCGTAGTCGGCGTAGAGCATGTACACGCCCGACTGCCAGTAGACAATGCCGCGGCGCATCAGCAGGCGCGTCAGGTCCCACACCGACATGCCTAACTCCTTGGCCACTTGGGTCATCGTGTAGCAGTTCACCGACAACAGCACCTGATCGGCATACTCAGCCGACGTGGCCAACTGCTTCAGCTCCTGCGACGTCAGTTCGTAGCGTCCTGTCCTACGGATGGCCGGCAGCACCTCCGATGTCACCCAGCGCTTGAACGCCTTGGCACACCCTAACTGTGACGACAGGATCAGACTGTAGAGACCGCTCTCGTTGATGAAGATGATATTTCGATTCTGACCTGACAGAACGATTCGTTCAGTCAGCTTGTCTTCGCGGTCCACGTGGTCGCGTACGGCTTTCTGAGTATTTAAATACCCTAACGCCTTGGCCACGTCGCTGCCTACGAACATAATCTGGTTATTCACTTGGCAAGTACGAATCTCGCCGAAAACATCACTCTTAAAACTCTGAATCATTGTTTCCATACTCCTATTGTTTTTTGTTTACATGTCCTCATATCTACTACTTACTCCTCAACTACTTACTCCTCAACTACTTACTCAACTTGCGAAAGTTGAGTTTACATGTCCTCGTAAATAGTTCCGAACTGTTGTTCAAACTCGGCACGGATTTCCGCGATGCGCTCGGCCAGCCAGTCGTCGTAAAAATGCTCGGTCAGTCCTCTCTCCTCAAGAGCAGACCGCAGATACAAGAGGTACTCCACGCGCTTCACACGACCGCAAGCGAAGCCGGCCATCTTCAACTGACGACTCATGCGCCAGGCACGACAACTGTCACACGGCTTCACCTTCTTGTCGTGCTTCGTGCACCATCGGGTGCCCGACGCCCGCGTCAAGTCCTTGAAGGCACACGAGCAACAACACTTTTTCACTTTCACGTAGAAGCTGTTCTTCTTATAGTTGGCAACAACTTCCTTCTTTACCTTTTCCTTTGTCTTCATTTTCTTTTGTTTTTTTAAGTTACACATTTTATCAGCGCTGATTTCGATGGCAAAGGTAACATCCGATTATCCGATTGAATAATACAAAAAAATCCGATTCAAAATCGGACGCGCAGAATCCTCGGAAACACCGATAGACAAAGGGAAACAAAAAAATCAAAAAAAAACGATTGAATTTTCAGAAAAAACTCAATCGGACTTCTCAATCGGAAAAAGGCCTATTTCCCGACATATTCTTCAACCCATTCGGCAAAGGGCTGCTTCTTGCCAGCGCCCATATACTTGGCCAGCGTAGCAGGGTTCTCGCCGTCCATGTCCAGCCGTCGGGCTATCGAGTTGTAGCTGCCACGAACCACATCCACATCCCTCAACAAACCCACGATCATGCACTTCAGCATCAGGCGGCGATCCTTCGAATCCCACTCGCGGGCTATCGGGTCACGCCACTCAGAGTGCATCAGCCCGTCGACTAAACCGTCAGTCCAATTGCCGTCGTATTCAGCCTTGGAGCGCATCTCCTTGAACCAAGGCTGCCTCAGCAGCTCCTTCAGGTTCTTGGCCGGGGCAAAGTAGTTCAGCTGAGGTTCGCTCGCAGACTTGACAGCCTCCTGCAGCCGACGCATGTCGTCCTGCGCCAGCTCAATCTTCTTCATGTACTTCAGGAAAAGGTTACGAAGCGACTTGGCGTTGGGGGCGTCCTTCGTCGTATAGAAATGGTGGCCAGCGTGATAGGCATTCACCGTCAGCATGCCGTTGTCATAGTCCACCAACTTCCTCAGAGCGTGGTAACTGCGGAAGGCACGGCGACGCGCCTCAGGGTCATCCATCGACTCAAAGTCCAGTTCGCCAGGATACTTTGTCGTGCGGCGCATGTGCTCCACCTCAGCGGCAAACGTTCCCTTCTCAAACATCCTCACCACCTTGTCGAAGCGATACTCCAAAAGAGCCTCCATGTCGGGCGTGCCGTAACACTCCTTCTCGCGCCATTCCTCATAAGTCTTACGGGCATGCCGGCCGGCACCCGAATTGCCGTAGCGTTTCATCTCGTCATAGTACAGCTTCTCGTACTCCTCAATCGTCAGGTGCCGCGACTGAGCCCCGGCTATGCTGTCCAGCACGCTGCTCAACTCCAACAGGCCCTCATTCACCAAGTGCACCTGTTCTCTCAGGGCATCGTCCATCACAGCGTTCTCATCCATTTCGAGCGCCAGCACACGTTCAGACAGCTCACCGCAGTCCACGTCGGCAGCGTCGAGCGCCACCACCTTGCTGGCTTTCGCGAGCACCACCGTCCGCAGCCATTGCGTCACCTCCGCAATGTCGGCTGCCAGGCCCTGTAGCCGGTATGGCGTACCCGGTGACGGCGGTTCCACCCTCACCCGACCTGCCTCATCTATCAGGTCGGTTAATCCCGTTTTGTAGTCAAGTAACATTATTTCCTCCTTCTTTATTTCTTCATTTAGGCTAATCGGTTGCAAAGTTACAACATTCCCCCGACACCACCAAATATTTTTAGAAATTTCGAAAGAGCCAGATCTATCCACATCTTTACATTCTGAGCTTGCTCATCGCTCATATAATGATTGCGGCATCTTATGTGGCACCTGCCATAAAAGTGCGTATTAGGCTACGTCCTTCAATGGAAAACATTGCAGTTTTATAGCGTCAGTATTATTTGATCCCTCTGACTTCAGATCGTCTTGTCTTTATTAGTTTTCATTGTCAGATTCACCTTTGGCTGGCAGGCTGTTTTCTTTCTGTATCAGTTCCTTGATGGCACGGTCATAATCGCTTTCATATTGTAGCATTTCCATCTTACGATATTTCTCAAACTCTGCAACAGCCTTCTTCTTGGCTTCCTCATGGGAGATGGTTCCCTTGCCAACAAGTAACTGTCTGCCAGACAATGTCATCAAGTCATCCAGTTTCTTAATCCATTCCACCATCTTCATTGGAATCTGCTGTAAAGCCTGTACTTCTGCGAAGTCCAGATATTGTGAAACCAACAGATTCAAGTATGTCAACTCTTGCTCTGTCAGATAGTTCTTTGCAATCTGCACATCCTCCTTAGTGATATAACTGCCTTTGAAGTTGGTCATACCAACCATTGGTTTCTCCGCATCCACACGCTCATAGATGACCTCTGCGGCTGTATGCTGATGAGCAGCATAGTGCAACTTGTTCTGTACTGTGGCAAAGAACATGCGAGTCAAGTTGTCCTGTGGATCATAGTCTATACTTGTAGCAAAGATGTCCGTCACTTGCTGATACAAATTGCGTTCACTACTGCGAATATCGCGGATGCGCTGCAACAGTTCACGGAAATACCTGCTGCCTTTACCTTTCAGCCTATCGTCATCAAGTGTAAAGCCCTTCTGGATAAACTCACGCAGATGAATCGTGGCCCACTGACGGAAACGTGTTGCCACCTGTGACTTTACACGAAACCCCACTGCTATAATCATATCCAGATTGTAGTGGCTCATGTTTCTTCGAACACTTCTGTTACCCTCCTGTCGAACTAACAAAAATTTTTTGTGAGTTCGTTCTGGGGCTTGCTCACCTTCATCATATATCTGGTTAATATGATAGCTCACGTCCTGTTGTGAAGCGTCAAACAGCTCCATCATCTGCTCCACATTAAGCCACACATCTTCACCCTCAAATCGCACATTAACTCGAGCTATTCCGTTTTCATCCTGGTAAATCAGGAATGCCTGATTTCTTTTCTCCAATTCGTTATGTTCTTTATCTGCCATATCTTCAATATCGTTTACCGCTCGACCTAGGTCGCTTTGTTTACAAAGAAAGTTAATCAATTATTTCGAAATAATCACTAGAACAGTCCCCATGTTTTTTATAAATTATCCAGTATCATATTCTCCAATTCATCATCCGTCACATCAGGATAACCAAATGGTAGCAGTTCCTTACTTCCCACACGTCCATTCTCACTCTTTCGTGTGGTGTACTCTATGCTATAATTTATGTCAACATAGGCATTCAAATACTTCATTATCAAATAGAGTGTTGTCATACGCTGCTGACCGTCAATTAGTTCATAAACGCTATTTACGTTTTTGACTACGACAGGCTGAAGGCAGTACTTCTGGCCATCAGGAATCTCGTTGATGTCCTCAAGGAGATGCTCAACTTCGTCTTTTCCCCAGCGATAGCCTCTCTGGTATGCCTCTATTGTGAAACTACCTGTAATTTCGCTTATAATTTTCTCTTCTAAAATCATAATGAAACTTTAATTTACCTATTCGTATGTCGGGAAATAATACATGACACACTTGTATGTTAATCATGCCCTTTGCTTTCTCACAAAACACAGCTTTGTATATCATGTCGATGATGGTGGAATACTTGAAGGTCTTGTGTCCATCCACATAATCCCTGATAGCATCCGTCAGCTTCTTGTGGTAGTTCTCTTCCTGAACAGCAGATATCACATAGTTCCTGTCCCGGCGATTGATGTACTTCGTGCCACCACCAGTTTTCTCATTAATTACAGCGATAACAATGTCGAGCATCATGCTACGCAGCCACTTTGCCTTTTCGCTTGTCAGCAACATGCCGATGTTGAGGAAAGAGCGGAAATCAAAGATTCCTAATGCTTTTGTCTTCTGACCGACATCGATGTCGGTCTGATATTGTAACTTAAACTCTTTCAGTAAGTTACCCGTTAGAACTTTGTATCCGTTTGAAAACAACTCTTCTTCGTTCGCTACCAACTGACGCTCTATTGTTCTAACATCTACTTCATAATAGTCAGCTACCATTTGCTTGGTAAGAACGAATTGACCATTAAACTCCAGAGGCTTTATATCCAAAGCCTCACGGATTCGAGGCAAAGCCACTGGGTTATTCAGTATGTTCTGCCTACTAATTTCTGATGTCGTTAAATATGTTGCCATACTTCTTTCTTAATTTTGGTCACGAAATCTTACGTGCTCTGCGGATGGTGTTCACCAGCCAGATATACTCCTTGAATTTTGTCGGTATGTTCATAACGATACTTATTATGTGTGCAAATATAATCAAAAATATCGAAGATAGGATGATTCTTGAACATTAATTAAGAAAACACATAGTCTTTTCTCATAATATGAAAACAATCCGCACAGATTTCTGCTTGCAATGCCATGGATGGCAAGGGACATGTGAGTGGCATCTCAACTTTTCTTTAAAGAAAAGATATGTTAGACACGTCGAGCAGTGTAAGCGTCTCTTGGACGTTTACGACGGCCTAAAACCTTTGTCTCTGCATCCACAACTTAAATATAGAGTCATCAAATGTTAAAGTTTGCTCATCAATATCTATTATTCCTTTTTTTAGAAGCCTGCCTCATCTATCAGGTCGGTTAATCCCGTTTTGTAGTCAAGTAACATTATTTCCTCCTTCTTTATTTCTTCATTTAGGCCAATCGGTTGCAAAGTTACAACATTCCCCCGACACCACCAAATATTTTTAGAAATTTCGAAAGAGCCTTTTGCAGTTCCAAAGATACGGATTTTCCTTAAAACATGCAAATAAATCGACGGTGTCCTGTCCCCGCCGTTCAAGATTAAATGTTACGCAGCCTCGTAGAAAACCTGTCCTACTCTGTCAATATGGTCGCCAATAGGCGTGCCAGCCTTTTTGCTGTAGTCCAGCAGGTCGATGGAATAAAGCAGCTCCAAATCGTCGATTTCGCACAAGATGGTCAAAATCTGATCGTAATCGACATGGTCGCCAATAACCGCCAAATCGATGTCCGAACCTTCACGATAGTTTCCTTTCGACCGTGAGCCGAAAATCAAAACCTTCTTGATGTTCGTATGCCTCCGAAACACATCCTGCAGTTCCTTGATTACCGTATCGCTAAGCCCGAACTTCATGCCTGCCTATAATTACTGTCTTGTGAAAGAATATTCAGTTCTTCATCCAATTTCTTTAAGAGTGGAGCATAGTCGCTATATATCAACTTAACGATTGGCAGCACCTCTTCTTCGTCGTATACATGACTCAGCGTGTTACGCGACTTTGCCATTTTCCGCCAGCCATCATGATCGGCAATAAGGCCATCGTCAAAAGCCATCTTCAACGTGCCATTGGGTCCCATCATAAATTCGTAACCCTTATATATCAGCAAGTCTTGCAGCACTTTCCACGCCAATTCGAAAGTATATTCGAAACGTTGCACAAGCCCCTCGATTTCAAGTTCAGACAAATCGTCCATGAATCTGTCTGCCTCAGTCACAGCCACAAGTCTGCTACATGCCTTATGAAAGTTTGCATACCGTTGAATCCATCGTATATCCGTCTGCTGTTCCATATATATTTTCTTAACTTTGGTGCAAATATACGAACTAATTCTTAAAGTTCCAAATTTTTAATCCTTTTTCTATGGATTACGTCTGGGAAGAGAGATTTTTACTGCAATATTTGGCTTCGCCAAATGTCTCTTGAGATATCCATAACTGATAGCCTTAATCGGTGCAAAGATAGTGATATTTTTTCGATTTAAAGTCTTCAAATAGTTACCCACCGACAAACTAAGGGGTTTCTCGGTAACAAACTTCCTGTGAACTGCTATCAGTTCTTTGTCAGCCAGTAATAAAGGAAATAATCATAGATGTAGTAATTCCCGTTATGGTTTGTGACGATATCTTTTTCTTGAAGGGCAGACAAACATCTTTGTACTGCACTGGCTGAGGAAAGATGGTATTTCTTGATGAACTCTCCACTCGTTGGCTTGACATCCTTGCCAGCATGGGCCAAAGCGATGAGCAATGCTTTTTGTTTGGCAGAGAGTCTTGCCAGTAAATCCTGGTAGGTGTCGTCTTTTTCTTCTATAGCATCGTTGATGGCCGCATCCACATCTTTAATACCACAAGGATTATCCTGTTCAGCCAAAGCATACAGTTCATTGCATATCTTTTGTATGTACCAAGTGGTGCCTTCAAATTTCTCATAGATATAGCTGATGGCTTCACTCTCAATCTGCATCCCTCCTTGTATAAAATGATTTCTGATAAAAGAAGAATATGATTCAAGTGGTATCGGTTTCAAGGATAATGTTGAAGCACTTTGATAGAATGGTCTGGCTGGTGATGAGAACATCTCGCCCATCATATGACGCTTGGATCCTGAAAAGATGAACCTCGCATTATTACAATCTTGAATGTAAGTGCGCAACAAGGCTTCTATATTCTGCTCAGGATAATCCATGATGGTTTGAAACTCATCGATAGCCACAATACATGGTTTGTCGGCAGAACCCAGATACTGGAAAATCTCATCAAGGGATACATTCGGCGATTGTATATCCCCTATTTGAAGATTCCAGCTCGGTTGTCCCAAGGCATCAAGTGTAATACCTGTTCGCAGTGAGCCAACAACCTGTATAAAACGTTCCCAGGCTTTTCGCTCTTTCGATTTCAGAACGGAAAGGATGACTCGTCCCAATTCATAAATCAGTTCGGACAATGACTTGGTGGCATAGATATCCACAAGAAACAGATAATAGTCTTTCTGAAGTTCCTGTTGGGCAAAACAGTGACGTATAAGTCCTGTCTTACCCATTCTTCTTGGCGACATCAAGGCGACATGATTGCCATTCATCAACAACGTAGTCAAGCGTTTGGTCTCTTCTACTCTGTCGCAGAAGTACTCAGGTCCGTTATAACCATAGGTCAGAAATGGATTCTTCATCATCTTGCTATTCTCATAATTCATCTTTCGGGGGCAAATATACGAAGAATTTTCCAATTATACAAATTTGCGTAACGCATTTTTGTATAATTACTCAA
>CADBHI010000048.1 GCA_902794405.1 uncultured Prevotellaceae bacterium
CGACGACAAACACTATGTCCAGCTAACGCTCGATTTCAAAGACTAACTATCAAAATGGCACTTTTGAAAATGTTAATGGATTTAAGTGGACACTAGTGATTGCTTACATAGGTGACGAAGCCGAGAAGATTGACCGAATTCCTCTTGGATTGTTCGGCTTCTATACCAATGACCCTGAAGTTTTCGAGCAGCGTGTGGCAGAGATTGAGGCAGACATGGACGAAGTAGAAGCGGGTATTGAAGATCCCGAAAAATGGATTTCCTCAGAACAGATGTGGGCTGAGTTATATCAGAAGCATCCATGGCTAAGATAATATGGCAAAAGAGAGCAAGTAAAGCTCTTGATACACATTTGGTATACGCTTATTCTGAGTTTGGAAAGTCTCCAGAACCTTTGCTGTCAGGGAGGAAACGCGTGTATCGCTATTGCCACCTTATGAACCGACGTTTCAAGCTGATTTATTGTTATTACCTATCCTCAGATATAGTCCATATTGCTGATATTTGGGATACTCGTGTGAATCCAGAGACGCTGAAACGTAGGATTAAATAGAAATGGGTACTGACAATTAGAATCATATACCCATATACCATCACCCTTCAGAATCCCTTATCGCGAAACATATACCATGCTGTAAACCCTTTCTGCATCAGTGTTTCAGCCCATCCATGGTATATGGGTATATGTCGAATACAAAATAATTGACTGAAAGTTTGGAAGTTTCGAAATTATTTCTTATCTTTGCCGACGAGTTAGAAGAGAAAGGATAAATCATGTGTACAGTAACATTATCATACGACCAGAACAATGCCCTTGCCCGACGCAAGTTGGCAGCCTTGTTGGCAACAGGCTTGTTCTCCCAACATGTCATCGACTCTGTTGAGCCTACTCAAGAAGAGATACAGACTCATCGTCTAGAAGTGGAAGCTTTCTTGAATCACTCCAAGAAAAGCATGTCTAACGTTATTGCTCGTTACCTATGAAATATCACCAGAGAGACATTGTTGAAGTGAACTTCCTGTTCCCTGACGGGACATATAAGCCTATGGGCTGAGATAGATATAAATATGGACATAAGGATTTGAACGTCCACTTTTGATTCTTGTTGTTCGATAATTGGGGAATTAGACAACAGTAGCAAGAACTGAAGTAGATAGTTCACGCTAGATGGCGTGGGCATTTACTCGTTAAAGCTACTTAGGTTATCCCCAATACCTCGAACAACGTAGACAAAGTAAAGTCCACGTTCATTGTGCGCTTCCCAAACGATCTATTCAACAAGCAAAGTATAACAATTAAAAGCCAACGTTATGAAAACAAAATTTTTACTCTTTTTAGTGGCGCACTTTTTGCCCGCTTCTGTCCTTGCCGATGTGTGGCAAGACCCTGTCTTAAAAGTCAACTATGAATATACCGTGGGAGAAAGCGAAGCAAGTGTAACGCAGTCTCAAGACGTCACAGGTGCTGTTAGTATTCTCTCTCAGTTTTCGGTGAATGGCCAGCAATACAAAGTCACCAGTATAGGCAGACAGGCTTTTTACAATTGCCGTAACTTTACAAGCGTTATTATACCAGAAGGTGTGACAACCATTGGGAATAGCGCTTTTTCAGGCTGTCATGAGTTGATTGATGTGACAATTCCATCGACAATGAAAAGCTTTGGCAATTGTGCTTTTAGTAATTGCTCATTCTTGACGAATGTCCACATTACGGACTTAGCAGCTTGGTGCCAAATATCATGTAATGCAGGAAAAGGAAGTAATCCGTTGACAACAGCAACACATCTTTTCTTAAATGGTAGTGAAGTAACAAACCTTGTAGTTCCTTCTGGTGTTACCAGCATAGGTCAATGTGCTTTCGAAGGTTGGAATGGATTGAAAAAGCTAACTATACCAGCGACTGTCACTGAGGTGGGTGAAGGTGCATTCGGCGCCTGTACGGCTCTAACAGAACTCACATGTGGTGCAAATATTGAACAGGCAGCTTTTTCTGGTTGTACTAGCCTGACAAAAGTTACTTTACTTGAAGGAGTTGCTGAAATTAACGAATATGCTTTCTGGGAATGTGAGAATCTTACGGACATCGCCGTTCCTGCAAGCCTGACAAAAGTTGGCATTGGTAATGGCACTGCTTTTGGTAATTGCAAAAGCATCACCAATATTTATGTCACGGATTTGGCGGCATGGTGCTTAAGGACATACCAATTGAAAGGCCTTTGGTCCTCTGATGGTCCTTTCCACCTCTTTATGAATGGTCAAGAGGTGAAGGACCTTGTCGTCCCCAATGGTATGACTACTCTCCGTAGCAGTGCTTTCTCTAGTTTCGCGAGTCTTACCAGTGTTAAAATTCCCGCAACGGTTACCAGCATTGGTGCTGGGGCTTTCTCTGGCTGTACTGGTCTTGAGGAAGTCCATTCTGAGATTTCAGAACCGTTCAGTATAGGCAGCAATGTCTTTAGTAGCGAAACATACGCAAAAACACTTTATGTCCCTTATGGCACCAAAGCATTATACGAGGATACCAATGGCTGGAAGGACTTCAAGAACATTATTGAGGAAGGGGATGCATCTGACAATGTTACGCTAACTGCCAAGAGCTACAGCCGAGTATATGGCGACGCAAACCCGACGTTTGAATATACGGTAACGAACGGTACCATCACATCAGGTACACCAACTATTACCTGTTCTGCCACGACGACATCTCCCGTCGGTACCTACGACATCGTGATAGCCAAAGGTACGGTGAGCAACAGTAATGTGGAGTTGGTAAAGGGAACGCTGACCATCACCAAGGCGCCATTGACGATCTCGGCTGGTAACTATACGAAGGTGGAGGGTGAAGAAAATCCTGCGTTCAAAGCCACCTACAGCGGTTTCAAGAACAATGAGACCGAGACTGTTCTGACAGAGATGCCTACCATCACAACGACGGCTACCAAGACTTCGCTCGCAGGAAGTTATACCATAACTGTAAGTGGAGCAGACGCTCAGAACTATGCAATTACTTATCAGAATGGCACTTTGACTATTACAGATCCTGTCGAAGTAGAATTGACAGACGTCTCTAATATCGACAACGTGATTTATATTGAGCCGATAGAAGAGACGAAGGGCAGTGAAGTTGTCGTTCCTATCCTGATGAAGAACACTGCAGACATCCGTGGCTTCCAGTTTGACCTCTATCTGCCTAATGGAGTGACTGTGGCCAAGACCTCAAAAGGAAAGTTTGTTTGTTCACTTAGCAGTGGACGTCTGCCTGAGGATGATGAACATACGCTGACAGTCAGCGAGCAGGGAGATGGAGCCTTAAGATTCCTCTGCGGTTCGCAGTACAACGAGACCTTTACAGGCACTGAAGGTGAGATTGCTACTATGAAACTGTTGATAGCAGAAGACATGGCAGAGGGAGAACACCCTATCGTTCTAAAGAAAGTGAAACTGTCGGAAACAGACATCAGCAATTACTATTATACAGAGACGGTGCAGACATCACTGACCGTTGTATCATATGTATCTGGTGATATCAGTGGCGACGGTGAAATAGATGTGACTGACTACATCGGCGTGGCCAACTTCATCATGGGTGACAAACCAGAAGGATTCATTGAGGCGGCTGCTGACGTTAATAAGGATAAGGTGGTAGATGTGAGCGACTATATTGGTGTAGCTAATATTATCTTGTATGATAATATCTATGGCCCAGTGGCCAATGCCTCACGTAGCATAGACAAAATGGAGAATACGAGTTCTGTAAACGATAACCTTATTTATATAGAGCCGTTCAAGGCTGATGCCAATTCGCAGGCTACGGTATCCTTCAAGATGAAGAACACGGCCGACATCCGCGGTTTCCAGTTCGATCTATACTTGCCCGAGGGCATCAGTATGGTGAAAAATGGGAAGAACTTGCTGAGCGATAGTCGCAAGCCTGCCGGCGACCAGCACACATTGACGCTGAGCGAGCAGCAGGACGGTGCCATCCGATTCCTCTGTAGCTCGATGGATGACGAGACGTTTACAGGTAACGACGGTGAGATAGCTACGCTGACAGTGAGCATAGCAGGGGACATGGTCCAAGGCGACTACCCGATACTGCTGAAGAAGATGAAGCTGAGCGAGACCAACATTAGCAACTGCTATGAGACGGAGTCGAGAATGGCTACCATCACCATCAATAACAACTCGGCAACAGGCATCGGACAGCTGACAACAGGTAGTGGTAACGAAACATACTATAACCTGCAGGGTCAGCGAGTGAACACGCCTGCCAAGGGTGTCTTTGTCAAGAATGGCAAGAAAGTGATGATGAAGTAGAACAGAAAACAGAGATACTGAAATGAGACGGTTTGTATCATCTATATTCCTATTTCTGTGCGCGGTGATAGCGTTGGCCGATGTCAGCGGCATCGACAACGTTATCTACCTCTCGCCGTCAGCAGCTAAGCCCAATTCAGAGGCAACCCTGTCCTTCAAGATGAAGAACACGGTAGGAATCCGTGGCTTCCAGTTCGACCTGTATCTGCCAAATGGCGTTACAGCGGTCAAGACCGGTATTGGAAAGCTAAAGGCATCGCTCAGCAGTGGCCGGCGGGCAGATAGCGACCAGCATACGTTGACGGTGAGTGAACGGCCCGACGGAGCCATCCGATTCCTCTGTGGCTCGATGGATGATGAGACATTTACCGGCAGCGATGGCGAGGTGGCCACACTGACCATAGCGGTAGGTGATTTGGCAGTAGGTGACAAGAACGTCATCCTGAGGAACATCAAGCTAACGGAGACGGATATCAGTAAGAGCTACACGACAGATGAGTTGGTAAGCACGTTGACCATCTCTTCACAAGAATCGGGCGATGTTAATGACATCGATAACGTGATCTACCTCTCGCCGTCAGCAGCTAATCCCAACTCTGAGGCAACCCTGTCCTTCAAGATGAAGAACACGGTAGGAATCCGTGGCTTCCAGTTCGACCTGTATCTGCCAAATGGTGTTACAGCGGTCAAGACCGGTACTGGAAAGCTGAAGGCATCTCTCAGCAGTGGCCGGCGGCCAGAGGGCGACCAGCATACATTAACGGTGAGTGAACGGCCCGACGGAGCTATCCGATTCCTCTGTGGCTCGATGGAAGACGAGACGTTCACTGGCAGTGATGGTGAGGTGGCCACACTGACGATTGTAGTGGGCAACGTAGCCGAGGGCGACAAAGAGATTGCCCTAAGGAACATCAAGCTAACGGAGACGGATATTAGTAAGAGCTACACCACTAATGAGTTGGTAAGCACGCTGACCATCTCACTCCAGAAGCGGGGCGACGCCAACGGCGACGGCACAGTAACCGTGACGGATATTGCGGTGGTGGTGAACCACATACTGCAGTTGCAGAATACGAACTTCTCCTCCTATGGTGCCGATGCCAATGGCGATGGAAGTGTGACGGTGACTGACATTGGTGTCATCGTTGATATGATATTGGGCAATAACAATGCCAATTCCAGAGAGCTAAAAGGCTTGGAACCGCAGTAGCCTCATTGAGAAATTCAAGTCATTCTCTATTGAACCTTAAATCTCCACCTAATCAGACATAAAAGACTCGTATAGTTTTTTGTGAGATTGGTGGAGATTTAAGGTTTAATAATTGTATGGTAACGACTCATACTTTTCAGGTAACTTTGAAGTGTACATTTCAATAAACGACGAGAAGATTGTAACGGAAACGGAAATTTGTACAACTCAAATAACTGAAATTCAAGGCGCAAATGCTTGCGTGTTCAAATAATAATTTGTAACTTTGCAGCCCAAACACGAATATCAATGATAAAAACCATCCTTATAGCTATTGCAATGTGTGTGTCGACACTCACCACGCAGGCCGCAACGAAAACCGTGCGTTTGAAGGTGATAGAGACAAGCGACGTTCATGGACACTTCTTTCCCTGGGACTTTATGGAGGGCAAGCCTATTCAGGGCACTCTGTCACGCGCTAATACGTACATTAATAAACAACGGCAGTCGTATGGCGACCACTTGCTGCTGATTGACAACGGCGACATTCTGCAGGGACAGCCTTGCGTCTATTGGTCGAACTACGTGATGCCAGAGGACGAGAACCTGGCCGCACAGGTTATCAACTACATGAAGTATGATGCTGAAACTGTGGGTAACCACGACGTGGAGCCTGGCCATTCGGTGTACGACAAATGGATTCGTGAGGTGCGCTGCCCGCTGTTGGGTGCCAATATCGTGAAGAAGGACCAGCCTGCCGCCGACAAGCTGAAGGGCCGTCCGGCAGTGGTTTATGACGGACTGCACCCTTATTCTGTCCACAACATCGACGGTGTGAAGATCGTGATTATCGGCATGCTGACACCCTCGATTCCCAACTGGCTCCATGAGAGTATCTGGAAAGGTATACAGTTTGAGGAGATGGTGGGCTGTGCCAAGAAATGGATAAAATATGTGCAGGAATACGAACACCCTGACCTCATCTTCGGACTGTTCCACAGCGGTCGTGACGGCGGCATTGTGGACGAGCATGGTGAGGAGAACGCTACGGCTGCCGTAGCCCGCGAGGTACCAGGCTTCGACGTCATCTTCTTCGGTCACGACCATCAGGTACACAACGAGTGGATCAAGAATATTGAAGGTAAGGATGTGCTCATTATCGACCCTTCGTGCTATGTGAAGAATGTGGCCGAGGCCCAGATTGAACTGACCTATACAGATGGTCGCCTGATGAAGAAGGACATCAAGGGCGAGATTGTGAGTGTGCTTAACGAGACTGTCGACGAACAGATGGTGAGCCATTTCCAGCCATATATAGATAAGGTGAAAGAATACGTGAACCGTCGCATCGGTCGCTTCGAGCATCCTATCTATACCCGTGAGAGCTTCTTCGGCAACTCTGCATTTACCGACCTGATTCACAACCTGCAGATGCAGATTACTCAGGCCGACATATCGTTCAATGCACCGCTGTCGTTTAATACCGTTATTGAGGCAGGCGACGTGACTCAGGCCGACATGTTCAAACTTTACCGCTTTGAGAACCTGCTCTACATGCTCCGAATGACAGGCGAGGAAGTGCGTAAGCATCTGGAGTATTCGTACGATATGTGGACAAACACGATGAAGAGTCCCGACGATCATGTCCTGCGCCTGAACGACGAGTCTACTGAAGACCAGCAGCGTACGGGATTCCAATACTATACCTTCAACTTCGACTCTGCCTGCGGTATTGACTATGAGGTAGACGTTACCAAACCCAACGGTCAGAAGGTGAAGATTCTTAGAATGTCGAACGGTGAACCCTTCGATGAGAAGAAATGGTATAAGGTGGTGATGAACAGTTATCGCGCCAATGGTGGCGGTGAACTGTTGACTCATGGTGCCGGTATTCCGAAGGACTCGCTTGAAGGGCGTGTGATTTACCAGTCGTTGCGCGACCAGCGCCACTACCTGACATTGGAGATTGAGCAGATGGGGACTGTTGACCCCAAGCCGAACCACAACTGGCGATTTGTGCCAGAGGAATGGGTGAAACCTGCTATGAAGCGTGACAGTCTGCAGCTGTTTGGGAGGTAAGAGGAATGGATAAGTATTATTTCGTATTTTGTAAAGAAGATTTGCTGTTGGAGAAAAGTGCTGACGGCAACTATACTATTCCGTTGCAGGAAGAACCGCCTGTGGAAGTGAAACCGTGGACGAATGTGATGAATATCACCCCGCTCGACGGTGTAGAGGTGAAGGCTTATCGCATTGATGCCCCTATGACCAACGACAGCCGCTACGAAATGTGCGGTCTCCGACAGACCTACTACAAGCTGCCCCTTCCGCTTTACCAGAAAGCAGGCAAGTGTCAGGAACTGCTTTATTGGGATCAGAATACCAAGTACTGTGGCGTCTGCGGTGCTCCGATGCGTATGGACACCGATATCTCAAAGAAATGTACGGAATGTGGCAAGGAGATTTGGCCGCAGTTGGCAACAGCTGTTATCGTGCTGATTCATCGCGGCGACGAAGTATTGTTGGTGCGTGCCAAGAATTTCCGGACTGACTTCTACGGGCTGGTGGCTGGCTTTGTCGAGACTGGCGAAACGCTTGAGGAGGCCGTAGCCCGTGAGGCGATGGAAGAAACGGGGGTAACAATCACGAATATACGTTATTTTGGTTCGCAGCCTTGGCCTTATCCCTGCGGACTAATGGTGGGGTTTAATGCCGACTTTGTGAGCGGTGACATACACCTGCAACGCAGCGAGATTGCCAAGGGCGGATGGTTCCGTCGTGACAATCTGCCGCAGATACCTGAAAAGCTGTCTATTGCCCGCATGCTGTTGGATGCCTGGCTGGCAACTTAACCAATCATTATCGGATTACTTCATTAGCAGTTGTTCCGCACGCTGCAAGTCTTCAGGCGTGTCAATGCCTACAGTCTCAATATTTGTCTCGCCAACGCGGATGCGATAGCCATTCTGCAACCATCGTAGTTGTTCCAGACTCTCGGCAATTTCCAATGAACTTTGTGGAAGCTTTGTGATTTCACCCAGCACCTCACGGCGATAGGCGTAGATGCCTAAGTGCTTGAGGAAAGGGTATTGTCCGAACCATTCGTCGCGCTGACGACCTCGAATGAATGGAATGACTGAACGGCTGAAATAGAGCGCAAAGCCCTTTACGTCGGTAACAATCTTCGGAGAATTGGGGTTCTCAACAGCCTCCATCGACTCGAAGCGCTTGCCCAATGTACCTATCTGCGTCTGTGGGTCATCGAAAAGGCGGCACAGGGTCTCAATCTGCGAAGGGTGAATGAAAGGTTCGTCGCCCTGAATATTGATGATAACGTCGGCGGTAGTGCCAATCTTGGTTGCAGCCTCCTCAATGCGGTCGGTGCCGCTCTTGTGGTCGCTACGGGTCATGACAGCCCGTCCGCCAAACGCCTCTACTGTCTGTAGGATACGTTCGTCGTCGGTAGCTACATAGGCATCGTCAAGAACGCTGACGGCCTGTTCATAAACTCTCTGGATAACGGTCTTTCCGCCAAGGATTGCCAGCGGCTTACCTGGAAACCGTGTCGACGCATAGCGTGCAGGGATAATAGCTGTGAATTTCATTGTAAGAATGATAATTTTTTGCAAAGTTACGAAATAAATGTCAGAGAATCCGTTAAAAAATGCAATCTTTTTGGAAGTATATGTTTTTTTTGCTAATTTTGGGCTTTCAAAACGTATATACTAATGAAAAGATATATCACCACAATAATGATAACCGCGCTGACATTGACTTGTAGCGCACAGAAAATCACGCTTGGCTCGACTGTCACCAAAGATGGTGGCGACTATCAGGGTGAGATGCTGGCCGGCAAACCGCATGGCAAGGGAAAGGCTACCTATAAGAACGGCAATACCTATGAGGGCGAGTACGAAAAAGGTAAGCGCCAAGGGTATGGTGTCTACACCTTCAACGACGGTGAGAAGTACGAAGGCGAGTGGTTCCAGGATCAGCAGCATGGCAAGGGTATCTACTACTTTGTCAACAACAACCGCTATGACGGCCTATGGTTCCGTGACTATCAGCAGGGACATGGTGTCATGTACTATTTCAATGGCGACAGGTATGATGGCGACTGGAAGCTTGACAAACGCGAAGGTAAGGGTACCTACACGTTTGCCAGCGGCGCCTATTATAAAGGCGACTGGAAGAACGACATGAAGCACGGTCAGGGTTACTATGACTGGGCTGACGGTTCTACGTACGACGGTCAGTGGGTTGAGAACCAACGACAGGGTAGGGGAACCTACCGTTTCCCTGATGGTGACACGTATGTTGGCCAGTGGATGAAGGATGTGCAGCACGGCAAGGGTATTTACCGTTTCCAGAATGGCGATGTCTACGAAGGTGAGTACAATGCTGGCATGCGTTCCGGTCAGGGCGTGTTTTCCTATGCCAACGGCGATAAGTATACAGGCCAGTTCTATCAGGGCGATAAAAGCGGTACCGGCACCCTTGTGTGGAGCAATGGTAATGTGTATGTCGGCCAGTGGAAACAGGACAAGCCCAACGGTAAGGGAAAGCTTACGAAGAAGAATGGTGACGTCTATGAAGGCCAGTTCAAGGACGGCATGATTGAAGGCGAGGGTATAGCCCGCTATGCCGACGGTTCAAAGTTCAAGGGCACGTTCCGTGGCGGAAAGCGTAACGGTTCTGCCATCGAGGAGGATAAGGAAGGTAAACGCTTCGAGGGTACCTATGTAGACGATATGCGCGACGGTCGATTCGTTGAAAAAGACCGCAACGGAAAAGTCATCGCTACCGGCATCTATAATCGCGGTTACCGTCAGGAAGATAAAAAGTAAGAATTATGATTATCGACACTATTAGCAATCTGTACAAATATGTGGGTTTAAACCCGCTATTTGCCGATGTCGTGGAATTTCTGAAGAATAACGATTTGAACACTATGGAGGAAGGTAAACATCCCATCATGGGTGACAGATTGTTTGTGAACATTACTACGACCAAAGCACGTTCCGAGGAGGAAGCTATGCTGGAGACACATGTCGAGATGGTTGACATTCAAATGCCTCTTGACACCGACGAGACCTATGGCTACACACCGTTGCAGTGTCTGCCCGAAACCGAGTATGATGCAGGGAAGGACATCAGCTTTTATGGCGACACTAAGCCCCAGACCTACGTCACCTGCCGACCTGGCCAGATGGTGATTTTCTTCCCTCAGGACGGTCATGCCCCCTGTATCTCTGAGAAACCAGAATTCAAAAAAGCGATATTTAAAGTTAAAGCATAAATCATTATGGCAACGACAAAGAAGACAACAGAGAAGCCTGCAGCCAAGAAAACCGCTGCTAAGAAAACGGCCCCACGCAAGAAGGCCGCTGTGAAACCTGTAGAACAGGCAGTACCCCAACACATTGGTTTGGTGGAGCATGACTCCTGGCTGGAACCCTTTGAGGGAGCCATCCGTGGCCGTCACGACCACGCTCTGTGGAAGATTGGACAGCTGACACAGCAAGGAAAGCGTACGCTGAGCGACTTTGCCAGCGGCCACCTCTATTACGGTCTGCACAAGCTGGCCAAGGGCTGGGTGTTCCGTGAGTGGGCTCCCAACGCTACTGAAATTTACCTCATTGGTGACTTTAACGACTGGCAGGAAACCGATAAGTATAAGTGCAAGCGTATTGAGGGAACTGGTAACTGGGAATTGAAGCTTAGCGAAAAGGCCCTGAAGCACGGCCAGCTCTATAAGATGAAAGTACGCTGGAATGGTGGTGAAGGCGAGCGTATTCCCGCCTGGTGCCGCCGTGTGGTACAGGATGACCAGACGAAGATTTTTTCGGCACAGGTGTGGAACCCCGAGAAACCATACGTATGGAAGAAGAAGACGTTCAAGCCCAATACGGCGCCGCTGCTCATCTATGAGTGCCACGTGGGTATGGGACAGGACGCCGAGAAGGTGGGCTCGTACAAGGAGTTCACGGAGAACGTGCTGCCACGTGTGAAGAAGGACGGCTACAACGCCATTCAGGTGATGGCCATCCAGGAGCATCCCTACTACGGCTCGTTCGGCTACCATGTTTCGTCGTTCTTTGCCCCCAGCAGCCGCTTCGGTACGCCTGAGGACCTGAAGGAGATGATTGATACAGCCCACAAGATGGGCATCGCTGTCATCATGGACATCGTACACTCGCACGCCGTAAAGAACGAGGTCGAGGGTCTTGGCAACCTCTGTGGCGACCCCAACCAGTTCTTCTATGCAGGCGACCGTCACGAGCATCCGGCTTGGGACTCTTTGTGCTTCGACTACGGCAAGGACGAAGTGATGCACTTCCTGCTCTCCAACTGCAAGTATTGGCTTGAGGAGTTCAAGTTTGACGGTTTCCGCTTCGACGGCGTCACCTCTATGCTGTATTATTCTCATGGACTGGGTGAGGCCTTCGGTGGCTACGGCGACTACTTCAACGGTCACGAGGATGACAACGCCATCTGCTACCTGACGCTGGCCAACTGCCTCATCCATGAGGTGAATAAGAATGCCATCACTATTGCTGAGGAGGTGAGCGGCATGCCTGGACTGGCTGCCAAGTTCGAGGATGGCGGCTACGGCTTCGACTACCGCATGGCCATGAACATTCCCGACTACTGGATTAAGACTATTAAAGAGGTACGCGATGAGGACATCAACGTGTGCTCCATCTTCTGGGAAGTCAAGAACCGCCGTCCCGACGAGAAGACCATCTCCTATTGCGAGAGCCACGACCAGGCACTTGTGGGCGACAAGACCATCATTTTCCGACTGATTGATGCCGATATGTACTGGCACTTTGCCAAGAAGGACGTCAACGACATGGCCCAGCGCGGTATTGCCATGCACAAGATGATTCGTCTGGTAACTGCAGGCGCCATCAACGGCGGCTACCTGAACTTCATGGGTAACGAGTTCGGACATCCCGAATGGATTGACTTCCCGCGTGAGGGTAACGGCTGGAGCTACAAGTATGCCCGCCGTCAATGGAACCTCGTCGACAATCCCGACCTGTGCTACCATTGGTTGGGCGACTTCGACCGCAAGATGCTGGAGGTCATCAAGAGCCAGAAGAACTTCCAGAACACGCCCGTCACCGAAATTTGGCACGACGACGGCGACCAGGTGCTCTGCTTCATGCGTGGCGACTTGGTGTTCGTGTTCAACTTCTCGCCGACGCGCAGCTATACCGACTACGGATTCTTAGTGCCCACAGGCTCGTACGACGTGGTGCTGAACACCGACTCGAAGGACTTCGGCGGTAACGGCTTTGCCGATGACTCGATGACCCACATCACCAACTATGATCCCCTCTACGTGCAGGATAAGAAGGAGTGGTTAAAGCTTTATATACCAGCGCGTTCAGCTGTTGTGTTAAAGAAAAACTAATCAATTTGATTTAACGGAATTGTAGTTTAAAAGAATAGTTTCGATGAACTATAATCATCCTGCCAGAAATGACAGCACCATGACCATTGCGGTCGTGTGTGCTTTCATTTTTGTGGTCTTTTCGTTTCTCTGGCTTTATTTCTTCCAGTCCGACTTGCTTGCCGCGTTCCAGCACGTGCTCAGCGCTGGACAAACATCCTATAATCATACTGTGGGTGCTGTTATCATCACCTTGGTGCTTTGGCTCCTGCAGATGGGTGTATGTTCTGTCCTCAAGCTGAAGCGATATGCTTATGCGCTGACCTTCTTCCCGTCAATGCTGCTGTTAGCAGTACTGACATCTGCCGGGCAGGACACGGGCTTCAGCATCAGGTTTGGTGTTTGGTTATGGCTCTTTCCCTTGCTGCTTTTGGGGTGGTACGTTTTGGTGAGGATTGTCCGTAATGTTCAGAACATGTGGCAACGAATACCAACCGGACTGTTCTCACGTTGTTCCTGGGCGAATATGATGCAGATGGTACTGATGATAATAGGTGTGGCTGTGATAAGCAATACCAACGCCGTGTTCCATTTCCGTATGCATGCCGAGAGTGCACTCAACGAGGGCGACTACAATGAAGCCCTACGAGTCGGCAGTCGTTCCCACGAAACCGATGGCAACCTGATGATGCTTCGGATGTATGCCCTTTCACGTCAGGGTCTGTTGGGCGAACGACTGTTCTATTATCCGCTTGTGCCCTCTTCTGAGATCATGCTGCCTACCGACAGTACTGTCCTAATGGTGAGGTACCCAGTCGACAGCCTGTATCGATACCTCGGCGCTAAACCCAAGCAGTCTATGAAGCCTATGGACTATCTTGCTGCCATCGTCCGTTCGCATCAGGCCTCTCCTGCCGCTGCCGACTATATCCTCTGCGGCTATCTTCTCGACAAGGACATCGATGCTTTTGCCCGCGAGGTAGGTCGCTATTACCCCATTAATAGCGACAGTCTGCCCCGTCATTACCGTGAAGCACTCGTACTCTACAACCACCGTCGTAGCAATCCGGTCATCACCTACAATGACGCCGTGCTTGATGTTGACTACAACGACCTTCAAAAGTTGGAAGCCTCCTGTCAGAACGACACAGAGCGCAAGGGAAAAGTCATGGAAAGCTACGCTAACTCTTACTGGTATTTCTTCGACTACGTTTCCCAATAACAATTACAAAACGATAGCATGCTATACATTTCAATCATTCTCTCTGCCTATAACCATGAAGCTTCTGTTCAGCAGTGTCTTGAGTCAATTATTGACCAGGAGAATGCAGATATGCAACTGGAATGTATCATCGTCGATGATTGTTCCACAGACAATACGCTCAACGTCATTCGCAGGGTAGTGGGCGGATATAAGGGAAACATTATCTTCCGCATTTTCCGTCATCAGACCCATTATGGGCTGGCACGTTCCCGCAATACCGGCCTGCAGAGGGCTCAGGGCTATTTCGTACTGTTCCTCAACGGCGTAGACAGGCTTCGTGCGGGCTGTATCGACACCTATATGGTGAGCCTGATGCGTCACTGGGATGCCGATGTCATTGCTGGCAATGTCTATCATGTCAGTTTAGGACGCAACCTGTTCAACAATATATCCAATGCTTTGGTGTTGCGTGGTAAGGGTGATGTCATGTGCCATGAGATGATTCGCAACAACATGTTCCTCTATTGCAACAACAAGCTGATACGACGCGATGTGCTGATTAACAGTAATATTACGTTCAACGAAGGTGTGTCATATCCCGATATCCAGTGGTGTTTCTCGCTGTTCAAGAACCTTTCGTCAGTTGTCCTGCTACCTGACGTGACCTATGAGTACAGTCTTCGTCAGGTGGGAGCCATTAATCATGCTATGAAGTGGGTTAATGCGCTCTTGGCCAGTTATACAGCCACCTGCGAGACATTGCTCGACCACACGCCGCGTCCTGAGAGTTCTGATGGCGGCTATTATCAGGCCCACCAGCTTTTTGTCTACGGCATGCTGGTGCATTCCCAGAGTCTGATAGAAGAGTACAACGTCAGCAACCAAGTCAAGCGAGAACTGGGCAACATTCGTTCCCGATTGATAGACCAGACTAAGAACGACGGTCAGAAGATGCTCTACTTGTACTTCCGTCAGGACAGTTCCATCATCACCAGCATGTTCAAGCCTTCGGTCTTCAACCATTTCCGAAAGTCCGTCGAAGGTGTTACATATGTCCTCAACGTGCTCGTGGGCAGATGATTTTTTGATTTTACCATCAATTATGTTGGTAATTCGAAAAAAATGTGTATCTTTGCAACAACCCCAACAGAACAATTACTATTATGCTTAAAAAAATTAGAACCTCTTTGGCCATAGTGGTGTTTATTGGTATCACACTGTTGTTCCTTGACTTTACAGGGACTCTGCATCACTGGCTCTCGTGGCTTGCCAAGATTCAGTTCCTGCCGGCTGTAATGGCTCTCAACGTGATAGTCATTGCTGCATTAGTTGTGCTGACACTTGTCTTTGGCCGTATCTATTGTAGTGTCATTTGTCCGTTGGGCATCCTTCAGGACCTGCTGGCACGCCTGCGACGTAAGAAGAACAAGTACAGCTATTCCAAGGAAGTGCGCTGGCTGCGCTACCCGGTGTTAGTGGTGTTCATAGTGGCTGCGGTGGCTGGCGTCGGCTCGTTGTTCCAGTTGCTGGCACCCTATAGTTCGTTTGGACGCATCGCCACCATGCTGTTTCAGCCGCTTTGGATGATGGGCAACAATGTGCTGGGATTCTTGGCTGAACGCGCCGACAGCTACGCTTTCTATACCGTTGACGTATGGATGAAGTCGCTGCCCGTATTCATCGTTGCCCTTGTCACATTGGTGGTGCTGGTGGTGACGGCTTGGACAGGCGGCCGCACCTATTGCAATACCATTTGTCCGGTAGGTACCATCCTGTCGTTCCTGGCTCGTTTCTCGTGGCTAAAGGTCAGATTCGACGCCGAGAAGTGCAAGAACTGTACCATGTGTTCAAGGAACTGTAAGTCATCTTGCATCGACTATAAGACTCATACGGTGGACTACTCCCGCTGCGTGGTTTGCGGTAATTGTATCAGCAAGTGTAAGTTTGGTGCGCTGAAGTATTCAGGAAAGATCGGCAAGACTGATCGTGCCGCCGAATCCAGCGAGCCTGCTGATTCTGCCAAGCGTTCGTTCTTAGTGGGTTCGGCCCTGATGACTGCTGCAGCCTTTGCTCAGAAGAAGGAGAAGCTGATGGATGGCGGCTTGGCTGAGATAGAGAACAAGGTGGCTCCTGAACGTCAGACGCCGCTGACGCCGCCGGGTTCATTGTCGTTTGAGTATTTTGCCACGCATTGTACGGGTTGTCAGCTCTGTGTGTCGGAATGTCCTAATGGCGTGTTGCGTCCCAGCAATGACCTGATGCACCTGATGCTGCCCGTTATGTCCTACGAACACGGTTTCTGTCGTCCTGAGTGTACCCGTTGTTCTGAGGTTTGTCCTGCTGGTGCTATCAAGTTGGTTGACCAAGCAGAGAAGTCGTCCATTCAGATTGGCCACGCCGTGTTTATACAGAAGAACTGTGTAGCTGTGACCGACGGAGTGGAGTGTGGCAACTGTGAACGCCACTGTCCTACCGGCGCGATTGAAATGGTGGCCCTGCGTGAGGATGACGACGAGTCACCCTGGGTGCCTTCTGTCAATGAAGAGGCCTGCATCGGCTGCGGCGCCTGTGAGTATGTTTGTCCTGCCCGTCCATTCTCGGCAATTATGGTTGAGGGACACGAGGTACACCGCTCTATTTAACAATTTTACGTTTTCTGTTAACTATTGAACTATTGACGATGATGGAAAGTAAGAATATAAGTCGCCGCTCGTTCCTTAAGCTGTTTGGTGCTGGTGCCGTGGGTACTGCTGCCGTGATGGCTGGCTGCAAAGAGAACGTGAGTCAGGATGTAACCGACGAATATAAGAATCAGGTGGAGCCGCCTGTAGGGAAAATGACCTACCGCGAAAATCCCAAGACCAAAGAGAAAGTGTCGTTGTTAGGCTATGGCATGATGCGCCTGCCGACCAAAGTCGATAATGACAACGAGTTCGACCAGGACATGATCAACCGTCAGGTGGACTACGCCATTGAGCATGGCGTCAACTACTTCGATACCAGCCCAGTCTACTGTCAGGGACAGTCGGAGCGCTGTACGGGTATTGCCTTGAGTCGCCACAAGCGTTCCGAATATTTCGTGGCTACCAAGCTTTCAAACTTCAACCGCGACTACTGGCAGCGTGAGAAGGCTATAGAGATGTATCGCAATTCGATGAAAGAGCTGCAGGTCGACTATATCGACTACTACCTGCTTCACGCTGTAGGCGGAGGTATGGATGAGTTCAATGGCCGCTATGTCGACAATGGCATTATGGACTTCCTGTTGGAAGAGCGCAAGGCAGGCCGCATTCGTAACCTTGGCTTCTCGTTTCACGGTTTTAAGGATGTGTTCGACCAAGTGTTGGCCCTTCACGACAAGTATCAATGGGACTTTGTGCAGATAGAACTCAACTACCTTGACTGGGACTTTGCCGACGAAATCAACAACCGTAACGTGGATGCCCATTATCTGTACGACGAACTGCATAAGCGTGGCATTCCTGCTGTCATCATGGAACCCTTGCTTGGCGGTCGACTGGTGAAACTGCCGCAGTATCTCATGAAGGAATTCAAGCAGCGTGCGCCGGAGCGTTCGGTAGCATCGTGGGCCTTCCGCTATGCAGGCACTCCCGAGGGCGTTCTCACCGTGCTTAGCGGTATGACCTATATGGAGCATCTGAAGGATAATCTGCTCAGCTACTGTCCGTTGGATCCGCTCGATGAAGATGAAATGGAATATCTTCACGGCAGCATTGCCCATAAGATTGTTGGCCTTGAAAACATTCCCTGCAACGACTGTAAGTACTGCATGCCCTGTCCCTATGGCATCGATATTCCCGCCATCTTCGTTCATTACAACAAATGTAAGAACGAGGGCTCACTGCCAATGGGCATCGGCGATTCGGAATACCGTAAGCATCGCCGCCAGTATCTCATCTCACTCGACCGGGTAGTGCCGCGTGACCGTCAGCCCGACCATTGTATCCAGTGTGGCCAGTGTGAGCCTCATTGTCCACAGGCCATCAAGATTCCACAGGAACTTCGCCGCATTGATGAGATGATTGAAGAACTGAAGAAGAATGCGTGAGGCATCTTAACGTTGTTAATACCTATGTCACAACCGTTAGCAGAAAGAATGAGGCCCCGTACGCTCGATGACTACATCGGGCAGCGCCATTTGGTGGGCGAGGGGGCAGTCCTGCGTCGCATGATTGACTCAGGACACATAGCGTCGTTTATTCTATGGGGACCGCCGGGAGTTGGTAAGACCACGCTGGCACAGATTATTGCCCATAAGCTGGAAACGCCGTTCTTTACACTATCTGCCGTCACCAGCGGCGTCAAGGATGTACGCGACGTCATAGAGAAAGCGCAGAAGGGCCGGTTCTTTAATGAGGCTTCACCTATTTTATTTATAGACGAAATTCACCGCTTCTCAAAGTCACAGCAGGACTCGCTGCTGGGGGCTGTTGAGCGCGGCATAGTGACATTGATTGGTGCGACGACCGAAAATCCGTCGTTTGAGGTCATCCGTCCGTTGCTGTCTCGTTGTCAGCTCTACGTGCTGAAATCGTTGGAGAAGGACGACTTGTTGCAGCTGTTGGACAGGGCTCTCCATACTGATGTCATCTTGAAGGAGCGGCAAATAGAGTTAAAGGAAACCGACGCCATGCTGCGCTTTAGCGGAGGCGACGCCCGTAAGCTGCTCAATATTCTCGAACTGGTAGTGGAGGCCGATTCCTCTGAAAAGGTCGTGATAACCGACGAAGTCGTCGTTGCCCGTTTGCAACAGAATCCTTTAGCTTATGACAAGGATGGAGAAATGCACTACGACATCATTTCGGCCTTCATCAAATCCATTCGCGGCAGCGATCCTGATGCGGCCCTTTACTGGTTGGCGCGTATGATTGAGGGTGGGGAAGACCCGAAGTTCATTGCCCGTCGCCTTGTCATATCAGCCGCTGAGGACATAGGACTGGCCAACCCCAATGCGCTATTGCTGGCCAATACGGCCTTCGACGTGATTCAAAAGATTGGCTGGCCCGAGGGTCGCATACCGTTGGCAGAATGTACCGTCTATTTGGCCACCTCGCCAAAAAGCAATTCTGCCTATTTAGGCATTGACGCTGCCCTCGACCTGGTGCGCCGTACTGGCAACCAACCCGTTCCGCTGCCCATACGTAATGCGCCTACCCAGCTGATGAAGGAACTGGGCTATCACGACGGTTACAAGTATCCGCACGACTATCCGGGTCACTTCACAGAACAGCAATACCTGCCCGACGAACTTGTGAACGAACGGATATGGCATGCCCAGCACTCGCCATCGGAGCAGAAGCTTTATGAGCGGATGATCAGCTGTTGGGGCGACAGGTTTAAGGACTGACGCCCACTTTAAATAGCCATCAAATGAACTGCAGCCTCATTAATCAGTGCGCAGCCACTCCCCTTGAAGGGAGGGGAGTGGCTACGTTGTCGTTAGCGATGGTTAATGTTTATTCTTCATGACCGTACAATAAAATGCAGACTCCTGCGTTTTAATGTTAAGATGAAGCAATTGTGCTTATACGTGATAATCCTGTTAGCAGGCCTAATGATGGCTTGCTCTGACAACGACTCATTTTCTACGAGCCGATCTGACCTGCTGACCTTCGAGGCCGACACGATTGAGCTCGACACCATTTTCTCTACGGTAGCCTCGCCCACCTATGCGTTCTGGGTGTTCAACCACTCCAGCGACGGCATCCGGCTCAGCACCATCCGTTTGAAGAAAGGCAATCAGACGGGCTTCCGTGTCAATGTCGACGGCTCCTACCTTGACAACACGATGGGCTCGCTGGTCAACGACATTGAAGTGCGCAAAGGCGACAGCATCCATGTGTTTGTTGAACTGACAGCTCCTGAAAACAAGCAGCAGGACGTTCAGTTGATAGAAGACGATCTTGTGTTTCAGTTAGAGAGTGGGGTAGTGCAGCAGGTGAACCTGCGCTGTTATACCTGGGATGCCATCTCCGTAACCAACCTGACCATCGAATCAGATACCGTCATTGAATCATCCAAGCCAATGGTTGTCTATGGCGAGGGTATCAAAGTCGACAGCGGAGCGGTGCTGACGTTGCGCAACACGACGCTTTACTTCCACGACAATGCTGGCATCAACGTTGGCGGCACCTTAAAGACGGAAAACGTGACGATGCGGGGCGACAGGCTCGACCACATGTTCGAAAATCTGCCTTACGACAGAGTGAGCGGCCAGTGGCGAGGTATCAGCTTTGAGCGCACTTCTACTCAAAACGTGATGACCGACACGGAGATACGTAATGCTGTGGATGCCGTTGTGCTGGAGGATTTTGCCGAGATTGACACACTTTCGCCGAGGCTGACCATGATACGCTGCAAGATTCATAATGCCGACGGCTACGGAGTACTTTCCTATAATAGTAACATCGGGCTTTATTATTGTCAGCTCTCCAATACCGCTAACGACTGTCTGGCACTCTATGGCGGCTATGCCAATATTGAATATTGCACGCTGGCACAGTTCTATCCATTTATTGCCAATCGTGGCGCTGCCCTTGTGTTTTCCGACTATGCTCCTATGAGGTTAAAGTGCAGTAATTCCATTATTACAGGCTACGAAAACGATGTGGTAATGGTTGAGCGTAACGATACCAACCTGATACGATACCAGTTTGTTGACTGTCTGTTGCGTACACCAGCCGTCAAGGACGATACCATCAGCTTCAAGCAGATTATATGGGAAACGCCGAAGGACACCATTCAGGGAAAACAGCATTTCGTGTTAATCGACGAAAAGGATTTCAAATACGACTTCCACCTCGATTCACTCTCAACGGCAAAGGGCAAAGGCTGCTATCCGGAGGTGAAGACTCAGAAGGAGGAACAAGAGTAGCCGGCGTCAGAACTCAGTAAATGAAAGGGGCATCAGGTTCTTGATGCCGTTTGTCACATAGATTCTTTTCTTGCCATAAAGCAATATCCGTACTTCCTGGTGGAATCGCGTTTCGGTCTCGATAATCACCTGACGACAGGAACCGCAGGGCGATACGGGCTCTTCCAGCAACTCTCCTTCATGGTTACGGGCGGCAATAGCCAGCATCCTGACGGCAGAGCGTGGATACTGGACACCGGCAGCATACAGCGCCGTGCGTTCTGCACAGAGGCCAGAAGGGTAGGCCACGTTCTCTTGGTTGCAGCCTTGAATTTCCACACCGTTATCCAACAGCACGGCAGCTCCCACACAGAAGTTCGAATAGGGGGCATACGAACGGCTTGTAGCCTCAATGGCCATGTCAATCAGATGCTGTTCATCACTATTCAGCTCATCATATTGACACTCGTAGACAATAGGTTCCAGATTCAGTTTCTTCATAATTCTGCTTTTACTGTGCAAATATACGCAAAAATGTTGAATCTCCAACTTTTTTCCTGCAATTATTTTGGTCGTTTCCATAAAATGTATTACCTTTGCAGCCGCAAAACAGCGAAGAAACGCTCATCTTCGTCAATTTTGGAAGGTTGGCAGAGTGATCGATCGCGCTGGACTCGAAATCCGGTATACCCCTTTCGGGTATCGGGGGTTTGAATCCCTCACCTTCCGCTCGCAGGAGTTCAATGAGTAACATCGTTGGACTCTTTTTTTGCGTTCAAGCGAGGGTTTCAAATCCCCAATACCCAATTGATATGTGGCGTAATTAATTGATAATCAAATAATATCGCCAATTATATCAATAGAGGATAAAT
>CADBHI010000049.1 GCA_902794405.1 uncultured Prevotellaceae bacterium
CATCGACCAGGGGAAGGTAATCTTCGTCTCATCCTTCAGGTAGTCGAGGAATGCCTGGGGCACCAGACCATCCTTCACCCAGCGCTCAGCGTAGGCCATTACGCCGGCCTTCACCTTGTCACCGTTGTGCGAGCAGTTGTCCATTGACTGGACGGTCAGCGGCAGTTGTCCGGCATTGAAACGCTCTAACAGCAACACACAGACCTTGCCCATTGCAAACACGGGCTTCAGGCCGCGTTGCAGGTCGGCCTCGTTGTAGGTGTAGCCCTTCTCGGTAATGGTGAACGAAATCATCTGCAGGCTCGGATTCTTAAAGATTTCCACGAGCCGCTGCCAGTCACCGAACTGATAATCAGCCTTTAATGCCTCTGTGACGCTGGCTATGACCTTCTTCTCAATGCTACCGTCAGAGCAAAGGTTCACGCAGAGCGACAGGTTGTTATACGGCGCGTAGGCCTTGTCCACAACTTCGAAGTCGAAGGTCTCGGCCACGATGACACCACGGTCGTATTTACCCGTATTCAGCGCATCGTTCAGAATAGCTGCTGGAAATGCGCGGAAAATGTTGCCGCCGCCAAAGTGAACCCAAGTAGGTTCCTTTGCCGTTTTTTCGCGTATGGCTTGAATGTCAAACTTAGGAAGCTCATAACCTTTGGCCTCCCATTCGGCGGCGTTCACCTTGCCGCTTATAATATCGGTCAGTTTCATATCTCTGTTTATTGTTTTTTGTTTACGACCGCAAAGGTACAAACTATTCCTGTAATATCCAAATCTTTTCATTATTATTCTTTGAGCTCAACAGTAAAAAACCTATGTGAATGTCTTGACAAAACGATAACTCAGAGTTTACTCCGGGCAAACTCGGAGTTTAGTCGGAGTAAACTCGGAGTTTGCCCGGAGTAAACTTGGAGTTTAGTCGGAGTAAAAGTTGAGGTTGTTTGCAAAAAAGTAGTCAAAAGTTTGTTGATTGTAAAAAAAATGACTACCTTTGCCATCTAATATAAAAATAGGTACGAGAAAATGATGAGACGACAGATAATCTTAGTGGCCTTGTTAGGCTTGTTTTCGAGTCTATATGGTGCTGTGATACCCGATGTGAAATTCCGTAGACTTGACACTCGTGAGGGACTATCGAGTTCACAGGTAAACAGTATTCTTCGCGATGAGCGCGGCTATGTGTGGTTTGGCACCAGCTACGGGTTGAACCGCTATGACGGCTATCGCATACGCACTTATTTCTCTTACGACAAGGACACTACGTCGTTGCGCAACAACCGTATTGACGAGATACAGGAGGGATTCAAGGGTCGGCTATGGCTGAAGCAGGGCATGGGCTATTCCGTGTACGACCCTGTGACTGAGAAGGTTGACCGGAGCCCCTCACGTTTCTTGAATACGCTTGGCATCAAGGGCAGCATCGAGTATATTCATATCGAGAAAAAGAAGACTTATTGGGTGAAGACCTATGATAGCGGCTTCTACTATTACAATCCTGAAAACAAGAAAATGAGCCATTTAGAGTTTGGCTATGGTGATAATGAATTTCCTGAGGACTTCGGTGTCTCCAGTTGTGTTGAGGGCAAGGAAGGTATGATCATGGTGTCGTCGGTGGGCGACCTGATTTGTGTAGATGGTGAACGAGGCACAGTCGTTTGGAAGGATGATTACGTCAAACGACAGCTTGATGCTCATAACGACTATTGGGTGACTTTGGACAAAGAGGAAAACATTTGGGTGATCACTCACACTAAAGGTACCTATATTTATTTAAAGAATGAGCATCGCTGGCTTTCGTCGCTGACGGAGTTTATGCGGCTTAAGGGTTATGAAAATGCTCCAGAGGACGTGTTGGTATGGGAGGTGTGCTATGATGCCCACGGTTTGTTCTGGGTGGCAACCGACCATTTAGGCGTTCTTGTGTTGGATCCTGAGACCAAGGAATGGCGTCAGTTTACCAACGTGAAGGGCGATGATACTTCGTTGCCCGACATTACTATCAAGCACCTGTATCTCGACCAGTTAGGGCGCATGTGGATGGCCAGTTACAAGAATGGTGCTGCCATGTGTTCTGATGCGCTTTCTAACTTCAAGAGCTTTGCCGTGGGCGACATCAACGCCATAACCGAGGACCATGAGGGCTACCTGTGGCTTGGGCGCAACGACGGTGGTATCCTGAAGATGGACCCTAAAACCTATAATGTGGTTGAGACCTACACGAAGCAGAGTTTAGGTGTGCCAAGCGATATCATCGTAGGCAGTTACTGCGCTCGCGACGGCAGCCTGTGGTTTGGTACTTATGAGGGCGGACTGCTGAAATATAAGGACGGACTGTGGAAGAACTATCGTGCCAGCGACGCTGGCAGCCAGTTCAAGACCAACAACATCTGGGGTATCACAGAGGACCTGTGGGGTAATGTCTGGATTGGCGTGTTAGGCGGCGGTGCCGTCAGAATTGATAGGCATACGGGCCAGCAACGCAGCTTTACTACCGATAATTCAACCTTGAAAACGGTGTGGACCAACAGTATCTCTGCGGCTACCAATGGCTGGATATTGTTGGGTAACTCAGAATATTTCGCGATGATTAACCCGAGTACCATGAAAGTCATTAACGGAGAAGTGCCTGAGGCTCAGGGTGCCAAAGCCATTACCGTTAGTGCGGCCACTTCTCACGCCATCATGGACAGTCGCCGACTTATTTGGCTTTGTTCGTCGGCAGGAGTTGCTGTCTATGATCGCAAACACAACCGGACAACACTTCTGGACATGAAGTCGGGTCTGCATGGCTCTAACACGGTATCGGTGACAGAGGATTTACGTGGTACGATATGGGTGGCCACCGACCACGGCGTATCGAACATCATTCCCCAGCAACAGCCCGACAGCACCTGGACTTTCATAGTCCGCAGCTTTAACGACCGTGATGGTCTGCAGCCTGGTCCCTTCAACCAGCGTGCTATCTACATGACGAAGGGCGGCGATTTGCTTGTAGGCGGACAAGATGGCGTCGACATTATCAATACCACGAAGCTGGGTGAAACCAATGTCGAGGAACGTCCCGTATTCAGCGGCCTGGTATTGTTTGACCAGCAGGTGGAAGTTGGCGACAAGTTCGACGGCCACGTCATCTTAGATGAGGCACTTGACTTCCAGCGTAGCATCAGCCTGGAATATTCCGAGAATCAGTTTACGATTCAGATGGGCTCCGACAATGGTGGCATCAACCATAATACGCGATTCGTCTACCAGCTGAAGGGCTTTAATGACAAGTGGATCAAAACCTCAGCCAACAATCCTGAGATTACCTATATGTCACTTCCTCCCGGCAGCTATACGCTCTGTGTCCGAATGTTGAAGGACGATGGTACGATGGGAGAGGTGGAGAGTCGTCTCGACATCACCATTGCTTCGCCCTGGTATCAGTCGTGGTGGGCATGGCTCTGCTATGTATTGTTGGCATTGCTGGCGATTGTCGCCTGGAAATACTTAACTCGTCAGATTGACATCCTCAAGGAGAGGAAACGCCATCGTAAGGAGCGTGCCGCTACTGAGCCCGAAGCATCTAAGGCGTCTGAAAACATAGACGACGACGTGGAAGAAGCGGTGCTAATGGACGTGGAAGAGATAAAAGTATAAGTACTGCAGGTCACTAAATCGCAGATTCCAAAATTATTCGCCAACAATCCTTTGGCGATTTCAGGTTTTTGCAGTATCTTTGCAGCTTCAAATTGAATAGATAAGTCATGATAGAGAAAACAATGAACGAGAACGAAGAGAAGAAGTCTGTGAGTTTTGTTGAGCAGATGGTGATTGATGACCTGGCCGCTGGCAAGAACGGCGGTCGCTTGCAGACTCGCTTCCCACCCGAGCCTAACGGCTACCTGCACATCGGCCACGCCAAGGCCATTGCCATCGATTTTGGGCTGGCAAAGAAGTATGGTGGCGAGTGCAACTTGCGCTTTGACGATACGAACCCCACGAAGGAGGATACCGAATACATCGAAAGTATAGAGAACGACATCAAGTGGCTGGGATTCCAGTGGGCTCATGTCTACTATGCCAGCGACTATTTCCAGAAACTATGGGATTTTGCCGTGTGGCTCATTAAGCAGGGCCGTGCCTATGTTGACGAGCAGTCGTCGGAGGTGATAGCCCAGCAGAAGGGTACCACCACGTCGCCTGGCACCAACAGTCCATTCCGTGATCGTCCTGTAGAGGAGAACCTTAAGCTTTTCGAATTTATGAATAGCGGCAAGTGTGAACCAGGCACTCTGGTGCTGCGTGCCAAGATAGACATGGCTCATCCTAATATGCTGTTTCGTGATCCGCTGATTTACCGTGTGCTGAATATTCCCCACGTGAAGACTGGTACGAAGTGGAACGCCTATCCCATGTATGACTTCACCCACGGACAGAGCGATTATTTGGAGGGTGTTACCCATTCCTGGTGTACACTCGAGTTTGTGGAGCACCGTCCACTTTACGACCTGTTCGTGACATGGATGAAAGAATGGCGAGGCGAGACTGACAACATTGAGGATAACCGTCCGCGCCAGACGGAGTTCAATAAGCTGAACCTGAACTATATCTTGCTGTCGAAGCGTAACCTTCGACTGCTGGTAAGCGAAGGTGTGGTCAGCGGATGGGACGATCCCCGCATGCCGACCATCTGTGGCTTCCGCCGTCGCGGCTATTCACCCGAGAGTATCAAGAATTTTATCGACAAGATAGGCTATACGAAGATTGACGCTCTGAACGACATGGCACTTTTGGAGAGTGCTGTGCGCGATGACCTGAATGCCCGTTCATTGCGTGTGTCGGCTGTGCTCGACCCTGTGAAGGTGGTCATTACAAACTATCCCGAGGATAAGATTGAGCACATGACAGCAATCAACAATCCTGGTAATGAGGCTGACGGTACCCATGAGGTGGAGTTCAGCCGTGAGCTGTGGATAGAGCGCGACGACTTTATGGAGGAGGCCGACAAGAAATTCATGCGTCTGGCTCCTGGCAAGGAAGTACGTCTGAAGAATGCCTATATTGTGAAGTGCGATGAGGAGCACCCCTGCGACAAGGACAGCGAGGGTCGCGTGACAACCATCTATTGTACGTACGACCCTGAAACGCGTAGCGGACAGCCTGGTGCCGATCGTAAGATCAAGGGTAAGACACTCCACTGGGTGAGCTGCCACAATGCCGTGAAAGCTGAGGTGAGACTCTACGACCGTCTCTGGAAGGTGGAGAACCCTCGTGACGAGCTGAAACGCATAGAGGAGGAAGAGGGCTTGAAGGGTATTGATGCCATGCGTGCCATGATGAACCCTGACAACCTGCGCGTGCTGACCAATAGCTACGTGGAGCCTTTTGCTACCCAGCTGCAGCCGTTGAGCTACCTGCAGTTCCAGCGTATTGGCTACTTCAACGTCGATCCCGATTCTACGCCCGAGAAGCCCATCTTCAATCGTACTGTAGGTCTGAAGGATTCGAAGAATAAATAATAAGTATAATAAAAGAGGTGAGCAACAACGATTATTATAACGACGAAGAGTTCCGCGAAATACTGCAGGAGTATGAGGCAGCCGTGACTTCGGGACAGTCGGTATTCATGGATGCCGACGACTTGGCCGACATAGCCGACTACTACCAGCAGGAGGAACGCTATGATGAGGCGCAGCAGGCCATTGACCTGGCATTGGAACTGCAGCCAGATTCCGTTGTTGCCCTGAACTACCAGATTCACCAGGCGATCGACAATGGCGACTATGAGGCCGCTGAGGAGTATCTGAGCAAAATAATTGACCACGATATACCTGAATATATCTATTCGCGTGCCGAGATTTGGCTTGCCCAGGACCAGGTGGAGGAAGCCGACAACTTCCTGAGAAAATGCTATCTTGACGTGCCGCCCGATGAGTGTCAGGACTATGTGTATGACGTGGCTAACCTCTACGACGACTACGACAAGGACGAGAAAGCCTTGGAATGGCTTATGCGTGGGAAGCCCGAGAACAACGAGGACTTCCAGGAACTGATGGGACGTACGATGTTCGGACTGGGACGGTATGACGATTCTGAACGTATATTCAATGAATTGATAGATCGTGACCCATTCCAGAAACGTTATTGGAACGCGCTTGCCAACACGCAGTTTATGAAGGAGGACTATGGGGCTTCGGTGACCAGTAGCGAGTATGCCATTGCCATCGATCCTGACGATTCTGATGGTGTTCTTGCCAAGGCCAATGGTCTCTATCACTTGGAGAACCATGAGGAGGCCCTGAAATACTATGAGCGTTATTCCGAACTAATGCCCGACGACGAGTTTGGATACCTGTACCAAGGTTGTTGCCTTTTGAACTTGGGGCGGTATGAGGAGGCTGTTGAACGGCTGAAGGAGGCTGAGTTGAAAGCCCCCGACGACTCACCCGCCCTTGTGGATATTTATCAGGAAATTGGTTTCGCCTATTCTGATATGAAGCATCCTGACGAGGCCCTAAGCTATCTGAACAAGACCGACGCACTGGATTGTGACCATGTAGACATGATGGTTGTCAAGGGACATGTCCTGATGTCGAACCAGCGTGTGAAAGAGTCGGACGACTATTTTTCCCAGGCCCTTTCGCTGTCGGATGATAAGCCACATACGATGCTCCGTATCCTCGTGTCGTATCTCGATAACCACTATCTCCGTTTCTTCCATAAGTCGTTCAATATCTTGTTTAGTAAGCTTGGTGACGATTGGAAGGATGGGTATTCCTATATGGCACTATGCTGCCACGACCTGGAGTATTATGACGAGTGTCTGAGCTATCTGAAACTGGCAGTAGAGAAAAACCCGAAGGAGGCCAGGCAGGTGCTTTCATACCTGTTCCCAGCAGACATGGCTCCAGCCGACTACTATGACTATATGGCTGAACATATTAAAGAATTAAAGAAATGAACATTATAAGTACACTGCTCAACAACTTGAACTATCCTACAATATTCTTCTTGATGTTGTTGGAAAGTACAGTTGTGCCAGTTCCCTCTGAATTTGTGGTGACTCCTGCAGCATACCATGCGGCAGGCGGTTCGCTGAATGTGCTGCTCATAGTGCTGTTTGCGACACTGGGTGCCGACGTTGGTGCCAGTATCAACTACTTTGTGGCCAAGTATGTGGGCCGTCCTGTGGTCTATAAGTTTGCAAACAGCAAGGTAGGACACATGTGCTTGTTGAATCAAGAGAAGATAGAGAAAAGCGAGCGCTATTTTGATGAGCACGGTGTAGCTGCCACTCTAACGGGGCGTTTTGTGCCGGTGATTCGCCACCTGATAAGCATTCCTGCCGGTTTAGCTCGGATGAACTACTGGAAGTTCCTTTTATTCACTACCATTGGTGCTGGTGGCTGGCACGCTGTGTTGGCTGCCTTAGGATGGTATCTGCATGCCATTGTGCCCGAGGAACAGCTGAACGACAAGATAGCCGAGTATGCTGAATACATTAAGCTCATTATCCTGGCCCTGCTGCTGGCAGCGGTGGTCTATTATATAGTAAAACGACTGACAAAAAACAAAAAACACGATAGTCTATGAAACGAATAAGCAATCATCTCGTCATTATGGCAGGCGGTGTGGGAAGCCGCTTCTGGCCAATGAGTACCGCCGAGTGTCCCAAGCAGTTTATTGACGTATTGGGCATTGGAAAGTCGCTGTTGCAGCTGACGGTAGAACGCTTCGGCAATATTATTTCGCCCGAGAACATCTGGGTAGTGACCAACCGCAGTTATGCTGATATTGTAGCAAAGCAGTTGCCCGATATGCCACGGGAAAACATCCTTTGCGAACCCTGCCGTCGCAATACGGCACCGTGTATAGCCTATATTTCGTGGCGTATCAAGTCGAAGGACCCCAAGGCCAACATCGTGGTGACACCCTCCGACCATATCGTGACAAATACGGTTGAGTTCCAGCGCGTTATCAGCGCCTGTATGAAGTTCACAAGTGATACCGACGCCATTGTCACTCTGGGTATGAAGCCCAACCGTCCAGAAACTGGGTATGGATACATACAAGCCAACATGGCTGCCAATTCGTTGCGCAATAAAGAGGTATATCGTGTTGACTCCTTCCGTGAGAAGCCCGACTTGGCAACGGCCGAGAAATATATCAAGCAGTCTAACTATTTCTGGAATGCCGGCATCTTCATCTGGAACGTCAACACCATTGTCAACGCCTTCCGCATGTATCAGCCCACGATGTCGAAGATATTCGAGTCGATGTTGCCATATTATGGTACGGAGCGTGAACAGGAACTCATTGATCAGCGCTTCCCGGAATGCGAAAGTATATCGGTAGACTATGCCATCATGGAGAAGGCTGAGGAAATTTTTGTCTGTCCTGCCGACTTCGGATGGAGTGACCTGGGTACCTGGGGCTCCTTGCATCTGCAGAGTCACAAGGACCTCTATGGCAATGCCTGCATCGGAGAAAACATTAACATGTTTGAGAGCCACAACTGTATTGTGCATACTGTACAGGAAAAGAAAGTAGTGATTCAGGGACTTGACGGTTATATTGTGGCCGAGAACGATGATACCTTATTAATATGTAAGCTGTCTGAGGAACAGCGCATCAAACAGTTTAGTGGAGAAAGTTGATATTTCAAGCATTAGATATGGAGAATAAGAAAATAGCACTTATCACTGGTATTACAGGTCAGGACGGTAGTTACCTGGCAGAGTTTCTGATAGAAAAGGGGTACGAGGTCCACGGTACCATACGCCGTTCGTCGGTCGACTTCCGTGAGCGAATTGCACATTTGGAGGGACTGCCTCATTTCCATCTGCATTATGCTGACCTTGGCGACTCCATGAGTATTCTCGGCGTCATAGGCAAGGTACGTCCGACGGAGATTTATAACCTGGCAGCACAGAGCCATGTGCAGGTGTCATTCGACTCTCCAGAGTTTACGGCCGACGTTGATGCCGTGGGTGTGTTGCGTATACTGGAAGCCGTACGCCAGCTGGGGATGACTGACTGCTGCCGTATCTATCAGGCCAGTACATCGGAGCTTTACGGTAAAGTAGAGGAAGTACCGCAGAACGAAAATACGCCGTTCCATCCCTATAGTCCCTATGCTGTAGCCAAGCAGTATGGCTTCTGGATTGTCAAGGAGTATCGTGAAGCTTATAACATGTATTGCTGCTCAGGCATCCTGTTTAATCATGAGAGTGAGCGTCGTGGCGAAACCTTCGTTACCCGCAAGATTACGCTTGCTGCCGCACGCATCAAGCAGGGTAAGCAGGATAAGCTTTACTTGGGTAACCTTGGCTCGCTTCGCGACTGGGGCTATGCCAAGGACTATGTGGAGTGTATGTGGCTAATCTTGCAGCAGCCGAAACCCGAAGACTTCGTCATTGCTACGGGTGTGCAGCACTCCGTACGCGAGTTCTGCTACTATGCCTTCAAGCACGTTGGCATTGAGCTCGAGTTCAAAGGCGAGGGTGCTGATGAAAAGGGTATTGACAAGGCCACAGGCAAGGTACTTGTAGAGGTGTCGAAGGACTTCTACCGTCCCACCGATGTTGTCAATCTCTGGGGCGACCCCACTAAGGCTAAGGCCAAGTTAGGTTGGAACCCTAACAAGACCTCGTTTGAGGAACTGGTGAAGATTATGGTTGACAGTGATATGGCCAAGGTTGCAGCCGAAGGTGCCGCAGCAAAGGTACGTACGAATCTGGCAGAATACTTGGAGAAGGGCATCGTGAAATAATAAGCGACACGAATTATGTTGGATAAGAGTAGTAAGATCTATGTAGCTGGACATCATGGGCTGGTGGGAAGCGCTATATGGAATAATTTAAAGGCTCGCGGGTATAATAATCTTGTGGGACGGACCCACAAGGAACTTGACCTGACCGACCAGGTGGCTGTAAAGCAGTTCTTTGACGAGGAACGTCCAGAGGCTGTCGTGTTGGCTGCCGCCTTTGTGGGCGGTATTATGGCCAATTCGCTTTATCGGGCTGACTTTATCATGCAGAATATGAAGATGCAGTGCAACGTCATCTCGGAGTCCTATGCTCATAGTGTAAAAAAGTTGCTGTTTCTTGGTTCTACTTGCATCTATCCCAAAAACGCTCCTCAGCCAATGACTGAGGACTGCCTGCTGACGTCGCCTCTGGAATATACCAACGAGGAGTATGCAATAGCCAAGATTGCCGGCCTGAAGATGTGTGAGAGTTATAACCTGCAGTACGGCACCAACTACATTGCTGTTATGCCCACCAACCTCTATGGTCCAAACGATAACTTCCATTTGGAGAATTCCCATGTTATGCCTGCTATGATGCGTAAGGTGTATCTGGCCAAGCTCATCCACGACGGTGATTGGGAAAAGATAGCTATTGATATGAATAAACGCCCTGTGGAAGGGTTTAGTGGGACGTCTCAGCGTGATGAGATACTCGCAGTCTTGGCCAAGTACGGTATATATAATAATAAGGTGGTGCTTTGGGGAACGGGTACTCCATTGAGAGAGTTCCTCTGGAGTGAGGATATGGCCGATGCCAGTGTTCATGTATTGCTGAATGTCAACTTCAGCGACATCATTGGCATTGAGAAGTATTCCAGTGTTCATTATGGTGTGATGGCCAACGGCACTGTCGACCGCAATCATTCAGCAGGGCGGGGTGGGGCAATCCCTTCGTTGGGCGAGATACGTAACTGCCATATTAACGTTGGTACTGGCAAGGAACTAACTATCCGCGAGCTTTCAGAATTAGTGGTCAAGGCTGTTGGCTTCGACGGCGTTGTAGAGTTTGATGCCACAAAACCCGACGGCACCATGCGTAAGCTCATTGACGTGAGCAAGCTACATTCGTTAGGATGGATGCACAAGGTGGAAATCGAGGATGGTGTTCAGAAACTCTTTGACTGGTACCGAGGAACGTTATCCTAACAAAAACAAAAAACGTCAACTTCACGGAGAGGTTGACGTTTTCTTTTCCTTTTCCTTTTCAGTAATAATTACTCCTCAATGGCCTCGGGCTTCATGTTAGTGTAGACCGTCTGCACGTCGTCGAAGTCCTCTAAGCGTTCTACCATCTTGTCGATGGTCTCGCGCTGTTCAGGCGTCACGTCCTTCAGGTCGTTGGGGATGCGGGTAAACTCAGCACCCGTCACTTCGAAACCATTCTCCTCCAAGTGCTTCTGGATGGCGCCGAAGCTCGAAGGATCGCCATAGATGGTGATGCTGTTCTCTTCCTCGTCTTCGTCGTACTCATCCTCCACTCCGTAGTCAATCAGGTCGAGGATCAACTCGTCCATATCCAGTCCGTCCTTTTTCTTAAAGGTGAACACAGCCTTGTGGTCGAACAGGAATGACAGCGAACCTTGAGTGCCAAGGTTGCCATTGAACTTGTTGAACACGGAACGAACGTCACCAACGGTGCGGGTTGTGTTGTCGGTCAGCGTGTCGACAAAGATGGCGATGCCGTGAGGACCATATCCCTCGTAGGTCACCTCCTTGTAGTCGCTCTGGTCCTTACCCATCGCGTTCTTGATAGCACGCTCGATGTTGTCCTTCGGCATGTTCTCGCGCTTGGCATTGGCGATGATAGCACGCAGGGCAGGGTTCATGTCGGGCTCGGGACCACCTGCCTTCACGGCAATGGCAATCTGCTTACCGATCTTCGTAAAAGTCTTGGCCATGTGGCCCCATCTCTTCAGCTTTGCAGCCTTACGATATTCAAATGCTCTTCCCATAAATATTATTTTTTCGTTATTTCGTTATTTCGGTATTACGGTATTACGTTATTTCGTTATGACGAGACTTTAGCGCAGCTCAGCGTTCAGCTGCTTTTTGAGGTTCTGAATCAATTTGCTCATGATGGCATCAATCTGCTTGTCGCCCATCGTCTTCTCCTCGTCCTGAAGAATGAAGTTGACGGCGTACGACTTCTTGCCGGCAGGCAGTTTCTCGCCTTCATAGACGTCGAAGAGTTCCACCTTCTTCAGCAGCTTCTTCTCTGTCTGACGGGCAATCTGCTCAATCTGGGCAAACTCCACGCTGTTATCGACCAACAGGGCGAGGTCGCGGCTGACAGCGGGGAAGCGGGGTACCTCGGTAAACTTCACCTCGTTCTTCTTCGTGGCCTTCATCAGCTGGGTCCAGTTCATCTCAGCGTAGTAGACTGTATTATCGATGCCGAACTGCTTCTGTAGCTTCTTAGTCAGCACACCCATCTCGACAAGTTTCTTACCACCACGGTTCTCGATGGTAAGACCAGCCGAGAAGATGGGATTATCGGACTTCTTGCGAACAGTCATACCAGGCTTCAGACCAATACGACGCAGAACGTTCTCAACGTAGGCGCTGAGTTCGTAGAAGCTGGAGTCTTCGTTCTGGTGTGCCCAAGAGCCCTCAACGCGCTTACCCGTCAGCCACAGTCCCAAGTGGTACTGCTCCTTGTAGGCCTGCATGGGGTTTTCGGGGTCGTTTTTCTCTGGGTCGAAACTATATACGTTACCAAACTCGAAAAAACGCAGGTTCTGGTTCTTGCGGTTGGCATTGTGGGCAATACTCTCCAGTCCGCCGTAGAGCAGCGTCTGACGCATCACGTTCAGGTCGCTCGACAGAGGGTTCATAATGCGAACTAGTGAAGAGTGAAGAGTGAAGAGTGAAGAATTTGCTTCCGCCGTCCCTTCATTTTCATAATACGCAGCCTTTGTTAGCGAGTTGTTGAGAATCTCGTTGAAGCCCTCACCCACCATTTGCTCGCTGACCAGATTGGCCAACTTGTGCTTGCGGTCCTCATCGCCCTTGATGACAAGCGAACCCTTCAGCTGGGTAGGAATCTCCACATTATTATATCCATAGATGCGCAGGATGTCCTCCACAACGTCGCAGGGACGCTGCACATCAACACGGTAGGCAGGTACCTCAATGGTCATTCCCTCAGCTGTCTCTGAAAGAATCTTCATCTCCAGAGATGTACAGATATTCTTGATAGTCTCGTGAGGAATATCCTTACCAATCAGCGTCTTGACGTAGTTAAAGTTAATCTCTACTATGGGATTCTCAATGGGTGAAGGATATTCGTCGCGAATCTCCATCGACACCTTACCGCCAGCCAGTTCGCGGCACATGATAGCGGCCTGCTTCAAGGCATAGATAACGCCATTGGGATCGATTCCGCGCTCGAAGCGGAACGAGGCGTCGGTCGACAACCCGTGACGACGTGCAGACTTACGAATCCAAGTCGGATGGAAGTAGGCACTCTCCAACACGACATTCTTCGTCGTCTCGTAGGTACCACTACCTTTTCCGCCAAACACGCCGGCGATACACATGGCATCCTCGGTGTTGCAAATAGCTAAGTCGCGGTCGCTGAGCTTGTGCTCCACGCCATCCAACGTCTGGAACGGCGTACCCTCAGGCATCGTCTTCACCACAATCTTGTGGCCCGTCACCATATCGGCATCGAAACAATGAAGCGGCTGACCATAGGCAAACATGATGTAGTTCGTAATGTCAACAATATTATTGATGGGACGCAGACCTACGGTCGTCAGGCGCGTCTTCAGCCATTCGGGCGACTCCTTTACCTCGCAGTCGGTAATGCTGACGCAGGCATAGCGGCGACAAGCCTCGCTGTTCTCAATCACCACATCGATGGGCAAGTCGTGGTTGTCGACGACGAAATCGTCGACCGCTGGACGGTGGAGCGAGGTTTCGTAACCGTTCTGCTTCATCCAGGCATAGAGGTCGCGGGCAACGCCCCAGTGGCTTAATGCATCGGCACGGTTCGCAGTAATGTCGACCTCAATCAGCCAGTCGCTCTCCAAGTGGTAATACTCTGCGGCGGGTTGGCCTACTGGCGCATCCTCAGGCAGCACGATGATGCCTGCATGGCTGGTGCCCACGCCAATCTCGTCCTCAGCACAGATCATACCGCACGACTCAACGCCACGCAGCTTCGACTTCTTAATGACGAATTCCTTGTCGCCATCGTAAAGTACACAGCCGAGGTCTGCGACAATCACCTTCTGACCTGCAGCCACGTTGGGAGCACCACAAACAATCTGGCTCGGCTCACCCTTACCCAAGTCAACGGTCGTCACATGCAGGTGGTCGCTGTCGGGATGAGCCTCACAAGTCAGCACCTTTCCGACATACAGTCCCTTCAGTCCGCCACGGATGCTCTGTACCTCTTCCAAAGCATCAACCTCCAGACCCGTCGATGTCAGGGCGTCGCATACCTGTTGCGGCGTCAAGTCGAAGTCAACGTAGTCCTTCAGCCATTTATAGGAAATATTCATAACTTCTATTTTCGATTTAACGATTTTCGATTTAAAAGAAATGACTGGACACTGAGCTCTAGCCCGATGTCCAGTCAGTGTCATTGCGAATGGAAAGAAAGCTTATGCCTCAGCAGGAGCTTCCTCGGCGGGAGCTTCAGCAGCAGCGGCCTCAGCAGCTTTTGCAGCCTCTTCCTCTGCCTTGGCGGCAGCGGCAGCAGCCTTCTTGTCGGCTACCTTCTTAGCAATTTCCTCATTCACCTTCTTCTCGGCATCGAGAGCCTTGGCAGCAGCGTCTTTCTTAGCCTTAGCTTCAGCCTCAGCGATCTTCGACAGACCGTTCTGCTTGTCAGCCTTCCATGCATCGAACTTCTTCTGTGCGGCAGCCTCGTCGAAAGCGCCCTTCTTTACACCACCCTTCAGGTGCTTCATCAGGTACACGCCCTCACGGCTGAGAATGTTGCGTACTGTGTCTGTGGGCTGGGCACCAACCTCAACCCAATAGAGAGCACGCTCGAAATTCAAGTCTACTGTGGCAGGATTGGTGTTGGGGTTATACATACCAATCTTTTCAGTAAAACGACCATCACGTGGTGCTCTGGCGTCGGCGATGACGATGCGATAAACTGCATAGCCCTTACGGCCGCCGCGCTGCAATCTGATTTTTGTTGCCATTTAATTGTTTGTTTTTTGGATTAATAAAATGAATTTCATGCCATTATCTCGTAATAGCGGGTGCAAAGGTACGATTTTTCAGTCAAAAAACAAAAATAATCGGCAGAATATTTTCGGTTTTCACAGAATTTGTGTAATTTTGGAGCATGGAATCGAAGAAAACTGCTCTTTCTGTCCTCATTCCTGTCTATAACAGCCGCTGTGTGGACTTTGTTCGGGACCTTCAGCTGTTGGTCGATGAGACTGGAATCAACTATGAAATCATCGTTGCCGACGACGCTTCAACCGACCGTCGTTGTGTTGAGGCTAATCGTGAACTGACGGAGATTCCCCATTGTATATATATTATAAAAGAGGTGAATACTGGTGCTGCTGCCACACGCAACTTCCTGGCTCAGCAGAGTTCATATCCATATCTGCTTTTTGTTGACTGCGACATGCAGCTTGCTGACGGAGCGTTTTTCAGACGTTACCTTGATTACATGGATAATGATAAGGTAGAGGTTGTCAGTGGTGGTGTCCGTGTCACTATCTATGATGAGCGTTGGCATGATAACCTGAGGTTTATGTATGAGGAGGCTGAGCAGGCCAATCATACTGCAGAGAAACGCCGGCAGCGACCCTATCAGTCCTTCCGTTCCGCCAATTTCCTTATTCGGCGTGATGTGATGCTCCGTTGCCCGTTCGATGAACGTTTCCGTCGTAGTGGCTATGAGGACGTGCTCTTCGGCAAGCAACTTCGCCAGCATCATATCAACATTGCCCATATAGAGAACCCCTTGGTGATGGGTGACTTCGAGTCAAATGCCGATTACGTGTCAAAGGTGGAGCACAGCTTACAGACTCTATACCAGTTTCGTGACGAATTGCAGGGCTACTCGAGACTACTGACTACCGCCGAAGGTATACACCTTGGAGCCGTCCGTTGGATGATAGCCGCATTTCACCGATGCTTTGGTGGCCTATTGCGTCGTAACCTCTGTGGACATCGGCCTAACTTAAATATCCTGAAGATATATAAACTTGGTTTCTATCTGAATATCAGTTAATAACATAAAATAATTTAATTAATTCTTTAATTATTATGACAAGAAGATTTGCATTCAAAATGAAGCTGAAGCCCGGCTACGAACGGGAGTATCAGAAGCGTCATGCAGCCATTTGGCCAGAGTTAGTAGAGATGATAAAGGAACAGGGTGTTGGTAACTACAGCATCTATTGGGACAAGGACACGAACTTGCTGTTTGCCTATCAGGAGTGTTCAAAGGAAGGCAACTCTCAGGATACCGAGAACGTTGATCCTATTACGCAGAAATGGTGGGACATGATGGCCGACATCATGGAAGTGAACCCTGATAACTCGCCCGTCACCATTCCTTTAGAAGAAGTATTTCACTTAGTCTAAAATGAAAAACAACAAGATTCAGGCTCACGCAGCGATATTCTTTGCCAACGTCATCTTTGGTCTCGGCGTGCCCGTTACAAAGATTCTGCTTGAAGACTGGGTATCGCCCATGACCTACATGGCAGTCCGTTGTCTGGGGGCTGCCATCATCTTCTGGATTATTGCCGCCTTCATGAAGAGCGAGCACGTAGAACGTCACGACCTGCTGGTCATCATGGTCGGTGGACTGATGGGCGTTGTCGTGTCACAGACACTGACGGCGTGGGCCCTCAACTATACAAGTCCCGTCTATTTCTCGCTTATCGCCACGCTGACGCCTGTGGCCGTGATGCTGATGGCAGCGCTCTTTATTGGCGAGCGAATCACAGGACTGAAGTTCCTCGGCGTATTGCTCGGCATAGGCGGCGCAGTCTTGATGGTGGTGATGGGACAGACGTCAGGTTCTGGGTCCAACGACCTATTGGGTATTACGCTGGCTATCCTAAGTGTATTAACGTGGGCCATCTATATGATTATCACTCGGAAGGTGGCGCAAAAGTACACCCCTGTGACGCAAATGAAGTATGTGTTCCTGATTTCAGCTGTCGTAACGGTGCCTTTGGCATGGCCTGAACTGTCGGCGCAACCGCTGTTTTCCGCAGACACTTTCGGGTGGGATGGAGCACTTGAAATGGGATTTATTGTGCTTGGAGCCACCGTATTAGGTTATTTCCTGATACCATTTGCAATGAAGAGCCTCAGCGCAACGACCGTTAGCATTTATACCAACCTGCAGCCAATGGTTGCCTCGTTCGTCGCCATTTTTATCGGACAGGACCGTCTGACGTGGGACAAACCAGTTGCTGCCATATTGGTTCTCTTGAGTGCCTACATCGTGACTGTGGTGACGACGAAAAGTGAAAATAAGTAAGAAAATTGGGGCACGGTAACATTTTTTATGCAGTTCCCTATACACATTTCACTTTTTTGTTGTACCTTTGCACTTGAAAACATGCTAAAGAAATGAAGCTCATCATCATGACAAAGTCCACGTTCTTCGTGGAAGAGGACAAAATACTGGCCACCCTGTTTGAGGCGGGGATGGACAATCTGCACCTTTATAAGCCTGATTCTGAGCCAGTTTACTCCGAGCGACTTCTTACCCTGCTTCCTGAAGACTACTACAGCAAGATTACTGTCCACGACCACTTCTACCTGAAAGAAGAATTCCGGCTTAAGGGCATTCATCTAAACGACTGTAGTAAGGAACTGCCTATCGGCTATCGGGGTAACGTCAGCCGTACCTGCCATAGTATTTCAGAGCTGAAGGACGCCAAAAAGCGCTCTAACTATGTGTTTCTAAAAACAGTGTTTGATAGTCAAAGCAACCCCAACGACAAGTCGACATTTTCCGTACAGGAACTCGAAGAAGCTTCAAAACGGGGACTCATTGACAAGAAAGTCTACGCTTTTGGTGGCATGAACCTTGAGAACATCAGTATTGCCAAGGAATTGGGATTTGGAGGCGTCGTCATCTGCGGCGACCTTTGGAACCGGTTCGACATCCATAGTGAAATAGACTACCGTAATCTCATTAGTCACTTTGAGAAATTACGCAAATCCATCGGCTGATAGAAAAATGATAAAACTATATTGTCAAAACGTGTGAATATGCAAAACTCCTACATGGTTTTCTCGGGTACGGCCACGAGATACCTCGCAGAGAAAATCTGCCAAAGCTTAGGTTGCCCACTCGGACAACTTCAGATTACCAAGTTCTCTGACGGAGAATTCGCCGTCAGCTACGAAGAGTCCATCCGCGGACGCGACATCTTCCTTGTACAGAGCACTTTCCCCAATAGTGACAATCTGATGGAGCTGCTCTTGATGATTGATGCCGCTAAGCGAGCCTCTGCACGCACAATCAATGCCGTCATACCCTATTTTGGATGGGCACGACAAGACCGAAAAGACAAGCCACGTGTCAGCATCGGTGCAAAGCTTGTGGCCGACCTGCTCTCTGTGGCTGGCGTTAACCGTGTTATCACTATGGATCTTCATGCTGATCAGATACAGGGCTTCTTCGACGTTCCAGTCGACCACCTCTATGCGTCAGGGGTTATATTGCCTTATTTGCAGAGTCTTAAACTAAGCGACCTGGTGATCGCCTCTCCCGACGTGGGCGGTTCCAAGCGTGCAAATACTTATGCAAAGTTCCTTGGTTGTCCCTTGGTGCTCTGCAATAAGACGCGTGCTCGTGCAAATGTGGTTGCCACGATGCAAATCATCGGTGACGTCGAGGGCAAAAATGTAGTTATCGTTGACGATATGGTAGACACTGCCGGCACTATTACCAAAGCTGCTGATTTGATGAAGCAGTCAGGTGCCAAGACTGTACGTGCCTGTGCCTCACACTGTGTCATGAGTGGCCCTGCCAGCGACCGTGTACAGGAGTCGGCGCTCGAAGAAATCGTTTTCACCGACTCTATTCCCTATACCCAGCGTTGTGCTAAGGTCAAGCAACTATCCGTGGCCGACATGTTTGCCGAGGCCATCCGACGCGTCATAAACAATGAAAGTATTAGTAATCTGTATATCGTATAGAGCTATTTGCAAAGCTAAAAGTTAAAAAAATGTAAACGCACTGGAAATTCGTCACTCCGGTGCGTTTTTCTCATTGAAAATCAGTACCTTTGCAGCCGCTTTGCCCTAAAAGGGGCAGATAGGATGCGGAACAGGCGCTGCTCCTATATATTATTAACCCGTTAAAAACATGACTCTGTAAACGCCTGTCTCGGTCAAAAAAAGCCCATTCGCGAGAAGGGGCAAGAAAACAAAAATATGTCAGAATTAACAAAGAACGTTAAGCCGCTCGACGATTTCAATTGGGACGAGTTCGAGAATGGCACCGTAGCCAATGTCAGCAAGGAAGAGCTCGATAAGGCTTACGACGAAACCCTGAACAAAGTAGCTGATCATCAGGTGGTTGACGGTAAAGTCATCTCGGTTGACAAGAAGGAAGTTGTTGTCAACATTGGCTACAAGAGCGATGGTATTATCCCCGCTTCTGAATTCCGTTACAATCCCAATTTGAAGATTGGTGACACGGTAGAAGTTTATGTGGAGAGTGCAGAGGACAAGAAAGGTCAGCTCATTCTGTCACACAAGAAGGCTCGTCTGAGCAAGGCTTGGGACCGTGTTAACGCAGCTCTTGAGGCTGAGGAGATTGTACAGGGCTTCATCAAGTGCCGTACGAAGGGTGGTATGATTGTTGATGTATTTGGCATCGAGGCCTTCCTGCCCGGCAGTCAGATTGACGTTCATCCTATACGCGACTACGACCAGTTCGTTGGAAAGACGATGGAGTTCAAGATTGTGAAGATCAATCAGGAGTTCCGCAATGTCGTTGTTTCTCACAAGGCTCTCATCGAGCAGGAGCTCGAGGCTCAGAAGAAGGAGATTATTTCTCGTCTGGAGAAAGGTCAGATCCTGGAAGGTACCGTCAAGAATATCACCAACTACGGCGTATTCGTCGACCTCGGTGGTGTGGACGGACTTATCCATATTACCGATCTCTCTTGGGGCCGTGTTGACGATCCGAAGAAGGTTGTTGAGCTTGACCAGAAGATCAACGTTGTCATTCTTGACTTCGACGATGAGAAGAAGCGTATTGCCCTTGGTCTGAAGCAGCTGACCCCGCATCCTTGGGATGCTCTGGATCAGGATCTTAAGGTGGGTGACCACGTATTCGGTAAGGTTGTTGTCATTGCTGATTACGGCGCATTCGTTGAGATCCAGCCTGGCGTTGAGGGTCTTATCCACGTTAGCGAGATGTCATGGAGCCAGCACCTCCGTTCAGCTCAGGAGTTCCTGAAGGTGGGTGACGATGTAGAGGCTGTTATCCTGACACTTGACCGCGACGAGCGTAAGATGTCACTTGGCATCAAGCAGCTGAAGGAAGATCCGTGGGAGTCTATCGAGTCTAAGTATCCCGTTGGCTCTAAGCACAATGCCAAGGTTCGCAACTTCACCAACTTCGGCGTATTCGTAGAGCTGGAGGAGGGTGTCGACGGCCTGATCCACATCAGCGACCTTAGCTGGACCAAGAAGGTGAAGCATCCTTCAGAGTTCACACAGGTTGGCGCTCCCATCGAGGTCGTTGTACTCGATATCGATAAGGAGAACCGTCGTCTGAGCCTTGGTCACAAGCAGCTTGAGGATAATCCTTGGGATGTCTTTGAGGAGAAGTATGGCGTAGGTACCATCCATGAAGGAAAGGTTACCGAATTGCTTGACAAGGGTGCTGTGGTAGCTCTCGACGAGAACGTAGAAGGCTTCGCTACTCCCAAGCATCTTGTTAAGGAGGACGGCACACAGGCTCAGCAGGGTGAGGTTCTGCCCTTCAAGGTGATTGAATTCAACAAGGATTCCAAGCGTATTATCCTCAGCCACAGCCGTACATTTGAGGATCCCGCTCGTGAGGAGAAGAAAGCAGCTGCCAAGAAGGCTGCTCCCCGTGCCAAGAAGGAAGAGGCTCCAAAGATTGAGAACGTTGCAGCCAGCACAACGCTTGGTGACATTGACGTGCTCGCAGAGCTGAAGGCCAAGATGGAAAAAGGCGAGTAATTTTGTTTTTAGATTGTTAATATGTGAACATGACGGCGGTAGGGTGTTTTCACTCTGCCGCCGTTTTTTTATTTGAACACCAAAACTTAACGTTTAACTACGCGACTTGCTCTCACAGTTATATCCCCTGGCTGAAAAAAGGAAAAAACTGTGCCCCCCTGCCCCTAAATGGGGTTAATCGCCTGTTTGTCAGACGTTTATTCAGGGGCACACTTGCCAAAAACCGTGCCCCTTGTGTGCCCCCTGGGTGCCCCTCAAAAAAATTCAACAACCATTTTGCGTATACTCGCAGACTTTTTGTGTGTACGCG
>CADBHI010000050.1 GCA_902794405.1 uncultured Prevotellaceae bacterium
TGGAGGAGTTTTTAGGTGGTATTCAGGACTTTGTGGAAAGTCGTCGTGAGGAGGACATGGGCGACCAGGTCTACTTGCCTGACTTCTTGCAGGAGGTGGCGTTATTGACTGACCTTGACAGCGACAACGGTGATGATGACAACAAGGTGACGCTGATGACCATTCATTCTGCCAAGGGATTGGAGTTCCCTACCGTCTTTGTCGTGGGACTGGAAGAAAACATCTTCCCGTCGCCGATGTGTACAAATTCGATGCGTGAACTGGAAGAAGAACGCCGACTGCTTTATGTCGCTATCACACGAGCTGAGAAGCATTGCATCCTTACCTGTGCACAGAACCGTTTCCGTTACGGACGGATGGAATATGACACACCTTCACGCTTTATCAAGGACTTTGACCCGTCGCTAATACGTGTACTCTCAGAGAAGGGTGGGGACGAGGACCAATATACCAGAGGGTATCGTCAGACTACAAGCTGGGGCAGCGACTGGATGCAGAACCCTCGACCGGTGGCTACACAGTTCAAAGCCGATCCAAAGCCAAGAGTTGTTGCTCCCCGTAAAGCAGAGCCGATGGTGGATCTCTTCTCTGACGGTTTTAAACGGATTTTGGAGACGGCCAGCGGTGGACGCTTTAAACCAGTACGTCAGGCTGCTGCCGTGCCTCAAGCTTCACCATCGCCGTCATCGGGTAGTGGCGAACTGCATGAGGGTAGTGTCATCGAACACCAGCGTTTTGGTGTGGGGCGTGTGATTAAGATTGAGGGAACGGGTGAGAACCAGAAAGCCACTGTGGAATTCAAGAACACGGGCACCAAGCAGCTGTTGTTGAAGTTTGCCCGCTACAAGATCATCTCATAACGCTTCGTCGTCGGGTCTTTGAATAAGGCGCTTCTGCTGTTTGGGCAGATGCGCCTTCTTTCTTAACCAAGCCTCCTTGCGGGCTTCATAGTCAAGCTGGTGTTTTTCGATATATCCGTCAGCCATAGTTACTGGTTGAACTTACCATAGACAATACTCAACTTGATGGGGTCGTGCGGGTTTTCACTACCACCAACCAGCTTGGTGCTTGATATCTCGAAATCATGTTCGAAGTTTGACGTCGTCGATGTTAAAGTGCTGGTAGAGCTGCCAACCAGAATCTGTACAGGAACGAGTACGACCTTGTTCCAGTTGGGGTGGGTTGCTAACCAGTTGCTGTCAGACTTCAATCCCATTCTCTTTCTTGTTGCCATCGAAGAAACCAGACTCGAAATGTTTGAGAATGTGTATTGGTTCGACGTGTTGACACCCGATGAATTTAATAACGACGTATAGAACGTTGTTTTATTATCAGGTGCCTTCTTGTTCTCAAAGAATGTATACAGGCTGTCCTTTGGTATCATCATAATGTCCTCAGGTGCCTGCAGCGCATTGTCGTAGAAACCGGTGTTGATGCGTTGGAAACTGATCTTCGCTGTCATGATGGAGTCGTTCTCATGACCATTGAAAATCTCGTCAATAGGAAGTGTCACTTCTGTGAAGAGACCAGCAGGCGACTTGATGTAGGTACAGGTGTTGTCTTCAACAAGACTCTGCAGTATGCTCTTGTCATTCGTAATCTTCGTGGTTTGGAGTACTTCTTCAGTTCCAGCAAAGATGATACCATAATTGCTGATGGAATCCTTGGAATAATTATAGCGGCAATAGATTCTGAGGCACATGTCGGGAATCTCCGTATAGACGCCTTCACCGTCGGTCACAGAAACGAACACGCCTGGGCAGACATTATGGATAAATGCGTAAGAGTTTTTGAAGTATTCCGGATGACGATAATACTGCTGCATAACGTATGTACCATAGTTGTTGTAGGTGACACCCTGCTTGTCGGTATAGGGCTTGTTCAACAGGACGTTGATAAAATGGTAATAGCCGGAAGCGTTGCGGGTAGTGTCGCTGACAGTCTGGTCCTTATACGTGAACATCTTGTCTTGTTGCAGACCATCGGTTCTGAGTAATCCTTCAGCCATGGGGTCGAAGTTGGAGTAGTACTTGCGGTTTTCCTCCATCGGACGGTCAAGTTCCGTCACCCTGATTTTCATCGCAGCAAGTGTGTCGGTAATGGCTGTTGGGTCCTCCATATAGAACTCCAGCCTACAGGAGTCAGCGCCAGCCATGTCGTTATACTTGCTTACGATTTTGTTTTCGCTGGGTAAGGTGAACGACTCTAACACGTTGAATTGCGTCATCAGTTCACTCTTAACGTATGCACCCGTCTCAGGATCTTTCACCCTGCCTAAATAGCAATAACTGCTTCTAAGCAGTATCGAGTCGGCTAATATGGTTTTGGTCGACACCTTATAGTCGGCATTGCTAATTGTCAGCTTGTCGCTCGTCTGTGTCAGCGAATTACCTATATCTAATGTCTCATCATTACATGCAGAGAATGTCATTGCGGCGAATACAATCCCTGTCAGCAAATTACGTTTCATCATTGTTGTTAGTCTTCTTCAGGACAAATCTGATTGTAGAAATCCTCATAGGCATCAGCGAAATCCTCCTGATAGCCTAATACGGGAATATGCTTGTCGATGGCATATTGCTCCAGTTGCTTGTCAACATTGGCTGCTGCCAGCACTACACCGTCGGAGTAGTCTATGGCCAACTTGCTCATCTCCTCAAAGTCGAAGTTGTCTTTGTAGGATGCCAGCAACTCAGCCTTGGCATCGCGGAACTCCACACATTTCTTGAAGTTCTCGCCAAGGTTTTTATTAAGGGTGTTGGGAAATAGCGACGTGATGACTTTTGTGCTTGCAAACGACGGCTCGTCGTGGTAGGCTGTCTTAATATACAGGGGTACTACGGCACTCATCCATCCTTGACAATGAATAATATCGGGCACCCAACGTAGCTTCTTGACTGTCTCTAATACACCACGGGCAAAGAAGATGGCACGCTCACCATTGTCGGGATAATCGTTGCCCAATTCGTCCTTTTCCATCTGGCGCTTGGAGAAGTAGTCTTCGTTATCAATAAAATAGACTTGCACCTTAGCCTGTTGAATAGAGGCCACCTTGATAATAAGCGGATGGTCGGTGTCATTGATAATCAGATTCATTCCAGATAATCGGATAACCTCATGCAGTTGTCCACGGCGCTCGTTAATATTTCCCCATTTGGGCATGAACGTGCGTATTTCGTGACTTTTTTCCTGCATAGCCTGCGGCAATGCTTTTCCCATGACAGACATTTCTGTTTCGGGTACGTAGGGAGTTATTTCCTGATTAATGAATAAAATCTTCTTTTTCACCATCTTGCTGTATTTAAGATTGTGCAAAGGTACAAAAAAAAAATCAGAAATTGCCCAAAACAGGCGGTTTTTACGTTTTTTTGTGAAAAGATAAGGGCTTAATCCCTGTAAATACGTGATAAAATGGCATTAATCCAGCGAATGGAGCAACGGAACCAACGGTATGTGCTGACGGGTTTTCCGCCAAAGCGCATGATAAATTCACGGTAGGGATTACGTGAGAAAGGCAGTCCTACGTCCAGAAAATAGATATGCTGATACCCTCGTTGGTGAGCATCTTTGATGGCATGCCAGAGTGTTAGCTCGTCGGGATGGATCATGGCAAACGATTTTCGTCTGAAAGCCGCATACCAAAGGTAGGCGTTTTGGTTACTATAGGCTACTGCCGAGCATCCCACCACATGGTTGCGATATCTGGTCAGATAGAGTCGCCCATGCCCCTCCTGCTTGATGGCTCGGAAGAATTTTTCGTCTGGAATGTATCGTTTGGGCTTCAGCCAGTTATGGTGTTTCAGCAGCTTCATGAACGATCGGAAATCATCCTCTCCCTTTACTTCGTCAGTAATGACACCCTTGGCGTAGGCATTGTTAATATGATTTTCAAGCCGTTTCTGTATCCGTTCCTCAGGAGTGTGGCTGTGTAGTGAGTTGTGGATGCTCATCCAGTGAACTGGAAAGAACTGCTGCTGTCTCAGCTCCTTGTATCCAAACATCTTCTGGCTGAGATTACTGACTTCGATATAGAGAACGCGGTTGCTAAGTTTACTGCGCAAAGCCTCGACCATCAATCCGAAAAGCGTACTTTCATTATAGCCTTCATGGGCATATTCGTAGACGCCTTCACCCAGAATCCGGCAATGCATATATAAATAAGGTGGTAGCAATGAAGCACGATAGCGGACAATAGCCAGCATGTGGGCCATCATCTGTCCGTCGGAAGTCTGGATGACGGCCATATAGGGTTTTTGGCGAGGCGTCTGTCTCGCTATCTCAAAGAGCTGCCGACTGTGGAAAAAGTTGGTATTGTTCAAGGTTGGCAGGTTCTTCTCTTTGGTAATGATGCTTACTATAGGCTGATTCACGCGGCAAAGATACAAAATAAATGATAATAATTAGGCGTGAATTGATTTTTTTTTCGTACCTTTGCCAAAAATTACCAGCAAATAGTTATGACTACATTCAAAGACTTGGCGCAGATGCGCCGTTCTCATCGTAAGTTTACGCAGCAGGAGATTGATTCCGAAGATGTCCGCCTGATACTCCGTGCCGCTTTGTTGTCACCAACGTCTAAGAGCCAGAGAGGTTGGCAGTTCGTGGTTGTCGACAACAAGTCCGACCTCGAGAAAATTGCCGATGCCAAAGATCTTGGTTCTCAGTTCCTGAAGGAAGCACCCCTGGCAATTGTTGTCCTTGGCGATCCTCTTCAGAACGACTGCTGGATTGAGGATGGCTCTATAGCTGCCATTTCCATGCAATATCAGGCTGAAGACCTTGGACTTGGTTCTTGTTGGATTCAGATGCGCGGAAGAGGATTGGCCGACGGAACGACAGCCGACACCGTCATTCGTGGTGTGCTTGATATTCCTGAAAACCTCAGTGTGCTCTGTGTGGTTGCCGTAGGCCATTGGGCTGATGAGCGGAAGCCTCAGAATGAAGACAAGCTGAAATGGGAAAACGTTCATTTAGGCAAATACCGTAATGATTAACTACGACCTTCAGAAGATACGTGCCGCTATTTTCGACGTTGACGGGGTGCTCTCGGCAGAGACCATCACGTTGTCGTCGGAGGGTGAGCCTTTACGTACAGTTAACATTAAGGATGGATATGCCATTCAGTTAGCGGTTAAGATGGGACTGCGTGTTGTCATCCTGACGGGTGGTGTCACCAAAGCAATTCGTCTGCGTTACGAGCGGCTTGGCGTGGAGGATATCTTCATGGGGTGTGCTATTAAGATAAAAACCTATGATGAATTCCTCGAGAAATATCAGCTTTCAGACGATGAGGTTCTTTATATGGGCGACGACGTGCCCGATATTGAGATTTTGCGTCGTGTAGGATGTCCTGTCTGTCCCGCAGATGCCTGTCCAGACGTAAAGGATGTCTGCCTTTATGTCAGTCCGTTGAAGGGGGGTTATGGCTGTGGCCGCGATGTAATTGAACAGATATTACGTGCTCAAGGCAAATGGCTGAACGACGAAAAAGCCTTTGGCTGGTAATATGATGGATATTGGCTATAAAATCATCCTGGCAAGTAATTCGCCGCGCCGCAGAGAACTGTTGGCGGGATTGGGTCTTAAATTCGATGTCCGTGTGCTACCCGACATCGACGAAACCTATCCCGACACATTGCCTGTAACTGAAACAGCTGAATACATTGCTGTTAAGAAATCTCAGGCTTATCGGCAGACAATGGCTTCAGACGAACTTATTATTACGGCAGATACCGTTGTTATTGTGGGTGACGAAGTACTGGGCAAGCCTGTTGATGCAGCTATGGCCAGACAGATGCTTTTGAAACTGAGCGGACGTACCCATCAGGTGATAACCGGCGTTTGTCTAACAACGGTCGACAAATCGGCCCACTTCTCTGTTTGTACCGATGTTACCTTCAAGCAACTCACTGAAGCGGAGATCTTGTACTATATAAAAAAATATAAGCCCTACGATAAAGCGGGGGCTTATGGTATTCAGGAGTGGATTGGCTATATTGGCTGTACTGGGTTGAATGGTAGTTATTACAATGTAATGGGACTGCCCGTACAGCGAATTTATAGCGAACTTCAGTCGTTTATTCGTCAGCGTAGTCCTCAAGACTGTCAGCAGTGATGTCTTCATCATCGCCGCTCAAGTCCATCATCGTCGAATAGTTGTCTTCTGTGATGTCGTCGTCGTTGGGCTCGCCAATCTCTACATCGTCGTCGTCGGGCTTGTTGTAGGTATCCTCAATCTCAACATCCTCGTCTTCGTTTTCAGAATCATCGTCCAAGTCGTGTGTAGCGAACTTCATACGTGGCTTCTCTGCCTCTGGCTTCGCTTTGGCAAAGATGGCTTCCACCCACGTGCCCTTAGAAACTTCCAGCACTTCAAAGCCGTCAGCTACCTTCTTGTCATACATGCCGCCTTTCTTGTGCAGACGGTCTTTGGGGAGCGTTGTGGTGGAAATGTCGAAGCCGCTTTCAATGATGTCCTTAATACTCTGTGAAAGGGAGTCCCAGCCACCACCGAAGTTACGATCGAGTACCTCTATCAGCTTGGCTGCCGTGATATGACGTATGTTCTCATACGTCAGGTCGGTAACTCTGATAATGGGACGCTTCTTCAAAGCCCATGTCACCCTGGTGCTCTCGTCAATCTTCACCTGGGCCACTTTGTATCCCTGTTTCTCGTACTTCTGCTTGTTGGCTTTGGAATCGTCCTTTAATTCCTCAATCATAAACGCACTACGCAGGATGTCCTGATAGTGGCGCACGTTCTCTCGAACCTCGGCATCCTTGTCTGAACCGTCCCAAAGTCGGAATACGTCGTTTTCCTGGATATCCCACACGCTACTCTTGGTCAACGTCTTGAGAGTCAGGCTTTTTTTGTCATCTGATGTGTTTGCCATATAATTTCATTTTTGTTTATGAATGCAAAGATAATACAATTTGTGGATTCTTGTCATTAAACCATAATCCTTTAACTCCCTTTAACTACTTGAGGCGTATTTTCTGTCTTTTACTTCCTTATTACCTTCCTCGAAACAACCGCTCCATCGTCAGAGCGTCGGACTTCGATATAGGGACCAGCGTTTTGTGCCGTCAGTCTAATACCACTCAGCGAGTAGGTATCAACAGCACCTGCCGATTGACTGTTGTTGGGAATGGCTTTTATCGCTGTAGATGTGCCGCCCTTACCTGTAGGAGGCTCAGGATCGGCGGTGATGCAAAACTTGTCGATACAGGCGCCGTCTTCACGTCCGGCAATGTTCAGCTGGTGGCTGCCTGTCTGCATGAAACCACTGTAGAGCAGCTTCCAGTCCCAGGAACCTCCGGTCTGTAGACCGTTGACAAAGTCGTTCATCTGACTATCGAATCCAATCCAATAACTGTCATCGTCCCATGTCGGACAGTTTACACGTGCATATATATAATAGGTATTAGCTGTTGTGACGTTGAAGCGCAGTACCAAAATGTTGGCGCTGTCAGAAGGTGCAGCGGTGGTGATGTTTTTCACCGTTTCCAAGTACTTGCCACCAGAGGCAGCATCGTCGTTTGCCAATCGTAAGTTTTTACCTACAGTTTCAGTACGCAAGTCCTCAGCCTCTTTCCATAACAGCACCTCTCCATACTCCACCTCCTCATCGTCAGCAGCCAACGGGTCGGTTTTGGTAAAGAGACTTAAGTCGATGCAACCACCCATAGTCTCATAGCCCTTGGCATTCAGGTGTAACCAGTCGTTCTCGAACAGAAAGTCCCGTTGCATTGCTGCAGTATCCTGCGGATTCCGCACAGCCTTGTCGAAATCTATCACGCCGTCAAGCATCTTGGTGGTACGTATCCATTTGTTCAATACGCTGCGGCCATTCTCATGGTCAATGGAATAGTAGTTGTTGCCCTTGAATGGCGTGATGGTGCCACCAAACACATAGATTCCTTTCTGATGGGCCTCGCGTATAATCTGCTTATAGACGTCAATGATACGACGGGCAGTCTGCACACCATTTCCTGCCGAACCTAAGTCGTTGACAGCCTCGAATAGGATAATCCATTTCACACCCTCCTGTCCAAGCAAATCACGTTGATAGCGGTTCACGGCGGCTGGCCCCAAGCCTCCACCAAGCACACAGTTGCCGCCAATACCCATGTTGAGTACACCCACCTGATCAGTCGGCTCGTTAGCCAATAGACGGCGTGAGAGCACATCAGCCCAGCGGTTTTGCTGGTTAGTGGTAGAGCCACGTCCGTCAGTGATTGAGTTGCCTAAGATGGCTACTGCACCAGCTTCTTCCGGAGCCTCTACCTCCAAAGCCAGGATGTTATACCAGTGGTCGGTCTTAGTAGCGTTGCTAAAGTCAGTCGTATTGCCGCTCTTCAGATAAGAGGTGGTTCGCGATCCCGGGTGACCGCTGACGCTGGTTGACGAAGCTGAGCCGTAGTGAATGGTGATGGCCACATTCTGACGACCTTCAAGGTGCATACTAACAGGGTCTGATACGGCCTTCCCGCCAGCAGGCATCGTTACGGAAGCATTTCCGCCGAAAGACAGGCTGACGGTTGATGACTCATCAATCTCACTGCTGCTGCCCGAAGTCTTTGCATAGGCTAGCTCTACAGCCTTAATCTGGGTAGCCCCCTTGCTGAATTCATTCGTTAGCTTCAGTCGTACCTTCTCACCGCCAATCGAAACCTGCACAATCTGACGCAGCGAATTATTGCTTAGTCCAGGCGAAGGTGGATTGTTATTGTTCTCAACAAGTTGAGGGGCTGTACCCCATGTGCCTACCCAATGGCTGTTAGCCATCGCTGTAGCTGCTGTTAGCAGGCAGGCCATCAAAAAAGCTGTCTTTTTCATTATCATGAATTGGAATGTAGGTTTCATTATTACCATTCAGTTTGCAAAAGTACAACTAAAATTTGATTCTCGCAACAATTCTGATACTTTTGTTTTAAACACTCTTTGCAGGGGGTGATAACTTGAATTAAATCAATAATTTACCGTATTAAAATAAATATTTGTGTTTTTTGCTTAAATTAGAGATATTTTGCTTATCTTTGTGGCCGATTTCAACAAATAAGGTCAAATATATGAAGATTAAAGCTGATTATGCCAACTCTCCTTCTTGGAAGGTGCTGACTGTGAGAGCCACACTTCCCGAGGAATTGAAGTGTTTGGACGAGATTGCCCACAATTTGTGGTGGGTATGGAACTACGAGGCACGTGACTTGTTCCGTGCACTCGATGTAGAAATCTATCACGAAGTGAGACACAACCCCGTGATGCTGTTGGAACGTCTCAGTTTTGAGCGCAAGGAAGCTATCTTGAAGGACAAGGCCCTGATGAAGCGTATCAAGGACGTATATGCCAAATTCAAGGCATATATGGATGTGAAGCCCGATGAGAAGCGTCCGTCAGTAGCTTATTTCTGCATGGAGTATGGTATGCACTCCGCTCTGAAGATTTATTCAGGCGGTCTGGGTATGCTGGCTGGTGACTATGTGAAGGAGGCTTCCGACTCTAATGTCGACATGTGTGCCGTAGGTTTCCTCTATCGTTTTGGCTACTTTACACAGAGCCTGTCGATGGACGGTCAGCAGATTGCCAACTACGAGACTCAGAACTTCGGTTCGCTGCCCATTGAGCGTCAGCTCGACAATGAAGGCAATCCTCTGGTAATCGACGTGCCCTATAACAACTATCAGGTTCATGCCTGTGTGTGGCGTGTCAATGTCGGTCGTGTTAAGCTGTATCTGCTTGATACTGATAATGATATGAACTCTGACTTCGACAAACCCATTACCCATGCTCTCTATGGTGGTGACTGGGAGAATCGTCTGAAGCAGGAGATCCTGTTGGGTATTGGTGGTATGCTGTTGCTGAAGAAGCTGGGCATCAAGAAAGATGTCTACCACTGCAACGAGGGCCACGCCGCCCTGTGTAACCTGCAGCGTCTGTGTGACTATATTGAGGAAGGTCTGACGTTCAACCAGGCTTTAGAGCTGGTTCGCGCCAGTGGTCTTTATACGGTTCACACACCTGTGCCCGCAGGTCATGACTATTTTGATGAGGGCCTGTTTGGTAAGTACATGGGTAACTATCCTGCCAAGTTGGGCATCACATGGGACGAGTTCGTTGGTATGGGTCGTACTAATCCCGATGACCACGGCGAGAAGTTCTGTATGAGTACCTTTGCCTGCAACACTTGTCAGGAGGTGAACGGTGTGTCGAAGCTTCATGGATGGGTTTCTCAGAAGATGTTTGCTCCTATCTGGAACGGCTATTATCCCGAGGAGAACCACGTGGGCTATGTCACAAATGGTGTGCACTTCCCCACTTGGGTGGCTACAGGATGGCTGAAGAATATCTATGAAAAGTATCTTGATCCGAAGTTCATTGCTGACCAGTCGAATGAGAAGCTGTGGGAGGGTATCTATAACTGTCCCGATGAAGTGCTCTGGACCTGGCGTCTGGATATGAAGCAGAACTTGATTTTCTATATCAAGAACCAGTTCCGCGATACATGGCTGAAGAATCAGGGTGATCCCTCACGCGTAGTGTCTCTGCTGGAGTCGATGGATTCCAACAGACTGATTATCGGCTTCTGCCGTCGTTTCGCCACCTATAAGCGTGCTCACCTGCTGTTTACCGACCTCGACCGTTTGGCCAAGATCGTGAACAATCCCGATCGTCCCGTTATGTTCCTCTTTGCAGGAAAGGCACACCCCGCCGACGGTGCTGGTCAGGGTCTTATTAAGCGAATCTATGAGATTTCACAGCGTCCTGAGTTCCTCGGTAAGATCATCTTCCTCGAGGACTACGACTTCCTGCTGGCTCGTCGTCTTGTCTCGGGTGTCGATATCTGGATGAATACTCCGACTCGTCCGCTTGAGGCTTCTGGTACATCTGGCGAGAAGGCAGAGATGAACGGTGTTGTAAACCTCAGTGTGAAGGACGGTTGGTGGCTGGAGGGCTATCGTGAAGGTGCCGGATGGGCTCTGACCGAGAAGCGTACCTACCAGAACCAGGGTTATCAGGACCAGCTCGACGCTGCCACCATCTATGGTTTGCTCGAGAACGAGATTATACCTCTTTATTATAATAAGGATAAGAAGGGTATCTCGAAGGGCTGGTGCAAGGTTATCAAGAACTCTATTGCCCAGATTGCTCCTCACTACACGATGAAGCGACAGTTGGACGACTACTATAGCAAGTTCTATGAGAAGGAAGCCAAGCGTTTCAAGGAGCTTTCCAAGAACGACAACCGTCTGGCCAAGGAGATTGCTCAGTGGAAGGAAACTGTTGTCGAGCGTTGGGATGCCATCAATGTGGTCAGCTCTGAGTGGGACTTCCCTGCCAATGGTGCTGAGGCTGGTCAGAAGTACAAACTGAAGTTCGTCATCAATGAACAAGGTCTTGACGATGCTGTCGGTCTTGAGAAGGTGAACGTGATGATTAACAAGGATAGCGAGGAGAAGGTCTTTTCTGTTGAGCCGCTGAAGATGGTAGGTCACGAGGGCAACAACTACACCTTCGAGGCTGAGTTGGCTCCCCGCCACTTTGGCCAGTACAAGAGTGCAGTCCGTATGTTCCCGAAGAACAAGAACCTGCCTCACCGTCAGGACTTCTGCTACGTGAAGTGGTTAGAGCTGCCTCCCTGCAACGTATAAAGCAAACATTTTAATTTAATCTATAGGCTCCCTCCTGTTAACAGCAGTGAGGGAGCTGTTTTTTCATTAAAAATGATCTTTTTTGAAATATTTCCCCAAAAAACTTTTGCCATTTATTTTTTTTGTTTATCTTTGTAGGCAGTTTTGATACTAAAAACAAACAACTTTAAATATTTATAAGCTTATGGCAGAAATTACTGGACACATTTCCCAGATTATCGGCCCCGTTATCGACGTATTCTTCGATACAAAGGGACTGGAGGCGGAAAAGGTGTTGCCAAAGATTCACGATGCCCTGAAGATTGACCGTGGTAACGGCAGCGAACTCATCGTCGAGGTGCAGCAGCACATCGGCGAGGATACAGTACGCTGCGTGGCTATGGACAATACCGACGGTCTGCAGCGTGGATTGGAAGCGATCCCCTTAGGCTCACCCATCGTGATGCCTGCCGGCGATCAGATCAAAGGTCGTATGCTGAACGTGATTGGTCAGCCTATCGACGGTATGAAACAGCTTGACATGAAGGGCGCTTATCCCATTCATCGCGAGGCTCCTTCGTTTGAGGAACTGTCGACAAAGAAGGAAATCCTGGCAACGGGTATCAAGGTGATCGACTTGCTGGAGCCTTACATGAAAGGTGGTAAGATTGGTCTGTTCGGCGGTGCTGGTGTGGGTAAGACGGTGCTCATTATGGAGCTTATCAACAACATTGCCAAGGGCCACAACGGTTTCTCGGTATTTGCTGGAGTAGGAGAGCGCACACGTGAGGGTAACGATCTTATCCGCGAGATGATTGAGTCGGGCGTTATCCGCTACGGCGAAAAGTTCCGCAAGGCAATGGACGAAGGCAAATGGGACCTCTCGTTGGTTGACCCCGAGGAATTGAAGAAGAGTCAGGCTACGCTGGTCTACGGTCAGATGAACGAGCCGCCGGGTGCACGTGCCTCTGTAGCCTTGTCTGGTCTGACGGTGGCCGAAGGTTTCCGTGATGGTGGTGGTAAGGACGGCGGTGCTGCCGATATCCTGTTCTTCATCGACAATATCTTCCGTTTCACCCAGGCTGGTTCTGAGGTGTCTGCTCTTCTGGGTCGTATGCCTTCGGCTGTGGGTTATCAGCCTACGCTGGCTTCGGAGATGGGTTCGATGCAGGAGCGTATTACCTCTACAAAGACCGGTTCTATCACTTCGGTACAGGCCGTATATGTACCTGCAGATGACTTGACCGACCCTGCTCCTGCTACGACGTTTACGCACCTCGACGCTACGACGGTGCTCGACCGTAAGATTGCTGAGCTTGGTATCTATCCCGCCGTTGACCCGTTAGGCTCGACGTCGCGTATCCTCGACCCGCTGATTGTGGGCAAGGCTCACTACGATTGTGCACAGCGCGTGAAGGAGATTCTGCAGCGCTATAAGGAGTTGCAGGACATCATTGCTATTCTGGGTATGGACGAGTTGAGCGATGAGGACAAGCTGACGGTGAACCGCGCTCGTCGAGTTCAGCGCTTCCTGTCGCAGCCGTTCTCGGTGGCTTCGCAGTTCACGGGCCTGCCTGGTGTGATGGTGCCTATCGAGGAGACCATCAAGGGCTTCAACGCCATTCTCGACGGCGAGGTCGACGACCTGCCTGAGCAGGCATTCCTCAATGTCGGTACAATCGAGGATGCTAAGGAGAAGGCTAAGAAACTACTCGAGGCAGCGAAAGGATGATGAAGATTTTCGATTTTCGGATTTTCGATTTTCGATTGAAATGATTCGAGTGTCGTGTCCGAAAAATCGTCAGTAATAAATTGAAAATCGTAAATCAGTAAATCGTAAATAACAAAGATGTTGACGCTGAAGATAGTTTCGCCCGAGAAGATAGAGTTCACCGGTGAGGTGGAGAGCGTGAAGGTGCCTGGTACGCAGGGCAGCTTCGAGATCCTTACAAACCATGCGCCCATCATCTCTACGCTGGGTAAAGGCGTAGTAGAGTACGATGGGAATCAGCTGGAAATCCTGGGAGGGTTTGTCGAAGTGCAGCAGAACGAGGTGTCTCTCTGTGTCGAAAAGACAGAATGACATACTACTTCTTCGCAGTCTTGTTCTTCACACTCTTAGGGGTGGCCTATGTGAAAGGCTACGACGTGGTGAAAAGCCGTTCGCCGGAACATCTGGTTCACTTCTATCTCGTTATGGCAACGATACGTATGTTGCTCGTCGCTACAGTGGTCGCGCTCTACGTATTTCTCGCCCCGAACAGAGAAGACGCCATTCACTTCGCGGCTATTATATTAATAATGTACGCGATAATGATGGTTGTAACGCTCTCAATGAGACATTGAAAATTGAAAATTGTGCATTGTGCATTATGAATTATGAATTGAAAAAACTGCTTTGCATGGCTCTCATGCTGCTGGCAATGGTACCGGCGATGAAGGCAGAGGATTTCTCAGCCAAGGAAGTGGTGCTTGAGCATATCAAGGACTCGCACGACTGGCATGTGACCGACCTCGGTGAGGGAAAGTCGCTGGTTATCCCCCTGCCCATCATTGTCAACTCGTCCACTGGCTGGCATGTGTTCTGCTCGTCTCAGTTCGAGCACCACGCTGATGCCAACGGACTACGTCAGGGACCTTATGGTCTGTCTATCGCCACAGAGGGAGAGAATGCAGGCAAAATAGTGGAGAACGGCTCCCCCGTTCTCGACCTCTCCATCACCAAGACGGTTGCCGTGATGTTCATCAATGTGGCGATTCTGCTTTGCTGCATCCTGCTCAGCGCCCGCTGGTACAAGAAGCGCAAGGCTTCCGATCCTGCTCCTGGTGGCTTCGTAGGCTTCATCGAGATGATGGTGATGTATGTGGTGGATGAAATCATCAAGCCTGGAGTTGGCAAGGGATACGAGAAGTATACGCCCTACCTGCTGACCTGCTTCTTCTTCATCTTCACCTGTAATGTGATGGGCTTGATACCGTTCCCTCCAGGCTCGGGAAATGTGACAGGTAATATTGCCGTGACATTCTTCCTGGCCCTTTGCACGTTCCTCATTGTGCAGTTCTCGGGCAACAAGCATTACTGGAAGGACATCTTCTGGCCCGAAGTTCCCACGTGGCTTAAGGCACCGATACCTATTATTCCCGTGATAGAGTTCGTAGGTATCTTCACGAAGCCCTTCGCCCTGATGATTCGACTTTTCGCCAACATGATGGCTGGTCACGCCATCGCCGTTGCCATCACCTGTATCATCTTCCTGGTGGCTTCGCAGGCTGTGGCTGTGCAGTTGTCTATGTCGGCGCTGTCTGTTATCATGAGCGTCTTCATGATGTGCCTCGAGTGTCTGGTCTGTTTCATTCAGGCAATGGTGTTTACCATGCTTTCGGCCGTATTCATCGGCTTGGCAAGGGTGGAGCCGGAACACGAGTGATAACATAATTCCGTAATACCGTAATACCGTAATTCCGTAATTCCGTAATTCCGTAATACCGAAACAACGAAACAAAACAAAATTAATAATTTAAAACTTAAACAATTATGATTACAGCATTATTAGCAGCAGAAGGTGTTGCAAAGTTGGGCGCCGCAGTAGGCGCAGGTCTCGCAGCTATTGGCGCAGGTCTTGGTATTGGTAAGATTGGCGGTCAGGCCATGGACGCTATGGCCCGTCAGCCTGAGGTGATGAACAAACTGTTCACGAACATGATTGTGGCTGCTGCCCTTATCGAGGGTGTTGCCCTGTTTGCAGCCGTTATCGCATTCCTCTGCATCTAATTGATTTGCGATTTAGCGATTTTCGATTTTCGATTGGTTACCCAGTCGCAGAAACGAATTTCGCAAGTCAAATTAATCGTCAATCGAAAATTAGTAAATCGAAATTAATCACAGCGTATGGATTTATTGATTCCGAGTACTGGTCTGTTGTTCTGGATGACCATCACGTTCCTTGTGGTGTTCTTCCTGCTCCGGAAGTTTGGCTTCCCCGTCATCACTTCGATGGTGAAGGAGCGTCAGGCTTTCATCGACGACTCATTGCGTAAGGCGCATGAGGCCAACGAGCGACTGGCCAATATACAGAAAGAAGGTGAATCCATCCTCCAGGAGGCACGTGAGAAGCAGGCTCAGATTCTGAAAGAGGCTGCCGACACTCGCGATGCCATTGTAGAGAAAGCTCAGGACAAGGCCCGTCAGGAGGGTGCCCGTCTGCTGGAAGATGCCCGTATGGCCATCGAACAGGAGAAGAAGGCTGCCATTGCCGACATCCGTAAGCAAGTAGCTACGCTCAGCGTCGAGATTGCCGAGAAGGTTCTGCGTCAGAACCTGAAGGACGACAAGGCGCAGATGGATCTCATCGACCGTATGCTGGATGAAGTCTCTAACGACAAGTAAAAGAGTAAACGTATGGATATAGGAGTCATATCGGTTCGCTATGCCCGCGCACTTTTGAAGAGTGCTACGGAGCAGAAGCTCGACGAAGCCGTTTATCAGGAGATGCAGCTCTTGGCAAAGAGCTACATCGACGTGCCGCAGCTGCGTCAGACGATAGCTGGCCCGATGCTTTCGAAGGAGAAGAAAGAGGAACTGCTTCTAACGGCAGTCGGTGGCAAGCCCACACCTCTGACCCGTGCTTTCATACAGCTTGTGCTGAAGGAAGGTCGAGAGCCGGTGATGCAGTTCATCGCCAATTCGTACGTCACGCTCTATCGTCAGCAGAAGAACGTCATCCGTGGACGTCTCATCACCGCAGCCCGCGTCGCCCCTGCCACAGAGCAGAAGATGCGGCAGATGGTGGAGAGTAAGACTAATGGAACTGTGGAGTTTGAGACCGAGGTCAACCCCGACATCATCGGCGGCTTCATCCTCGAGTACGATACCTATCGTATGGATGCCTCTGTGAAGGCTAAGCTCAACAACATTCTCAACACACTTAGGAAATAGTCGTAATAACGTCATACCGTTATAACGAAATAACGAAAAAAAGAAAAACAAATGTCAGATAAAATTAAACCAAGCGAAGTTTCACAGGTTCTGCTTGACCAGCTGAACGGAATTTCCAGCGCCGAGAAGTTCGACGAGGTGGGTACTGTGCTCACCGTCAGCGACGGCGTGGCTCGTATCTACGGCCTGCGCAATGCCGAGGCCAACGAGCTGTTGGAATTTGAGAACGGTACCATGGCCATCGTGATGAACCTGGAGGAAGACAACGTCGGTTGTGTGCTTCTGGGTCCCACGTCGGGCATCAAGGAAGGGCAGGTCGTGAAGCGTACGAAGCGTATTGCATCTATCCGTGTGAACGACAACATGCTTGGCCGTGTCATCAACCCGCTGGGACAGGCCATCGACGGTAAGGGCGACATCGACCTCACTGGTGCTTTCGAAATGCCGCTCGACCGCAAGGCTCCTGGTGTGATCTACCGCCAGCCCGTGAAGGAACCGCTGCAGACAGGTCTGAAGGCCATCGACTCGATGATTCCCATCGGCCGCGGACAGCGTGAGCTCATCATCGGCGACCGTCAGACGGGTAAGACCGCCATCGCCGTTGATACCATCATTAACCAGAAGAGTTTCTTTGAGGCCGGCAAGCCCGTCTATTGTATCTATGTAGCCATTGGTCAGAAGGCTTCTACCGTTGCTGCCCTCGTCAGCACGCTGCAGGAGCACGGTGCCATGCCTTACACCATCGTGGTGGCTGCTACGGCTGCCGATCCAGCTGCCATGCAGTACTACGCACCGTTTGCAGGTGCCGCCATTGGTGAGTACTTCCGCGACCGTGGTCTGCCTGCCCTCGTCGTCTACGATGACCTGTCGAAGCAGGCCGTGGCCTACCGTGAGGTGTCGCTGATTCTGCGCCGTCCCTCTGGACGTGAGGCATATCCCGGTGATGTGTTCTACCTCCACAGCCGTCTGTTGGAACGTGCTGCCAAGATGAACGAGCAGCAGGAGGTGGCCGAGGCTATGAACGACCTGCCCGAGTGCATGAAGGGTCATGTGAAGGGTGGCGGCTCACTCACCGCTCTGCCGATCATCGAGACACAGGCTGGCGACGTGTCGGCTTACATTCCTACGAATGTGATCTCCATCACCGACGGTCAGATCTTCCTCGAGAGCGACCTCTTCAACCAGGGCTTCCGTCCCGCCATCAACGTTGGTATCTCTGTATCCCGTGTGGGTGGTTCGGCACAGATCAAGTCCATGAAGAAGGTGGCTGGTACGCTGAAGATTGACCAGGCACAGTACCGTGAGCTCGAGGCCTTCTCGAAGTTCTCAAGTGATATGGACGCTGTGACGGCGATGACCCTCGACCGCGGACGTAAGAACAACCAGCTGCTCATCCAGCCCCAGTACAGCCCGATGCCCGTTGGCGAGCAGATTGCCATCTTGTATTGCGGTGTGCATGGCTTGATGCGTCAGGTGCCCATCGATAAGGTGCGCCAGTGTCAGGATCAGTTCCTCGACAAGCTCCGTTCTGCCAATCCCGAGGTCATCGAGACCCTCGCCAGCGGAAAGATTGACGACGAAACGACTGCCAAGATTGAAGCCGTTATGGCTGATATCGCTGGAACTTACAAATGAGTAATGAGTAATTAGTAATGAGTAGTTATGATTACCAATAGTATGGAATCCCCACTAAAGAATCATCGGCTATTTCGTCTTGCGACTAATCATAATTACTAATTACTTATTTCTAATTACTAATTAAAAGTAAGATTATGCCAAGTTTAAAAGAAATTAAAGGCCGCATAGCCTCTGTCAACTCCACGCGTAAGATTACGTCGGCCATGAAGATGGTGGCGTCTTCGAAGCTGCACCACGCTCAGGTAGCCATCCAAAACATGCTGCCCTACGAGACTTTGCTGGAGCATATCCTGAAGTCGTTCCTTGCTGCTGAGGCTGAGGCGAAGACCATCTTCGACCAGCCACGTCCTGTTAAACGTGCGGCATTGGTCGTGTTCTCCAGCAACTCGTCGCTCTGTGGTGGCTTTAATGCCAACATTATCAAGCGCATGCAGCAGGTGGTGACTGAGTACCGTGAGCAGGGTGTTACCGAGGTCGAGATCTATCCGATAGGCCGCAAGGTCTACGAGAAGGCCAAGAAGCTCGGCTACGACGTGCAGGGCGAATTCTCGGCGTTGGCCGACAAGCCCAATGCGCGCCAGTGCATCGACATCGCGATGGAGTTAGGCTTGAAGTTCCAGAATGGCGAGATCGACAAGGTGGAACTCATCTACCACCACTTCAAGTCGGCCGGCTCGCAGGTGCTTACCCGCAAGACTTTCCTTCCCATCGACTTAGAGGAGGAACTGGAGCGTGACCATGAGCGCGACCTCACCACGATTGTCGCTACAAAGGAGAGCCAGGAGTACCTAAAGCGTAACCGCAAGAAAAAGCCCAAGGTGAACGCCGAAGGTCAGGAGGTGCCGCCGCTGAACGACAACTTCATCGTTGAGCCCGACATGGACACCGTCCTCTCGCAGCTTCTTCCTAAGATGGCCCACCTGATGCTCTACACCGCCCTGTTAGACAGCGTTGCCTCTGAACATGCCGCCCGCATGGTGGCCATGCAGACAGCAACTGACAATGCCGACGAATTGTTGCGCCAGCTGAACCTCCAGTACAACAAGAGTCGTCAGCAGGCCATCACCAACGAACTGCTCGATATCGTTGGCGGCTCCGTCAACAACTAAGCATCCGGATATCTATCATCAAATTCGCCGCTATCTTTTGTGGGATAGCGGCGAATTTCATTTATGAGCGGGCGTTGCCGACACCAGCTTTTGGTGCTTAATGTGTCTTGTTCACGTTGCGGATTTTCTCCAGCATGGTGGAGCGCCAGGCATCGTCGCCGGGCATTTGGAAGCGGCTGTTACCCGTGGCCGAAGGAGTGAAGATAACCGTACCGTCGTCATTGAGCACCACGGTGCCGCGCTCAGTCAGCGTGAATAGGTTGTCGCCCTCCACGGCGTTGATGACGGTCAACGGGTCCCACATCATCTGGCCGGTGTTGCAGTTGCAGTTCATATAGACTTGCTTGATGGGGTGATAGTCGGTCCATGAGACATCGCTGATGACCTGCTCTGGCAGGTACTCGATGCCGTTGCCCGTCTCCATGGGGTCGAAGATGATGTCGACGTCGGAGGGCCAGAGGCGGAAGAAGGTCTTGGCGAACTCCATGCCCTGAAGGAAGTTGAAGTCGGGTTCGGGGGACTGGCCAAAGGAGCCGCCCTGAATATAGAGGCGCTTCACCTTGCTTCGCACCAGCTCCACGCCCGACAGCGGGGAATAGGTGTCGCCGACGGACTCCAACAACTGGGCAAGACAGGCTGTGAAGCCGATGGAGCAGATGCTCACCGAGTGGTCGGGCTGTGCAGCGAGCAGACGGCGGTAGAGTTGCCAGCCGTCGGGCAGCGCCGAGTAGTCGCCGATGCTGTGGGCGAACATGGGTGTGCCATCAGCCTTCGTGTAAGTGGGCAGCGCCTTGTAGTTGATCCACACCGATGGGTTCTTGATGCCGTTGCGCACCAAGCCGATGGGTACGTCGCCATGTTTGAAGTACGTATTCATCACATCGGCACAGGCGGCGCAGTCCTCGCCCTCGCGGTCCACTATCACGCCGAGCAGCTTGCAGCGTCCCTGCTGCTGATAGTAATGGAGCATCTCTAAGGAGAAGAGGTCATCGGTGGAGGAGCCGATGTCGGTGTCAAGGATGACCAGTGGCACGCCTGTGTACTCCCGTTCAACAGCCGGATTGTCATCATCGTCTGTCGAACACCCTGTGAATACAAAAGTGCCAAATAGGGTGAGAATGGCGGCCATCACCCAGTTCTTTGCATAGCCAAGCGGTGTAGCCGAGCGTCTCATCTTTTTCATAATTGTTTTGAATTTATAGCTATTAATATTACTTGCTTTCATTGCTCATTCTCGAGCTTTTCGCAGCGTATGGGCTGCAAAGGTAATCATTTATTTGATATTTTCCGCAGAATCGGAGGAAATTAACGCGTTTATACGAAGGAATAGGTTGATTTTGCCCAGACTGATACCTTGGCATCGGCCTAAAGGAACCATAAATCTCCAAAAAATCAGACACCAAACTAATTAGGGGCGCGGCTAACTCCCCACCCCTTTAAAGGGGCGGGGTCGGGGGCGGGTGCTTTCTGTGTTTTCCGTGATTTAAGTGTGCCACTTAAAGCCATTCCCTGATTCTCTGGCTGAATAATGGAAAAAACTGTGCCCCTCTGCCCCCAAATGGGGTTAAACGTCTGTTTGTCAGATGTTTATTCAGGGGCACACTTTTAGGCCTAAGGTGCCCCTTTCAACATATACGTAATCAGCGCGTTAGACCAAATAGGGGCACAGGGGGCACACTTTTTTTGTTGTTCCATAGAAAGAACAACGGTGATAGGTCACACAGATATCACGGAAGGTTCTTGCGTCCCTGCGGTTCTTTCAGTCGCTACGCTTGGTGAAAGCGGCAGAGCCGAGCGGCAAGCGTCCAAAGGCCGAGCGTAGGGGAAAGTCAATTCACAGAAAAGCCTCGGCTCGGCTCCTCCCCGCCCCTTAAAGCCCCTAAAGGGGTGGGGAGTTGAGGGGGAAAGTATTTTGTGTCTGATAATTGGAGATTTAAGGTCTCTTTTTGCTTTATTAAAAGACAACTTAAACAACTTGGACCGCTCGCCTTTGCCGCTTCGCTTGTCGAAGAACTATTTTGTGTCTGATTAATGGAGATATAAGGTTGCTCTATTGTAATTGTTAATCACAGAAAACAACCCTCACTTCTCACACCTCTCACACCTAAATTAGGTGAGGGAGGTGTGAGAAGTGCTACTTAAAAAGTGCGATTTACAATATATAGGTGAAACGTTTTTCATGAGACAAAAACGAAAATAGAAATTCCCAGGCCGGGATTTTTCAAAAGGCGGTTCCTTTTTCTCAAAACCCGCCGACTTTTGACAAAAAGACACCGGTTTTTGAAAGTTATACTTCAGTGTCATGGCTCATACCCCGCCCCGCCGATTTAAAGTTCCTTGATAAAATAAGTGTGAAAAAGCTTGTTTATCTCTATTTTTTTGCTAACTTTGCAGCCAGATATTACAAATTAACCATAACAAAGATGAAACGATCGATTATTTTTCTATTTCTGATTTTACTCTCTGCCTTGCAGGTCTCAGCCTACAAGAAACAGTCTATTGACATTAATGTGAACGGCCAGAAGAGGAACATGGTAGTCTATACACCTAATAAGATGCTGGACAAAATGCCACTGTTCATCGTCACGCATGGCATGAACCAAGACCCGGAATACCAATATGGTTCTGACAAGATGTACGAGATGATCGATACGGCTAAGTTCGTTATCACATATCTGCGCAGCGATGGAAGTACATGGGATATAGGCGGCACGAAAGACCAGACTTTCGTCATTAAGACCATTGACGAGATGGCAAGCCGTTTTAATATCGACACAGACCGTGTTTACTGGTCGGGCTTCTCCATGGGGTCGATGCTCATCCACCACTGTATCGCTAATATGCAGAACAAAATTGCTGCCTTTGCTCCGACAAGTGGTATCCAGTTCTCAGAAAAGCCCTGGACCAACTGTAAGAAGCCTGTGAACCTGTTGGAAGTCATAGCCTATGGTGACGATGTGTTTGGTTATGAACAATACGGCATTCATGCCTACATCGAGAACTATGCCAAGCACGACAAGCACACCAAATACTCCAAGACAGTCGGGTACAAAGCCAAAAGCTCCAATTGGCAAAACGGTGACTTGGAGAAATGGACGGGTGGACCGAACGGCGGCGAGGTATGGCTCTATTCCTATAATAATGGTGGTCACTGGCCTTCGGATCAGAACCGCTTCCTCATCTGGAACTTCTGTAAGCGTTTCACCCTCAATCAGCCCACGACGAGATTTACACAGCCAGCAGGTGATGTGACTCACCTCTGTATGGCTCCCCAGGGAGAGGCGGTGTTCCCTGATATTACCGTGACGGCCACCGCTAAAGCTACCAATGCCAAGATTGCGGGCCTTGCGTTCTTTGACGGCAAGACGTTTCTGGATTCTCTGTATGCCTCGCCCTATACAACGACGGTGGCTGCTCCTAAATCCGGCAAGCATAATCTGAGAGTGGAGGTCGTTGACGACAAGGGTAAGACAGGGCAAGCCACATGCCTGGTTAACTATGCTACTTCCAGTGGCACCTACAGTCTGCACCAGAATTTCAAAAACGAGGGTATAGTGCCTCAGGACTGGTATGTGAGCAATGGCTCTACGAAGCGTGTAGGAGGAGGCCTTCCATATACCGACGGTCCTCGTATATTGCGTTTCACGAACTCAAGCAAGGCCTTTGAGTATGGTCTGCTCGTGTTGAATGCCACCTCTAAGGAGAAATCTGCATGGGCAAAGTTTGGCGACAAGTCGGGCCGTTCCTACCTGACGTTACATGCTGGCCAATATGCCCTGAAGTACAAGCTTTGCAACTGGAACCAGCCGCAATTCAAGCCTGTAACCGTTGCCATTGAGGACACCAACGGACAGGAATTGGCTTCTCAGACATATACGCCCACCGTCAACATTGGGGGTAAAACGAGTAACAAGTTCACTGGCGTTAATCAGCAGACGTTAGAATTTGAGGTACCTGAGACGGGCGACTATGTGGTTGTGTTCTATGCTGGTGCTGACAAGAACTCTGACTTTGTGCTGGGCACCGTTTCAATTCAGGCGGTTAAGTTCACTACTTCAGGTATTGAGGATGTGAACGACTTACGAATGAAGGAAGGCGACAGCGACAACCAGTCATCGGGATGTTTTGACCTCAGTGGCCGACGCTTGTCGGAAGAGAACCTGAAGCCAGGTCTCTACATTATTGGTGGACGCAAAGTGGTTGTAAAGTGAGAAATTTGGAATAACCGTTTGTAAAAAATGAGAGTGCTATCCTTCGCAGGGTGGCACTCTTTCGTGTTTGTCAATTCTTAGTTTCAGGTTTTTTAGATTGGCTGGGGACAAAGTTAATGCTATTTTTACAAATGGCCAAATAAACACGAATGTTTTTTCAGTAATTTTCAGATTGCGTTGCGATTAGCCCGTGTTGTTGTAGTTTTACCTTGGGCTATTTGGGATATTTTGTCGTTGAAAGCAAAGCGTGAAGATGTCCAAAAACAACAAGTTTTTTGTTTTTTTAAGTCTTGAATGTATCTACTTTTGGATAATTTTAGTAACTTTGCAAGCGGTTAGGGTTTTCCGTTTCGGGAAACTTTTTGAAATTTGAGAAAGGAAAAGTTTTCCAAAACGGATGACTTTGGCGTAAAAGCCTAAAATGAAATGACGAGAAAAAAATATAGAAACAGCAATGGAAATTAAAAACTTTACAATTACGAAACGTGACGGTTCGAAAGACCGTTTTTCTTTGGACAAGATTATGAATGCCATCGTGAAGGCGTTCGAAAGTGTGAATGAACCTACAGACTTGGGGACTATCTCGAAAATTCTGAGTCATCTTGACATGCACGATGACATTAAGGTGGAGGATATTCAGAACCAGGTTGAGGAAGCTTTGATGCGTGAGGGCTTCTATAATGTTGCAAAGTCGTTCATTCTCTATCGTCAGGAACATTCCGAAGATAGAGAGACACTGGAGAAGATGCTTTTCCTTTCTGAGTACATGGACTCAGTGAATGCTGCTACCGGATCGAAGTACGATGCCAATGCCAATGTTGAACACAAAAATATTGCTACGCTGATTGGTGAACTCCCAAAATCGAACTTCATCCGTCTGAACCGTCGTTTGCTGACTGACAGAATCAAGAAGATGTATGGAAAGCAGTTGGCCGATGAATATATCGACAAGCTGACCCACCACTTTATATATAAGAACGACGAAACGTCGCTTGCCAACTATTGTGCGTCGATTACGATGTATCCTTGGCTCATTGGCGGCACGACCTCCATTGGTGGTAACTCCACGGCTCCGACCAATCTGAAGTCGTTTGCCGGTGGTTTCGTCAACATGGTATTCATGGTGTCATCCATGCTGTCGGGTGCTTGTGCTACGCCTGAGTTCCTGATGTACATGAACTATTTCATTGGTAAGGAGTATGGCCCAGACTACTACAAGCGTCCTGACGATCAGGCTGACCTGAGCCTGAAGAAGCGCACCATCGACAAGGTGATTACCGACTACTTCGAGCAGATTGTCTATACGTTGAACCAGCCTACTGGTGCCCGCAACTACCAGGCCGTGTTCTGGAATATCGCCTACTACGACCGCTACTATTTCGAGAGCATCTTTGGCGACTTCTACTTCCCCGATGGTTCCAAGCCCGATTGGGAGAGCCTTTCATGGTTGCAGAAGCGCTTTATGAAGTGGTTTAACAAAGAGCGTACCAAGACTTTGCTGACGTTCCCTGTTGAGACAATGGCTTTGCTGACCGATGAGGATGGCAACTGCAAAGATCCTGAGTGGGGAGAGTTTACGGCCGAGATGTATTCTGAGGGTCACTCGTTCTTCACCTATATGAGCAATAATGCCGACTCTCTGTCCAGTTGCTGCCGTCTGCGCAACGAGATTACTGACAACGGTTTCTCATATACGTTAGGAGCAGGCGGTGTGTCTACAGGTTCGAAGTCGGTGCTGACCATCAACTTGAATCGCTGCATACAATATGCCGTGAATCATAGCATGGACTATTTAGAGTATCTGGGCGGCATCATCGACCTGTGCCACAAGGTACAGATGGCGTATAACGAGAATCTGAAAGAGCTTCAGGCACATGGTATGCTGCCGCTGTTTGATGCAGGCTACATCAATATCGGTCGCCAGTATCTGACCATCGGTATCAATGGCTTGGTAGAGGCAGCTGAGTTCATGGGGCTGAAGATCACTCCAAATGACGACTATAAGCACTTCGTTCAGGGCATCCTGGGACTGATTGAGAAGTATAACAAGCAATACCGTACGAAGGAAGTGATGTTCAACTGTGAGATGATTCCTGCAGAAAACGTTGGTGTGAAGCATGCCAAGTGGGACCGTGAGGATGGCTACTTTGTGCCGCGCGACTGCTATAACTCCTACTTCTATGTTGTTGAGGACGAGTCGCTGAGTGTGATTGACAAGTTCAAACTCCACGGTGCACCCTACATCGAGCATCTGACAGGTGGATCTGCATTGCACATGAATCTCAATGAGCACTTGTCGAAGCAGCAGTACATGAAACTTCTGAAGGTAGCTGCCCAGGAGGGATGTAACTACTTCACGTTCAACATTCCCAATACCATCTGCAATGACTGCGGTACCATCGATAAGCGTTATCTGAAGGAGTGTCCGAAGTGTCACTCGAAGAATATCGACTATATGACCCGCATCATTGGCTATCTGAAGCGCGTGTCGAATTTCTCGCAGCCGCGTCAGGAAGAGGCATCTCGCAGGTTCTACGCTCATGCTTAAGTATGTCAACACGGACATTGTGTTCCAGGAGATACCCGATGAGGTAACGCTGGCTATCAACATCTCCAACTGCCCCTGCCGTTGTCCAGGATGTCACAGCCACTACCTATGGGAGGACATCGGGCTTCCCTTGGATACTGCTGCCATTGATGACTTCGTCGGCCAGATGGCTCACGACATAACCTGCATCTCATTCATGGGCGGCGATGCTGACCCTAAGGGTGTGAACCTGCTGGCACAGTATATCCATGAAGAATACCCACAGCTTAGGGTCGCATGGTACACGGGACGTATCCGAATACCATCCATTGTCAATAAAGCTGACTTTGACTATATTAAGGTGGGGCCTTATATACGTCACCTTGGGCCGTTGAATCAGGAAACGACGAATCAGCGGATGTACAGGCAGACGGATAACGGAGATTTTGAAGACATTACTTATATGTTCTGGAAAAAGAAAGAAGGATAGGCGAAAGCCTATCCTTTCTTTTTGAACCCAAAAAAGGATTGGCTTTCGCCTATCCTTCTTCGAGCCTCTTGTCGGATTCGAACCAACGACCCCGAGATTACAAATCACGTGCTCTGGCCAACTGAGCTAAAGAGGCGGGTGGGCAAGCTTACTGTATCGCGCCGCTACAACCAAGTACCTTTGCTACGTTCCCGTCCTGGAGGGTTCCGAGGGAGCTGGCCGTACAGGACTTGCCCGTTTTGCTTGAAAAGCGGGTGCAAAGGTAAGCATTTTAAGTGAGATTTGAATAGTAGTCACAGAGAAATCAGCACAATTTAACGTATTTTAGTTATCGAGGTTTGGTAATATGGCTCCTTTTGTCTACTTTTGTATCGAAATAAGCAAGAAATACTCGAATATTCATGTCGATTAACTACGACAATTTTGAAGAGCGTGAGGTGTCCTTTCCGCCTGCACATACAGCGGAGCACCTTTTGAACCAGACAATGATACGGTTGTTTGGGTGCGAAAGGTCATACAATGCCCATGTGGAGCGGAAGAAGAGTAAGATGAGTTTTTATCTTGACCATAAGCCATCGCGCCAGGAAGAAAAAGAGATAGAGCGCCGCATGAATGAGTTGATAGAAGAGAACCTTCCTGTCACCTTCTCTTTTGTGAGCCGTGATGATATGCCTGAGGAATTTTCTGGCTCACGATTGCCAGAAGATGCAACGGATTTGATTCGACTGGTAAGTATTGGCGACTACGACGTATGTCCCTGCAATGGGAAACACGTGAGGTCCACGGGGCAGATCGGACGTTTTGAAATGCTTGGTACCAATTGGGACGAGATGGAACGCTCGTTTCGAGTACGTTTCAAGATTGTCTGAAAGGTCCTAAAGCTTTAACTTCATGAAGACCGGATAGTGGTCAGAATAGCTGAAGTCTTCTTTGTAATAGGTCAGGCCTTCCATTGAATCGTCATGGAAGATGTAGTCAATCCTGAACATCTTTTTACCACGATAGGTATACATCCAGCCACTACCGCATTCCTTGAAACCATCTGTCAGGTCGCCAAGCATCGTTTTGTAGGTATAGGAGTAGGGCACATCGTTAAAGTCACCACAGACAATCAGCGACTGGTTCTTTTTCAGCCCCTTCTGAGCTTCAGAGGTGACAGTTTCGGCCTGATAGCCTCTAACCACCATACCAGAGGTGTAATTTCCGTAGATGAGTTTTAACAGAGCATTGCTTTTGATGTCTGCACCAGGTAATTTTTGCTTGGCGGCTTTACTCAATGTACGGTTAACGCCAGTGGATTCCAAGTGGACGTTTACAACGCGGATGAGCTTTCCATCTACATCCACATCAGCCCACATGGCACTTTGGTTGCTGTCGAAGGATATCTTCTTATGCTTTTTAATAGGGTAGCGGCTATATATAACCATATCACCCTGTCCAACAGCCATGTGCGGGAAGAATTCCTTGTAGCTGTCAGAGTTGCGCTTGTCACCGCTTGCCTCATTATACTCCTGCATACAGAGAATGTCGACTTTCTTCTTCTTCATCTGAGCCAGGATGTCTTGCGCAATAAAGCCCGTTGTTTCGCGGTTGAACATGGCTACGTTATATGAGGCAATCGTGAGCCCCTTTTCTTTGTCGTCCTCAGCGCCTTGGATACCAATTTGGAAGATAGTTCCAATATAAGGGATACAACAAAGAAGTGTAATGAATGGAATGACTGACCAATGCCAACGACGCCGTGCAAGCCAGTATACCAAAAATATGAAATCAGCTACGACAAGAAGGGGTAGCGCATATACCATCATTGCTCTGGCTGTATTGCCGCCGGGAGGAACATTGCCTCCGAAGATGCCGACAAAAGTGAATACAGCCACAATAAAGGTGGCAACAAGTAGCAGGAATGAACAATATTTAAAAAAAGCAAGTTTTCCCATGGAAAAGACTCCTTATTTATTTATGTATCTTGAACAGATTTCTATCAGGTCCTCTACGCGGAACGGCTTTGCCATGAACTCATCACATCCAGCAGCCTTGGCTTCCCTGATGTTTTCGTCAAAAGCATAAGCGCTCAATGCTATGATAGGAACTTCGTGGTTAACCTCTTTGATAATGCGAGTAGCGTCTAAACCGTCCATCTCTGGCATTCTGATATCCATCAGAATCAGGTCCGGATGTTCGTCCTCGTTGATGGTTACAGCTTCTATTCCGTTACGTGCACGAAGCAACCTATAACGTTTCTGTAACACAATGCGTACCAATTCGTAATTACTCTCCTCGTCTTCAGCCACCAGTATGGTCTTCATGTTTGATTCGTCAAGGCGACCTGTTCCTGTCACGTTCAATGTCCGTACATTAGTTGTTGTAGCTGTACGGTTGCTGGTTGACAATCCACCAATTGAACCATGGAAAGGCAATGTAAAGGTGAAGGTGGAGCCTTCTCCAAGTACCGAGTTGACATGTATTTCACCTTCCATCTTTTCGACAATGATACGGCATAATGCCAATCCCAATCCATAACCCTTACGGTTTTCGGCATCCTTAGATGCATAGGTTTCAAAGATGTGATCAATGAATTCTGGTTCAATGCCAGAACCTGTATCCTTGACGAAGAAAGATATGCGTGCGCCGTCCTCAATGATTTCGTAGCCAAAGGTAATGCTTCCCTTGGTTGTATGTTTCAAGGCGTTGCTGATGAGATTTGACAAGACCTGTGTCAAACGGTTCTCGTCAGTATTCATTGTGATGGCAAGATTGGGCTTTGTCCATTCCAGCACAACTGTATCAGGACAACGGAACTTGAACAACTGCTTGATGCCCTTGCAGAAGGTCTCAAGGTTGACGGGGGCTTTCTTGATCGTGATTTCGCCAGACTCTACACGCGACAAATCGAGAATCTCATTGATGAGACTCATCAGGCGGTTGTTGTTGCTCTCAATGATTTCGAGGTATTTCATGCGCTCTTCAGGGGAATCAGTCTCGGCTATGACGCGTGAAAAACCTTCAATGGCATTCAACGGAGTTCGGATTTCATGGCTCATGTTAGCTAAGAAGAGAGACTTCATCTTACTGGCCTTTTCAGCCTTGGATGCCTTCTCTTCATATTCCTTTAGCTTCAGATTTGCTGCCTCAAGTTGCTCGTTGGCTATAATCAGTTTCCTGTTCGCCTCCGTAAACTTTTGCATCAAAATCTCTCTTTCATCTTGAGTCATCATTCCGATTTTGCATTATCCTTTGCAAAGGTAGCATTTTTTTTATAAACTACAATAACTTTTGGCTATTTTTTATCCTCTTTTAGCTTTTTCCCATGTACCACTTGTGCTATGGCTTCTTAAATAGCTGATGCCGCGAAAAACATTAACATTCATAAACAGAAAATAATAGGGCACATACAATAGTCCTCCATGTCGTCCGGTTTTCGTTTGGAGCCAGCCAAGGGCTGCAGCGGCATAGAAGATGAGCTGCAGGATACCGATGACAGTATAGATGACCCCTGCGTTCAAGGCAACAAGGGCTATGTTCAGGGGAATGAGTGCCAGCATGGTGAAAGGGGTAATTGACCAGCGAAGTACGCGATGGCTGATAAACAGGAAGCTGACGACGGGGTATTTCAGCGGATTCATCAATGATCTTAACCACCAGATGCTCTGTAGTCCGCCTGCAGCAATACGACGTTTACGTTTTGACTCCTCATACATGTTGGCTGAACCGTATTCCATAGCGTAGGCTTTTGAGGTGTAGGCAATGCGATGGCCGTCCTTCACAATAAGCATTGACATCATGAAGTCATCAAGCAAGGCATTTGTAGGAGCCTCACGGTAATCAGACATTTTGACGGCAAACAACTCGCCTGCCGCACCCATGGCCGAGTATAGGTCGCTGTCCCATTGCTTGAGCGTACTTTCATATTTCCAATAGAGGCCTTCGCCCTCAGCTGCAATCTGGTCATTAGTGCGTGCGGCAACCCTTTTCTCACCAGATACGCAGCTGACGTTAGGTTTCATAAACTGTCTAACAATCTCGCGTATAGCATTGGCATTCAGCATTGTATTCGCGTCTGTAAAGACAACGTATTCGGCTTTGTTTACCTTCAGGCCATGTTGCATGGCCATTGCCTTTCCCTTTCGTTCAGGAGAGTAAACCAAGGTTACTTCAGGGTATTGCTTCAGTAGGTCGTTAGAGCCGTCATTGGAACCGTCGGTAACCCACATCACGCAGAACTTGTTTGCAGGATAGTCTATCTGGCGGATGTTCTCCATCTTCTCACGAATAATGTCTTCTTCGTTGTAGGCACATATCATGAGGGTGACATCTGGTAGCTGATCGTCATCGGGTAGGATAGGGGCTTGCGAAGTCTTGCAGAACAATTGCTTTATCAAAACCATCACATATAATAGCATTCCGTACCCAATATAGGTATAGAATACAATGAACAGGCAGATCCAGAATAATACTTTTAGTGTTACCATGAGTAGATGATTGCTCTTCTTTCAACTGCAAAGAAACAAAAAACATTTGATATGACCAAGAAAAAGGGGAACAATTTAAGATGTTCCCCTTATTTTTTTGTTTCAATCTCCTCTTTCATATCTATGAACTGGCGTTTTTCGTCATAGAATTCATATTGTAGAAAAGCCAGTTTCTGAGAGGGAATGATGCGTACTCCAAAGCCGTACTTCATCTGCCAGCGGCGCTTCATCGAGATCACTCCCTGATTGATGAAGGCTGCTACGTAGGGGTGTACGTGTAAATAGAATTTTCGGATGCCTATTTTGTTGACAAGGCGGTCAATCTTGCTCTCTAACTGATCGGTGAAAAGAATAGATGATTTAATCTTTCCAGTTCCGAAACAGGTGGGACATTCTTCTTCTACGTTGACATCCATGGCCGGTCGGACTCTCTGACGGGTAATCTGCATCAGTCCGAACTTTGACAGGGGCAGGATGTTGTGTCGTGCACGGTCTTTCTGCATATTCTTGCACATGCGTTCGTAGAGCATCTGGCGGTCTTCGGCGAGATTCATGTCCACGAAGTCGACTACGATGATTCCTCCCATGTCTCGTAGTCGCAACTGGCGGGCAAGCTCGTCTGCAGCTCCCAGATTGGTCTCCAGCGCATTGGCTTCCTGACCGTTTTCCTTTTTAACGCGAGTACCGCTGTTGACGTCAACCACATGCATAGCCTCTGTATGTTCAATAATAAGGTAGGCTCCATGTTTGTAGTTGACGGTTTTACCGAATCCTGACTTCAACTGCTTCGTTACGCCATAATTGTCGAAAATAGGTACCGTTCCTGTGTATTGCTTTACGATGTCCTGTTTCTCTGGGGCTATCAGTCCGACGTAATCCTTCACCTGTTGGAAGATGGCTTCGTCATTAATGTTGATAGCGTCATAGGTCGGATTGAACAAATCTCGTAGCAATGCTACTGCACGGCTTTCTTCCTCAAACACCAATTGTGGCCGCTGCTGAGTCTTCTGCACTTGGGTAATGGCATCGTCCCAACGCTTGAGTAGGATTTTCATTTCCTGGTCAAGCTCTGCTGCACGCTTTCCTTCTGCTACCGTTCTGACGATAACTCCGAAGTTCTTGGGCTTGATGCTCTGGATCAATTGCTTCAGTCGGCTGCGTTCCTCGCTTTTTTTGATTTTAGAAGATACATTCACTTTATCACCAAAAGGTATCAGCACGATATACCGGCCGGCAAAACTTAGTTCGCAAGTCAAGCGGGGACCTTTAGTGTTGATTGGTTCCTTTACGACCTGTACCATGACTTCCTGACCTACCTGAAGTGTGTTCTGAACGGAACCATCTTTGGGAAGGTCGGGTAGTCTTGTCGCTTTCTGAATGGGATAAAGTTTCTTTCTGTCGCTCTGTACCTGTTTCAGGTATTTCTCATAAGAGCTGAATTGAAGGCCCAAGTCAAGGTAATGCAGAAATGCATCCTTCTCATGCCCTACGTCGACAAAGCAGGCGTTCAGTCCAGGCATTAGTTTCCGGACCTTTGCCACGTAGATGTTGCCTACCGAAAACGAAGCTTCGCGGCGTTCGTTCTGATATTCCACCAACTGCTTGTCTTCAAGCAGGGCGATGGAAATCTCCTTCGGCTGGACATCAATAATTACTTCACTTGTCATTCTTTGGGTGTTAGCTTGGGTTATAATTTCAAAAAGGGGTGTGGCTCGTCATTGACGTTGCCACACTCCCTTCATTTCTTTATCGCATAGAGCTTACTTGCTCTTATGGCGATTCTTGCGCAATCTCTTCTTACGCTTGTGAGTTGCCATCTTGTGGCCCTTCTTTTTCTTTCCGTTTGGCATAATTGTTTAATGTTTTATGAATGATTTACTTCTGTTTACTTCATCTTCGCAATGAAACTCTTGGCGGGCTTGAATGCAGGGAAGTCGTGTGCGTCGATTACAAGAGTCGTGTTCTTTGATATGTTACGAGCAGTCTTCTGGGCGCGATGCTTCACAATGAAACTACCAAAACCGCGCAGATAGACATTCTCCTTGTTCGAAGCCAAACTCTCTCTGATTTCTTCCATAAATGCCTCAACGGTTGCGGTCACGTCCTTTCTGGCAATTCCCGTTTCTTCGGAGATTTTGTTAATGATATCAGCCTTTGTCATGTCTGTAATTCTTTAATAATTTTGACGTTATTCGATGCTATTTTCGATTTGGGACTGCAAAGATACTGTTTTTCAGCGAGATAAGGAAATTTTCTTGAGACTTTTTTTGTTTTTTCTTCATTTTTCTGATTCAGTCCCTATAATTTAATAAGGAACGCGCGCGAACTTACACAGGAATCTTGTCTATTCGCTTTTGATGGCGTCCACCCTCAAACTCCGTGGTGAAATATTCATCCATAATCTTTCGGGCCATCTCTTCGTCAATAAAACGACCAGGCATCACCAGCACGTTGGCATTGTTGTGCTGACGAATCAAATGGGCAATCTCTGGAATCCAGCACAATCCAGCACGGATGGACTGGTGTTTGTTCAGGGTCATATTAATACCCTCGCCACTACCACAGATGGCAATGCCAGGATAGGCCTCACCAGCCTCAATACCCTTGGCCAATGCATGGCCGAAGTCACTATAGTCGCATGAGTCCTCTGTGTATGTTCCATAATCCACGTAAGGATATCCCTTTTCCTCAAGATATTTCTTCACGAATTGTTTTAATGCAAAACCAGCATGGTCGCTGGCGATGCCTACTGTCTGTACTTTCATAATCTTCTCTTTTATTTCGTTTTGGTTTTATTGGTGCTAAGATACGAATAAGTGTGTAAACTTCAAAATTTTAAGTCGGAAATTTATACGATTCCGCGTCCGTGACAGTTCTTGAACTTTTTGCCAGAACCGCAGGGGCAGGGATCGTTACGGCCAGGAAGCTTATCCTTCATGATAGGCGTGCGGGGCTGCTGGGCACGGGTGTCCTGCTGGGCAGCGGCACGCTGGTTGGGATCGCTGAGACGTTCTTCGTCCAGATTTTGTTTCGACTCTGTATACTGCTGGCGCTGTGTAGGACGCTCGGGAGCAGCTTCCTGCACTTGCTGCACTTCTGGAATCTGGGCGCGGGTGAGGATGGAGGTGATGCGATTGTACATCTCGTTGATCATCGAGTCCCACACCTTGGCACTCTCAAGCTTGAAGATGAGCAGCGGGTCCTTCTGTTCGTAGGAGGCGTTCTGCACACTGTGCTTCAGTTCGTCGAGCTGGCGCAGGTTCTCCTTCCATGAGTCGTCGATGATGTGGAGCAGGATAGCCTTTTCAAACTCCTTGACCACAGACTTTGACTCAGTTTCGTAGGCTTCCTTCAGATTGCAAGGAATGTTGTACATGCGGCGTCCGTCGGTCAGGGGCACCATAATACGCTCGTACATGGCACCTTGGTTCTCGTAGACCTGCTTGATGATGGGTTGTGCCACCTCACGAATGTGCTCTGTCTTGCGGCTGAAGTTGCCGATAGCAGCCTGGAAAGCCTCTTCCTCTAACTGTTCACGGTTCTTTTCAATGAGTTCTGTTTCCGTAAAAGGTACTTCCATGGCAAGTATATGCAGGAATTCCTCCTTACAGCCGGCGTAGTCGTTATTCTCAATGATGTTGACCACACGGTCCCAGATGATATTGGAAATATCCATGCCGATACGTTCACCCATCAAGGCGTGGCGGCGCTTTTCGTAGATGACGGTACGCTGCTTGTTCATCACGTCGTCATATTCAATCAGGCGCTTACGGATACCGAAGTTGTTCTCCTCGACCTTCTTTTGGGCGCGCTCGATGCTACGTGATATCATCGGGCTCTCAATCATCTCGCCCTCCTTGAAGCCCAGACGGTCCATGACTGAGGCGATGCGCTCGGAGGCAAACAGTCGCATGAGCTTGTCCTCGAGTGAGACATAGAAGACAGAAGAACCCGGGTCGCCCTGGCGTCCGGCTCGACCACGCAGCTGGCGGTCCACACGGCGGCTTTCGTGGCGCTCGGTGCCGATAATAGCCAGACCACCTGCGGCCTTTACTTCGGGCGACAGCTTGATATCGGTACCACGACCGGCCATGTTGGTGGCGATGGTCACGGCGCCGCGTCCCTGTGAGTCCTGCTGACCGGCAAGAGCCACGATGTCGGCCTCCTTCTGGTGGAGCTTGGCGTTAAGCACCTGGTGAGGTATTCCCTCGCGGCGGCCTGTTTCGGGGTTGACGTACATGTCGAGCATGCGGCTCAGCAACTCGGAGATTTCGACTGAGGTCGTACCAATCAGCGTGGGACGTCCGGCGTTGCGCATGGCCACAATTTCCTCGATGACGGCTTTGTACTTCTCGCGGGCGGTCTTGTAGACGCGGTCGTCCTGGTCGTTACGGATAACGGGGCGGTTGGTGGGAATCTCCACCACGTCGAGCTTGTAGATGTCCCAGAACTCACCGGCCTCCGTAGAAGCGGTACCGGTCATACCGGCCAGCTTGTGATACATGCGGAAGTAGTTCTGCAGGGTGATGGTGGCGAAGGTCTGTGTGGCAGCTTCCACCTTGACGTGCTCCTTAGCCTCGACAGCCTGGTGCAAACCATCCGACCAGCGGCGGCCTTCCATGATACGACCAGTCTGTTCGTCCACAATCTTCACCTCGCCGTCGATGACCACGTATTCGTCGTCCTTATTGAACATGCAGTAGGCCTTGAGCAGCTGCTGCAGGGTGTGTACGCGCTCCGACTGCACGGCATAGTGAGCCATCAGCTCGTCCTTCTTGTCAACACGCTCCTGATCGTTGAGCGACGTATCGCCCTCGAGGGCCGACAGCTGGCCTGTGATATCGGGCAGCACAAACAGCTCGGAATCGTTGACCTGTTTGGCCAGCCAGCCCGTACCTTTGTCGGTAAGGTCGCAGGAGTTCAGCTTCTCGTCGACAACGAAATACAGGGGCTCCACGCACTCCGGCATGCGGCGGTTGTTGTTCTCCATATAGATTTCCTCAGTCTTCAGCATGCCGGCCTTGATGCCTTCCTCAGACAAGTACTTGATGAGCGGCTTGTTCTTGGGCATGGCCTTGTGCGAGCGATAGAGCGACAGGAAACCTTCCTCTAAAAGCTTTTCAGACTCTTTCTTATTGCCTGCCTCGGCCAAACGCTGGCCTTCGCCGATCTTCTGCTTAGCCTCTGCCAGGTATTGCGTTGCTAATTGACGTTGCACGCCGACGAGCTTCTCGACCAGCGGCTGGTACTCCTCGAACATCTGGTCGTCGCCTTTCGGCACGGGACCACTAATAATAAGAGGTGTACGGGCATCGTCGATCAACACGGAGTCGACCTCGTCGACGATAGCGTAGTTATGTGAGCGCTGTACCAGGTCGGCAGGCGACGTGGCCATGTTGTCGCGCAGGTAGTCGAAGCCGAACTCGTTGTTGGTACCAAACGTAATGTCGGCCTGATAGGCACGGCGGCGGGCTTCAGAGTTAGGCTGGTGTTTGTCGATACAGTCGACGGAGAGTCCGTGGAACATATAGAGCGGTCCCATCCACTCGGAGTCACGTTTCGACAGGTAGTCGTTCACTGTGACCACGTGTACGCCATTGCCGGTAAGAGCATTCAGGAAAACGGGTAGGGTCGCTACCAGTGTCTTACCTTCACCCGTCGCCATCTCGGCAATCTTTCCCTGATGGAGTACGGTACCGCCGAAGAGCTGTACGTCGTAGTGAATCATCTCCCACTTAAGGTCGTTGCCACCAGCTGTCCAGTGGTTGTGGTAGATGGCCTTGTCGCCGTCGATGGTGATGAAGTCCTTGCGGGGGTCGGCAGCCAGCTCACGGTCGAAGTCGGTAGCCGTGACAACGGTCTCCTCGTTCTCGGCAAAGCGGCGGGCCGTCTCCTTGACGATGGCAAACACCTCGAACATCACCTCGTCGAGGGCTTTCTCGTAGACCTCGAGGGCTTCTTTCTCTAACTTGTCAATCTGGTTGAAGATGGCCTCGCGCTCGTCGATGGGCGTATCCTCAATGGTTGCCTTCAGCTGGGCAATCTTCTCTTTCTGCTCCTTGGCTGCAGACTGAACCTGTTGCTGAATGGCCTTGGTTCGGGCACGGAGCTCGTCGTTGCTCATGGCCTGTACTTGCGGCGTGAATGATTTTGCCTTATCCACGAGTGGCTGAATCAGTTTCATATCGCGCGCCGATTTGTCGCCGAACAATGACTTCAAAATCTTTGTAAAATTCATATCTTTGTTTTTTTGTTATTTCGTTTTGTTATTTTTGTTGTTATTTCGTTATTTCGGTATGACGTTATTTCGGTATGTCGTTTTAACGGGATGTCATTTTAGAACAAAGGTTCCGCCGAGCAGGCGTTGGGTGCCCTGATGCGGATGCTCTTGGCTATCGTAGGCGCTATACGGTCGATGGTGACGTGGTCGTTGATGAGTTCTGCCTTTACGCCTGCGCCATAAAAGATGATAGGGAACTGTATGAAAGATGCTCTTGAAAGACGCGTTTCCTGGTTGTCTTCATTATAGAGCTTCCATCCTGGTGATACTTCTATCAGGATATCTCCGCAACGGGAGGGGTTGTATCCGTTTCGTATTTTTAGTGTCTGTTCGTTGATGTTGGTGAGCAGCTGCAGTCCGCTATACACGTTGCGTACGCCCGACAGCTGAGCCAAGAACTCCTGTGCTCGCTGGCAGGCATCGGTCAATGAAATGCGCTTTGACTCCAACAGCTTGTGGTTCAGGTACATCTGTCCTTCGAAACAGGTTTCGACGTAGCGTCCCTGTCCCCAGATGGCTCCGAAATACATGTTCAGCAGGTTGGCGGTACGGTTGATGTTGAACGTTCCGGTGGGAATCTTGTATTTCTCGTAGTCGGCACTTTCAGTATTGCTATAGCCGGTGGAGGTGAGCACGAAGAGCACATGCTCGGCACCAATCTTCTTTTCAATATTGCTAATGAGACGTGCTATCTCACGGTCTAAACGTACATAGGTGTCCTGCAGCTCAATCTGGCATTCCGAAACGGGAAGCTGGTTGAAGGTACCCGCATAATAGTTCACGGACAACAGGTCGGTCACACGGTCGAAACCCATCGTCTCCTGCACCACACACAATTGTGCCAATTCTGTGACGCAGGCATTTACAATACCGCTGGTCTTGAGCTGGGCATAGCGGTCGCTGCCGCTGAACTTGTACTTGAACGGCTTCTCTGTGTTCTCGGTGTGCTGGTAATAGTTGAACTTCCCCGATAGCTCGATAACAGGTTCCCACGTAGTGGCAGTCGGTTCCGTAGCAGGCGAATGGAGAGTATTGAACGTCAGCAGCCAGCCGGGAATCTGTGGCTGATAATAGGTTGAAGTCCTCCAAATTCCCTCTTTGTTGTCAATCCAATAAACACCATCGGCCGCATGACCTGCTGACAAAATGGCAGCATCGTCGAATGGAGAAATACTGACCACCTTGGCCTTTCCCTGGGTTGACACCTTTAGCTCATCACCAATGGTAGAGGTTGACAGCTCTTTGGGAGACATGTCTCCACCGGTACATAGCACAGGACGAAGCGTCTCGCGGTTAAGCCATTTCTCACCTACAATACTATGATAATAAGGTGAAACGCCAGTAGCAACAGAAGCCGTGGCCGAGGCGCGGTCGATAGGACTGAAGGGGTAGCTTGCCCCTGAGAACACCATACCCTGCTGTAGCAGGCGTTTAAAGCCGTCGTTACCGTAAAGGGGAGAGAATGCCTCTAAATAGTCAGTACGCAGCTGGTCAACGGTAATACTTACCACCAGTCGCGGAGCGTACTGTATCTTGTTTTGGGCCATCATCTCTGGGGTAATACCCAAGATAGCCAGCAGGGTTATGTAAAGGTACTTATTTTTCATTCCTATGGTGTATCCAAATTCTTAAGAGCAAACATAATGCCAAAATGATGACACCCTCAGCATAATGTTGTAACATACTGCCCAATAACAGCAGAATGACCATCACAAGCAACAAGATCCAGTAGCGTGTCTTGCGACGGTACAGAACTGCGGGTATATAAAATAGGTGTATGGGATTGAACAGCAGCAACTGCAGGTTCAGGCTTGTGGCCGGATGTTGTGAGAATATCATGACTGTCAGCACACAGCCCGCCAATCCTATCAGCAGCATCAACGTGGCATCCCAGTATTTGAAGGTCTTGCGGCGTTTCCACTCAATGAGGAATATCATCGCTGATATAATGGCCAGAATACCGGCACACTCCAATGGGGTGAGGGGAAATTCGGGTTCAATCACCTGAACCCCTGGTGGAACGGCCATTCTGCGTTCTTTGACTAAAGGCCGCCAACTGCCGTCGATGCCTCTGATGCGGGCGTGGTCGAAGTCGTAGAGCAGGTTCTCGGGAAGGAACTCCTGTTCCGAACGGTTGGTCTTCATGTCGGCCTTAACGCCTAACAGCATGTCGTTACCGAACGTAGCCCACGGATGGTGAACGGTCTTCTGCCGTATCATATCGCGGTAGCTCGGGGTGTAATCCTTACGGTCTTCGTATACCACTTGTCCATTGACACTACGTGAAATGATGTCTCGTGGACGAGTAGAACAGTTGTCGTAGAAGTAGTTGTACCGATACACCTTATTCTCAGGGCGACAGTTCTCGGCCTAACCGAACTACCCATATACTGATAGTATTTGCAGAACACGTCGTAGCTGGCAGCTTCCAGTTCGTAGTCTGTCAGTCCAAACACAAAGCGGAGCACAAAGTGAGGCGCATCGAAGTTGAACACACCCCAGTTATACACTATGTCGTTGGACTGACTCTTGTGCAGGTCCTGCATCCGGATGGCCGTATGACCATACAGACTATAGATTTCCTCATGTGGCGAACAGGTCACCAACGAGTACTCCACGCTGTCCATATATACTAAAATGTCAGGAGCCGCCGCCTTCGTCTGAGACAGCGTCATAATCCCAAAAGCGAATATGAACAGAGCCCTAATAAGCCTATTGAAACGTTTCACGGTGCAAAATTACAAAATAATTCGGGAAAAGACGCAGGAATAACGGATTTTTTGTTTATCTTTGCAACATCATTTGATATAATGAGGAATCAACAATTGAAATTACAATACCAAAAACCCTATGAAGAAACTACTATTAGCAGTAATGTGCGTGGCTTCTGCAGCCGTTTATGCACAACAGACGCCGGTGTGGAAAGACCCGGCAGTGAATCAAGTAAATCGTGAGGCACGTCGTGCCGCATTCTTCGCTTTCGAAGATGCAGACAAGGCAAAGGTGAATGACAAGACCAAGTCCAGTCGTTACCTGTCGATGGAAGGCAAGTGGAAATTCAACTTCGTGAAGGACCACAATCTGGCGCCGAAGGACTTTTTCACTTTGAAGTTCGACGACTCGAAGTGGGTGGACTTCCCCGTTCCCGGACTCTTCGAGATTGAGGGCTACGGCGACAAAACCTACAAGAACGCCGGATTTGCCTGGTGTACGACCTTTGATAACAACCCGCCATTCATCGGCGAAACCAACAATTACACAGGAAGTTACCGTCGAACGTTCGACCTTCCCTCCGACTGGAACGGACAGGAAGTTTACTTCCATGTAGGCTCGGCAACCAGCAACCTCGCGGTATGGGTCAACGGCAAGTACGTGGGCTACTCGGAGGACTCAAAGATAGCTGCCGAGTTCAACATCACGAAGTATCTGAAGAAGGGCCAGAACCTCATCGCCATGCAGGTGATGCGCTGGTGCGACGGCTCATGGTTGGAGGATCAGGACTTCTGGCGCTTCACTGGTATTGCCCGCGAGGTGTATCTCTATGCCCGTCCGAAGGCGCATATCGAGGACATCACTATGACGCAGGACTGGGTGGTGGATTCCAAACGAGGCATTATCAAGTTTGATGCGAAGACCATAGGAAATGCCAAAGTCGTAGCGCAGATCATCTTTGATGATGGTAAGCTCAGCAGCGAGTTTGAGCCCAATCATGAAATCTACCTGAACGACGTGAAGCCCTGGACGGCAGAGACACCTCATCTCTATACTGTGCTGATAACGCTTAAAGATCAGAAGGGCAATGCGCTCGAAGTCGTCCGCCAGCGTGTGGGCTTCCGTCATATCGAGATCAAGGGCGGACAGCTGTTGGTCAACGGCCAGCCTATATTAATAAAAGGTGCCGACCGCCACGAGCTCGATCCCGACGGTGGCTACATCGTCTCGATGGACCGCATGATTCAGGACATCAAGATCATGAAACAGCTGAACATCAACGCTGTGCGTACCTGTCACTATCCTGACGACCCGCGTTGGTACGATCTCTGCGACGAATACGGCATCTACCTGACTGCCGAGGCCAACCTCGAGAGCCACGGCATGGGCTACGGCGACGGCACGCTGGCCAAGCGCGCTGACTTCGAGAAGATGCACTTGGAGCGCAATGAAGCCAATGTGAAGTCATTCAAAAACCATCCCAGCATCATCGTCTGGTCACTCGGTAACGAGGCCGGCTTCGGTCCCAACTTCGAGAAGTGCTACAAGTGGATTAAGGAGTATGACAATACCCGTCCCGTGCAGTACGAGCGTGCTCCCTACGACGGAGGCTATACCGACATCACCTGCCCCATGTATGCTGATTACAACTGGTGCCAGCGCTATTGCGACGGCAACAACCCGCGTCCGCTCATCCAATGCGAGTATGCCCACGCTATGGGTAACTCGATGGGTGGATTCAAGGAGTACTGGGATCTGATTCGTAAGGAGCCGAAGTATCAGGGCGGCTACATCTGGGACTTTGTTGACCAGGGTATGCGCGACAAGAGCCCTATTACGGGTCGCACCATCTTTACCTACGGCGGCGACTATGGTGAGTATCCCGCCAGCGACTACAACTTCAACTGTAACGGTATTATCGCTCCTGACCGCCGATTGAATCCCCATGCCTACGAGGTGGGCTACTATTACCAGAACGTTTGGGTGAAGGATGTTGACCTGAAGGAGGGCAAGGTTGAGGTGTACAACGAGAACTTCTTCAAGACGCTCAATGATCTCGAAATGGTGTGTATCGTTAGTTGTATCGGAGCTGACGAAATCTTAATTACAAAGGAATTCCCCGGTTTCCAGAATATCGAACCTCAGGGTCGTAAAGTTATTGAGTCGCCTTCAATGAAGGATCTCATCGCCAAGTGTATCTCTGAACATCCTAACGGTGAGATATCCGTCGAATTCAACTTCCGCAGTCGCAACGCTCAGCCGCTTATTGAGAGAGGACAGGTGCTGGCTCGTCAGCAATTCATCGTTCAGTCTTACAAGTTCCCAGAACTGAAGTCAGCTGAAGGAACGGGTGTTGCCAAGGAAGAGACCAATACCTACGTTAAACTCTCTGCCGCTGGTACAGACTTCTCCGTTGGCAAGCATTCAGGCATGATTGACTACCTGAACGTCAACGGTCAGCGCATGCTCCAATTCCGTGAAAGCATTACGCCTGAGTTCTGGCGCGCTCCTACCGACAACGACTACGGCGCAGGCCTGCAGAACCGTTTCTCTATCTGGAAGAATCCTGAGATGAGAGTGAAGGACTTTACCGTTGGCGATAATTCCGTTGTCGTCACCATTGAGTTGCGCGAACCTCAGACTCGTGCTGCCGGTCCGAGAAACAACGAGAGGCGTCAGCCCTTTGCCACGCTTACCATGACCTACACGTTGACTGCCGAGGGCGAGGTCATTGTCCGCGAACAGCTTAATGCCGACAAGGAAGCCAAGGTCAGCGACATGTTCCGCTATGGCATGACCTTGCAGATGCCGAAGGATTATGATCAGGTGCAGTATTATGGCCGTGGTCCTGCTGAGAATTATATCGACCGCAACTCATCCGAGTTCATCGGCATATATAATAATAAGGTACAGGACGAGTACTTCGAATACATTCGTCCGCAGGAGTCGGGCAATCATACCGATGTACGCTGGTTCCGAGTCATCAACGGACAGGGTAGGGGATTAGAGTTCTACTCCAACGCTCCGATGGAGGCCAGCGCTATGCCTTACACGATGGATCAGCTCGACGATGGCATGCATAAGGACAAGGCTTGGGGCCACCACTCAGGCGACCTGATTCCCGCAGGCAAGACACAGGTCTTCATCCAGCAGCGCCAGTTCGGCCTTGGTTGCGTTAACTCATGGGGAGCCTGGCCGCGTGATGAATATCGCCTTGGCTATAAGGATTACGACTTTACCTTCGCTATCCGTCCCCTCCGTTAATACTCAAAAACACCCCCAAAAGCGTCGTTTCTGTTGAAGCGACGCTTTTTCCCTGATATGCTTGTCTTTGCAGAAAACTATCAATATATATGAAAGAAGATTCAGAGAATGTACAATCGCCTGCGCAGATTGCCGACCATCTGCGCGTGACTTATGTGCCCACCTATCTGTTGGCTGCGGCTGGAGCGTTGTTGGTGTTAGCATTTATTGTATGGGGCGTTTTGGGTAATGTGAGTGACAAGGTCTATTATTCGGGGGTGGTCTTTCCCGTGCAGGGTACTACCGACATCACGTTGCCTAACAAAGGTATTGTGCGCAGCATACTTGTACACAATGGCGACAGCGTGCATGAGGGACAGCCCATTGCGATGGTTTCCATCGGAAACAGCCATAGTTTCCTGACCAGTACGGTCAGCGGTCTGGTGATTCATTCTAAGACCGACAATGAGCCATTCGAGGCTTTCGATCCTATCATCAGCGTCGTTGACGCCGGTACTGGCAACCAGGAGTC
>CADBHI010000051.1 GCA_902794405.1 uncultured Prevotellaceae bacterium
CCGTGTCAGATTCTTGTCTCGCTTAGAAACTGCAGACTGTACCGATATTAGCTTGGCGGGGCAATTTGTTTTCAAGTTTATAGAGGAAAGATACGAAAATATTTTGATTCTTCCTTATTTTTTTTGCTTCGCATCATCAAAAGTTTGTTAAGTGATGGTGCCAGGGACCTTTGTGTTGTCGCATAAAATGAAAAAAAGTACACAATTATAGGTGATTATTCAAATAAAATGCTTAATTTTGCAGCGTCATTCAAAATAAACATGTTATGAAGAGAAAGATAGTTTTTCTATTGTTAAACCTTTTTATCTGTTGTAACCTTGCCAACGCACAGGAAAGCAACAAGAGTGAACTGCATCAGCGTGCAGAAAGTATTGATTCCAAGAAGAATGTGGGCTCAGCCCGTTCAATGTATATCCACGCTTTTAATGACTATGTTAACAAAGGACAGGTGGCACAGGCTGTAGAGTGTGCAATCAAGGCTACTGGCTTGTACTATAAGGATAACTTTTGGAAGGAGGCTTTCGACCTGCTACGTCGTGTTGATCAAGTCATCTTAAGCAGTCCTTTGAATGAAGCCGGAAGAGCTGCGCAGTTCTATCAGGTGAACAAGGAACGTCTGCAGATGTACATCAAGCTGAGGAAGCCAGAGAGTGCTAAGAACCTGCTTGCTATGCTGGAGACTCTGTCTGTGCGCTCCGGTGATGAGTCGATAAAAAATGACCTGCTGTATACTAAGGCTATCTATTATTATACGTTTGGCATGAACGCCAAGGGCAACGAGGTGTTTAAGGAGATGGCTTCGAAGCTGACAGCTCTGAAAGAGTATGACAAGGTGGACGAGGTGTACCAGACACTGATTGCCAACGGTCGCAAGAGTAACAATGCCAGCATGGTGGCACAGTCATACAGCAGCTACATTGCATGGAAGGACTCAGTGAATGCCAAGAAAGCTGCTGATGAGGTAGGAGCTTTGAAACAACAGATTGCCGACAATGAGGCCTCTATAGCTGAGAAGGACAGCTCACTGAGCACTCGTCGGTATGTTATTGTTGGACTCAGTATTCTGGCAGTAGCGCTGGCAGCAGCATTGGCAGTAGGTGCCTTCATCCTGTTGCGCTTTATCCTGCTGACGCGGAAACAGAAGAAGACCATCCAGCTGGCCAATGAGAGCAATGCTCTGAAGGCCAAGTTCATCAGTAATATCTCTGGACAGCTGGCTCCTACATTCAAGAAACTCGATAATCGTATTCCCGAAGTGAAAGCCTTACTTGACTTCTCGGATCATATTCAGACACTTTCTGACCTCGAGAATAAACCCGCAGAAGACATTGAGTACCAGGAAATTAAGATTCAGCAGTTCTGCGAGGAGTTGGCCGATCAGATAAAGAATAAGGTGAAGAAGGGTGTAAACGTGACTGTGACAACACCTAAAATGAGTGCCAGCATCAACCGTGAATATGTATCGCACATATTGCTTCACTTGCTTAATAATGCTGCCCAATATACGCCTGAAGGTGGCACGGTAGCCTTGGAGTTCAAGAAGCGTGGTCCTCACTCACACCAGTTCATGGTTTCTGACACTGGTGAGGGAATTCCTGAGGAAAAACGTGAGGATGTGTTCAAGCCGTTCCTTGAGATACGTGATTTGACAGAGGGCGACGGTCTCGGATTGCCTATTTGTAAACAAATGGCGCTGAAGATGAACGGTGACCTCGAAATAGATTCTCAATATACCAAGGGAACTCGTTTCGTGTTGGAACTGAAAAATTAAAGTCGACTGACAAATGGGTAAGAAAAGACGGTGGCACTGCTTGTCGGGACAAGAACCGACAGAACTCGACAAGCAGGTGATGTACTGGGAAAACAAAGGGAAGCTGGTGCCTACCCGCGATCTGATTAAGACGCCGGAGCAGATAGAAGGCATCCGTCGGGCTGGTGTTGTGAACACTGGTGTGCTCGACGAGGTGGCCAAGAATATTCGTGCCGGCATGTCGACATTGGAAATTGACCAGATTTGCCGCCGCTACTGCGATGAACATAATGCCATACCCGCTTGCCTGAACTATGGCGGTGACGACGAGACACCACCTTTCCCGATGAGTGTTTGCACGAGCATCAACGAGGTGGTGTGTCATGGTGTACCCAAGGCAGAGGATATCCTGGAAGAGGGAGACATCATTAACGTGGACTTTACGACCATTGTCGACGGCTATTATGCCGATGCCTCGCGTATGTTTATAATAGGTAAGACAACGCCCGAGAAGGAACAGTTGGTAAGGGTAGCCAGGGAATGTTTGGAAATAGGTATGGAGGCTGCTAAGCCCTTCGGCTTTGTGGGCGACATAGGCCACGCCATCGAGAAACATTGCAAGAAATTCGGCTACGGTATCGTACGCGACCTGGCAGGTCACGGTGTGGGCAATGCCTTCCATGAGGAACCCGATGTTGACCACTATGGCCATCGCGGCACAGGCATGCTCTTGGTGCCCGGCATGGTGTTTACGATTGAGCCAATGATAAACATGGGAACGTGGAAGGTCTTCATCGACGAGGAAGACCCCTACGGATGGGAGGTCATTACCGAGGATGAACTGCCGAGCGCACAGTGGGAACATACCCTGCTAATGACTGACCACGGCGTAGAGGTGCTGAGCTATTGAGTCCGATTATCCCCATAATCCCCATTACCCCTTAAGCCCCATAAAAATACAAGACCAATGAACGATATATATATATTAGGTATAGAGTCGAGCTGTGACGATACGTCGGCAGCTGTACTCAAAAACGGCGTGTTGCTGTCGAATGTTACGGCATCACAGGCTGTGCATGAGGCGTATGGCGGTGTAGTGCCTGAGTTGGCCTCAAGAGCCCATCAGCAGAACGTGGTACCGGTAGTTGACCAGGCTCTGGCAAGAGCTGGAGTAGGGAAGGAACAGCTGTCGGCAGTGGCATTCACCCGTGGTCCTGGACTTATGGGTTCGCTGTTGGTAGGTGTGAACTTCGCCAAGGGCTTTGCTCGTGCGTTGGGTATTCCATTGATTGACGTGAACCACTTGCAGGGACATGTGATGGCACACTTCATTGATAGTGGTGAAGGAGATTTCAATCCGCCGCCTTATCCCTTCCTCTGCCTTTTGGTATCGGGTGGCAACTCACAGATAGTGAAGGTGAATGCCTATAATGATATGGAGGTGCTGGGACAGACGATTGATGATGCTGCCGGCGAGGCCATCGATAAGTGTTCAAAGGTGATGGGGCTGGGCTATCCTGGCGGTCCGATTATCGACCGGCTAGCACGTCAGGGCAATCCCAAGGCTTATACGTTTGCTGAGCCAAGCATTCCTGGGTTGGATTACAGCTTCTCCGGCCTGAAGACATCGTTCCTCTATTCATTACAGAAGTGGGTGGCTGAGGAGCCCGACTTTATTGAAAACCATAAGGAAGATATTGCCGCGTCGTTAGAATGGACTATCGTTGACATCTTGATGAAGAAGCTGAAGAAGGCCGTCAAGGAGACGGGCATCAAGCATGTGGCAGTAGCTGGAGGCGTGAGTGCTAACAACGGCCTGCGTAATGCTTTCTATGATGCCAAGAAACGATATGGCTGGACTATCTATATTCCCAAGTTCAGCTATACTACCGACAATGCCGCTATGATAGGCATCGTGGGCTACTACAAGTATCTGGACAAAGAGTTTTGTCCGATTGACGCTCCGGCTTTCTCTAAGGTAACTTTTAAATAGTGAAATTGTAAAATTGTCAAATAGTCAAATAACAAGATGGATTTTGAAGCAAAAGTGACAAGCAGATCGGTCAGTGAGCTGCTTTGGGATATGGAAAAGACGGTTAGTACCGCAGAAAGTTGTACTGGTGGACGTATAGCCGAGGCTATTATCGCAGTACCGGGTGCATCCAAGTACTTTAAGGGTGGCATCATTTCGTATGTCAACGAGGTGAAAGAGTCGTTGTTAGGCGTTGACCATCAGGTGCTTGAAGAGAAAACAGCTGTTTGCGAAGAGGTGGCTATACAGATGGTGAAGGGCGCCTGTCGAACGCTGAACACCGACTATGCCATTTCGGCTACAGGCATTGCCGGACCCTCAGGCGGCACGAAGGATATCCCCGTCGGAACCATCTGGCTGGCATGCGGCAATGCCGACCGAGTAATCACCCTGAAGGTAGAGGAAGACCATGGTCGCGACATCAACCTTGCCATCGCCACAAACAAGGCTATGCAGCTGTTCTTAGACTATCTGAAAGACGAAAATACAGGAAAAGTTGAGTTGGTTGGTTAAAAAACATTAAGATTGGAATAAATCTTCAATCTTCAATCTTCAATCTTCAATCTTTTTTGTACCTTTGCACCCTGTTTGGAATAAGTTACTAAAAGTACACAAAAAAGGAGTAGATAGAAATGTCTAAGATTTGTCAAATTACCGGAAAGAAGGCACAGATAGGTTGCAATGTGTCTCACTCAAAGCATCACACCAAGAGAAGCTTTGACGTAAACCTCTTTAGCAAGAAGTTCTACTACGTGGAGGAGAACTGTTGGATACAGCTGAAGATCAGTGCCGCTGGTCTTCGCATGATTAATAAAGTAGGTCTTGACGCTGCATTGAAGCAGGCTGTTGCCAAGGGATATGTAGACTGGAAAGATATTAAAGTGATAGGAGATTAATAACCATGGCAAGCAAGAAAGCAAAAGGCAATCGCGTCCAGGTGATCCTGGAGTGCACCGAGCACAAGGCCAGTGGTATGCCCGGCACCAGCCGTTACATTACCACCAAGAATCGCAAGAATACGCCCGAGCGTATGGAGCTGATGAAGTATAACCCCATCCTGAAGAAGATGACTCTTCACAAGGAAATTAAATAATCACGACTGAAGTATGGCAAAGAAAACCGTTGCTACCCTCCATGAAGGTTCAAAGGATGGTCGCGCTTACACAAAGGTTATCAAGATGGTGAAGAGCCCCAAGACTGGTTAAATTGGGAATTCAGGAACAACAATAGAAGTTTTTTTCTTATCATAATGAAAAGGGCCGCAGTCCAAATGGATTGCGGTTCTTTTTTCTTATATGGATTGCGGTTCTTTTTTCTTATATGGATTGCGGTTCTTTTTCCTTAAATGGGTCGTGATTATTAAAAAAATTCCCCTCCCTTGAAGGGGAGGGGTTCTTTTAAGATAAATTCCCCTCCCCTTAGGGGAGGGGTTAGGGGTGGGGTTAGTATCTTACTGATGCTGCGGCCTCAGTAAGTCATTAACGGTCTTCACTGGGTTGAACGTACCAAGTGGCACCTCTACGAAGACGGTGTTCCAGTCGCTCATGGCACCATTCCAAAGACCCGGAAGTTCGAGGGCCTTCAGCTCCTTGCCGTTCTTCGACTTGCTGGAGATGAAACCTGTGGTGCGGTCAACGAAGTCAGGCAGATTGAAAGGCTTACCTTCATAGTCCTTGATGGCGCAAACCAGGTCAACGGGGTTGAAGTGTGTGCCGCGAGTGAACATTTCCATGTACTCCTTGTTGTTCTTGTCAATCTGACTCGACTCCAGGATCTGTAGCGAGATGGTACCATCCTGATTGTAGGTGAGGAACGGACCGCCGCCAGGTTCACCGACGTTCTTCACAACGCCGCAAACGCGCATGGGTCGGTTCAGCTTCTTCTTAAGATACTCGGCCAACTCAGCATCGTTGAGCGTCGCAATGTCAGGACGACGACAGAAGGCATGCTCCACAAAGTGCTGTATTTCGCGCAGCTTTTCGTGACTCAACTCTCCGGATGTCAGTTCTTTCATATATCTGAAGGCCAGCTTCTGTAATTGTACGAGTACGCCGGCAATCACCTGCTTGTAATCAACGGTCTCAGCCTTGAGCCGATCGGGCACCACGTTATCGATGTTCTTGATAAAGATGATGTCGGCATCGATTTCGTTCAGGTTCTCAATCAGTGCGCCGTGACCTCCGGGGCGGAACAGCAGAGAGCCGTCTTCATTACGGAATGGAGTGTTGTCGGGATTGGCGGCAATGGTGTCGGTTGACGGCTTCTGCTCTGAGAAGCTGATGTCATACTTCACACCGTATTTCTTGGCATAGATGTCAGCCTTCTCCGCAACCTTCTTCTTGAACAATGGCATGTGCTCATGGCTCACGGTGAAGTGTACGTTGGTCTCGCCACCAGACGTTGCATAGAGGGCACCTTCCACCAGATGCTCTTCCATGGGGGTACGGGCTCCCTCGGGATAGTTGTGGAACAAGAGCATGCCCTTAGGCAGCTGACCATAGTTCAATCCCTTCTCAAAGAGCATGTTGGCAACGACCTTCTTGTATTGTCCTTCCTGAATGAGATATTTGATGGATTTTCCTTCATTCTTCCTGCATACGGCATCGAGCGCATCGTAGAAGGCAAAATGCTCGATGTTCTCAAAATATTGCTTTTCAAAGGCCGTGGTGGGCGTGTCGTAGTCTGCATCGAGGAATGCGAACATATCCTTGAACATTCGGCTGGCAGCACCACTTGCCGGAACAAACTTCACGATTTTGTGTCCTTGCTTCTTATATTCATTCCAGACGTCGATATAGACTTCTTTGTCGTGCTCATTGGTTGCCACGATTCCATCTTCGATACTTGCGGCAGCCTTCAGTCTGAGGAATGGAAATCCGGTCTTAAACTGGCCCAGTTGTGTCTCAATCTGTTGTTCGGAAATGCCTTTTTGGGCAATTTGTTGTAGGTCTTGTTGTGATAGCATAATATTAGGTATTTAGTTCATATTATCAATTTCAACGGCAAATTTACAAAGTTTTTTGTAATTTGCAAGAGAAAAAGCAAACTTTTTATTATCTTTGCCCAAAATTTATTGAATATGGAAACTAAATTGATGGAACCAAAGTTTGATTTTCCTTCTGATGAACGTATTGAAGCCTTGTCTCTGTATGCCAAATTAAAGGACAGGGTAGGGGACTCCTTACTCCCTGGTGACGAACAGAAAATGCGTCATCACCTGATGCAATTGATGGATGGAAATCATGTCATCCGCAACATATTCGGCTTGAATCCCATACTGCTGAGCCTTCAAACGGCATTGCTGTTAGTAGAGGAAACAGGATTGAAGCGTGACTCCGTCCTCGCCGTGTTGCTGCACTACAGCGTCATGTCCGACTTCATTACCATCAATGATGTGGAGCGTGACTATGGGCAGTCAGTTGCACGTATCCTTCATGGACTACACCGCATTCAGGAACTGTACAAAAAGAACCCGGTGGTCGAAAGCGAAAACTTCCGCAATCTGCTGCTGTCGTTTGCTGAGGACATGCGTGTGATTCTTATCATGATTTCTGACCGCGTCAACTTGATGCGACAAATACGTGATGTGGAGAACGATGAGGCACGGCGTGAAGTCAGTCAGGAGGCGGCCTATCTTTATGCACCATTGGCCCATAAGTTAGGCCTCTATAAATTGAAGTCTGAGCTGGAGGACTTGTCACTCAAATATCTGGAGCATGATGCTTACTACCTGATTAAGGAGAAGCTCTCTGAAACCAAGAAGAGTCGCGATGCCTATATCGACAATTTCATTAAGCCCATTAGCGAAAAGCTGCAACAGGCTGGCTTGCAATTCCATATAAAAGGCCGAACGAAGTCCATCCACTCCATCTGGCAGAAGATGAAGAAGCAGAAGTGCAGCTTCGAGGGCGTCTACGATTTGTTTGCCATCCGTATCATTCTTGACTGTCCCATAGAGAAAGAAAAGGTGAACTGCTGGCAGGTTTATTCCATCGTTACCGACATGTATCAGCCTAATCCCAAGAGACTACGTGACTGGCTGAGCGTTCCGAAGTCGAATGGTTATGAGAGTCTGCACATCACCGTTCTCGGTCCTGAACAGAAATGGGTAGAGATTCAGATACGCACCGAACGCATGGACGAAGTGGCAGAGCGTGGCGTGGCTGCCCATTGGCGTTATAAGGGTGTCAAGGGTGAATCCGGACTGGATGAGTGGCTGACGGGCATTCGTCAGATGCTTGAAGCCAGCGACGGATTGGAGGCGATGGATCAGTTCAAGATGGATCTCTATGAGGACGAGGTCTATGTGTTCACGCCAAAGGGTGACCTTCTGAAGTTCCCCAAAGGCGCATCGGTACTCGATATGGCTTACCATATCCACTCCAAAATCGGTTCTACGTGCGTAGGTGCTCGCGTAAATGATAAGGTGGTGTCGTTCAGGTATCTGTTGCAGAGCGGCGACCAGGTGGAAATCATGACTTCTTCGAATCAGAAGCCTCGACGGGAGTGGCTCAACATTGTGAAGACAAGCCGTGCAAAAGCCAAGATTCGTCTGGCATTGAAGGAGACTCAGGTGAAGGAGGGGCTGTTTGCCAAGGAGATGATTGAGCGCAAGTTCAAGAATCGTAAGATAGAGTTAGAGGAATCGGTCATGCAGCAGCTCGTCAAGAAGCTGCATTTCAAGGAGGTTTCCGAGTTCTACCGGCAGGTCACCGATGGCCAGTTGGATATCAACCAAGTGATAGACAAATACCTGGAACTCCAACAAAGCGAACGCATCATTACCGGTGACAACCAGGCCCGCAGCGCCGAGGAATTCGTTTATGACGATACTTTAGCCTCTCAGAAGCTGCATCCCTCGGACGACGTACTGGTCATTGACCGCAACTTGAAGGGCATTGACTATCAGCTGGCCCGTTGCTGTAATCCCATCTATGGCGACGATGTGTTTGGCTTTGTGACTGTCAGCGGTGGCATCAAGATTCACCGTTCCGACTGTCCTAACGCCGCCGAGATGCGCAAGCGTTTCGGTTATCGCATTGTGCGGGCCAAGTGGTCGGGCAAAGGCTCTTCGCAGTACAGCATCACATTGCGAGTCATCGGCGTCGACGATATTGGTATTGTCAACAATCTGACGAGTATCATCTCAAAGGAGGAGAAACTCGTGCTGCGCAGCATCAATATTGATTCTCACGACGGTCTGTTCCGTGGTAACCTCACCATCATGATCGACGACAACACCAAGCTGGATGCACTCATCAAGCGGTTACGCGTAGTAAAGGGTGTCAAGCAGATTGATAGAATCTGACAACTGAGTTTGCGTATACCCGAACGGTTGTTTGGGCGTACGCGAACAGTTGTTTGGGTATACGCAAACGGTTGTTTGGGCGTACGCAAACGGTAATAACCCTATGGCAAACTCCCTCTAACTCGGTTCCTAATTCCACTTTTGTGGCGCTAAGTCCCTCAAAAAACAGCCTCTTAGGGCTTTTTTTGTGCCTGATATAATAGCAGAAATCCCGCTTCTCAGATGAGAGGCGGGACTCTGTTGTTTGTTTGGAATAAATTGTTTGCTGTTTGTTACTTAGGCCTCAGCGTTAGGAATTACTGAAACGACGCTCTTGTCGTACTTACCCTTGTGGAACTGAACGGTTCCATCAACGAGTGCATAGAGCGTGTCATCCTTGCCAATAGCTACGTTGTTGCCTGGATTGTGCTTAGTACCACGCTGGCGAACGATGATGTTGCCGGCGACGCACTGCTGACCGCCAAAAATCTTAATACCCAGTCGCTGAGCTGCTGATTCGCGGCCGTTCTTAGAACTACCTACACCTTTTTTATGAGCCATTTCTAAGTCCTCCTTACTTTAAGCGATTACTGATTTAACTTCTACCTGTGTGAACTGTTCACGGTGACCATTGCGCTTGCGAGAGTCCTTACGACGCTTCATCTTGAAGACAATCACCTTGTCGCCCTTTACGAGCGGGTTCACAACTTCACATACTACTTTTGCACCCTCTACGGTGGGGGCACCTACCTTTACTGCACCGTCAGCATCTACGAGCAGCACTTTGTCAAATTCAACAGTCTTGCCTGCTTCCACATCCTTAATGTGGTGAACGAAGAGCTTCTTACCCTCCTCAGCCTTGAACTGCTGACCCTGAATTTCTACAATTGCGTACATTGCTTTTATCTTGTATTTAAGGGGTTTTTCCGCGAGGCGGCGTACGTTCGTACACACTTCACTCTGCCCCAACGGACTCTAACGGGGTGCAAAGGTACTAATTTTACTCGAGAGTTGAGGATTAGAGATTGATACTTTGCCAGTATTTAGTAAAGTTTAACTATTTTCCCTCAGACAACTGCATCAAATACTGTCCGTAACCATTTTTAATCATGGGTTGGGCCAGCTGTTTCAGTTTCTCGGCATCAATCCATCCCTTCTTAAAGGCGATTTCTTCGAGACAGGCAACTTTCAATCCCTGACGCTTCTCAATGACCTCAATGAAAGTGGATGCTTCAGCCAAGGAGTCGTGGGTGCCAGTATCGAGCCAGGCAAAGCCACGCTGCAGGGTCTGTACTTTCAGCTTCTGCTGGGAGAGGTATTCTTGGTTGACTGTCGTGATCTCCAGTTCGCCGCGTGCTGAGGGTTTGATGTGCTTGGCAATGTTGACAACACTGTTGGGGTAGAAATAAAGTCCTACAACGGCATAGTTCGATTTCGGATGCTCAGGTTTCTCCTCGATAGAAAGGCAGTTGCCATCAGCATCGAATTCGGCAACGCCATACCGCTCTGGGTCGTTTACGTAATATCCGAAAACGGTGGCCAGCCCTTTTTGCTCGGCGTTTTCCACACTTTGACGCAGCAGTCCGCTAAAGCCTGAACCATAGAATATGTTGTCGCCCAAGACCAGACAAGCACAGTCATCGCCAATGAACTCCTCACCAATAATGAAGGCTTGTGCCAAGCCATCGGGTGAAGGCTGCTCAGCGTACTCAAAGTGGACGCCTAATTCTTCGCCTGTGCCTAAAAGTCGACGGAAGCCCGGCAAATCGTGAGGGGTGGAGATGATGAGAATCTCACGTATTCCAGCCAGCATCAGTGCCGATATGGGGTAGTAAATCATGGGCTTGTCGAAAATGGGAATCAGCTGTTTTGAGATTCCTTTTGTGATGGGGTAGAGGCGTGTGCCACTGCCACCTGCAAGTACGATACCTTTCATAATTCTGGGTTTAAACTAATAAGTGGGTGCAAAGTTACGATTTTTTTTCCTCAAGGCCTTGGATAATTCAAAAAAAATAGTTACTTTTGCAACATCTTTAAATAAAATGAACAAAAAAAGCTAATTTATGAAACAAACAATCCTTGTTACTGGTGGTACGGGCTTCATAGGTTCTCATACCACTGTTGAGCTGCAAGAGGCAGGCTATGAGGTAGTTATTATTGACAATCTCTCTAATTCAAACGCCAATGTCATCGATGGTATTGAAAAGATAACGGGTGTACGTCCTGCTTTCGAGAAGGTTGACTGCTGCGATATGGAAGCTTTGGAGGGTGTGTTCAAAAAGTACCCCAAGATAGAGGGTATCATCCACTTTGCCGCTTCGAAGGCTGTGGGCGAGTCTGTGGAGAAGCCACTGCTTTACTACCGCAACAACCTGACCAGTTTGATCAACCTTCTGGAGCTTATGCCGAAGTATCAGGTGAAGGGTATCATTTTCTCCAGTTCGTGTACCGTATATGGTCAGCCAACACAGGAGAATCTACCCGTTACAGAGGCTGCTCCTATTCAAAAGGCAATGTCGCCCTATGGCAATACAAAGCAGATTAACGAGGAAATCATACAAGACTATATCCATTCTGGTGCTCCCATCAAGAGTGTTATTCTGCGCTATTTCAACCCCATTGGTGCCCATCCTACGGCATTGATTGGTGAATTGCCCAACGGCGTTCCTATGAATCTGATTCCGTTTGTTACCCAGACGGCAATTGGAATTCGTGGTCAGCTGAAGATTTTCGGCAACGACTATAATACACCTGACCACACCTGCATTCGTGACTATATCTATGTGGTTGACCTGGCCAAAGCCCACGTAAAGGCGATGGAGCGTGTGCTCGACAATCCTGATACTGATGCCGTTGAGGTATTCAATATTGGTACGGGTCGTGGATTGTCAACGCTCGAGGTCGTTGAAGGTTTCGAAAAGGCTACGGGCGTGAAGGTGAACTGGACCTATGCTCCTCGTCGTGAAGGTGATATTGAGCAGGTTTGGGGTGATGTCAGGAAGGCCAATGAGGTATTAGGTTGGAAAGCTGAGACGCCTACTGAAGAAGTGCTACGATCTGCCTGGAAATGGCAAGAGAAGTTGCGCGAAGACGGTATACAGTAAATCGTTTTGCTATCAACAACTGTTGAAAAAAAACGACTTTATTTTGTGTTTGTGTTGTTATGAGGCTCCGATGTGAATCGGGGCCTCATTATTGATGTCTGGTATAGATACAAAAAAAATAAAGCGATGACCTTCGCAGGCAGTCGCTCTATATCTTCAATAGGTATTAGTCTTTTAAGGTAAAAAGATTGTTTTCAGGATAACGATGCAAAGGTAAGGTATTTTTTTCTAAATACCAAATAAATTAATTAAAAAAGTTGATACAGATAAATTGTGTGGGAGCACAATGGTCTTATTTAAGACTTTTTAAGTTTCTGGAGTTTCTTTAGGCGTCGTTTAGCGTCTCCAGCATCAGGATATAGTTCTAAAGCTTTTTCATAATTTCTTATGGCAGCTTCCGTCATGTGCTCATGTTCGCACTCACGTCCAAGGATGGTGTATTCTGCCGACAGCCGTTTTAGTAGCTCGTCGCGTTCATGGAGTTTTGTTTGTAGCTGTTCAATATCCGTTTTTTGACGATTGATGACTTCCAGTTTCCGACGTATATATCGCTTCACGGCTGGTTTCTCAATATCGTAGCGTGAATGAATGGCTTTGAAAAAATGGTCGAGAAAGAGATCAAAGTGTCCTTGGTCGAAAGCGACAATAGCATCGTGGTACTCACGGTCTGCCTTTCCTTCCTGCATGGCCTGGTTAATCAGCGTTGGATTGTTATACCGTTGTGCAAACTGTAAAACCTCTGCTCGCACGAAGACATCACTGGGACGAAGCGGTTCCTTCAGGGTGATGCCTTCCAGCGAACGACAGCGTGAAAGGGCTACATAGGTCTGTCCACCTGCAAACACGCCGCCAGTGAAATCGATAGTTACCTGGGAAAACGTCAATCCCTGACTTTTATGGACAGTGATAGCCCAAGCCAGCCTGACAGGAAACTGCATGTATGTTCCAATTTGCTGTTCCTCAATTTTCTGCTCTTTTTCGTTAAAGTAATAGCGCATGTTTTCCCATATTTCACGCTCTACGTCGTACTCATGGCCCTCATCCGTACAGACGGTAATGACGCCTGCTTCCTCGTCAATGGCGATGACCGTACCAAGGGTACCGTTTACCCATCGTTTCTCTTTGTCATTTTTGATGAAGATAACCTGTGCGCCAGGTTTTAGTTGCAGCTCCATTGGCGTGGGTAGTGAGGATTCTGGGAAGTCACCTTTGATGATGCCATTGAAAATGGATGCTGCCCCTTCGAGTTGCGCTAACCGTTGTTCGTTGGTATAGTCTACAATATCGCGACGGGCTGCAAGGATGATGCCTAATTGTGGGGTAGGGAGGCCATCAGCGTGATGGTCAGTAGTCATAGCTGGGTAGACACGGGTATTGAGACTGGCAAGGTCAGAGGCTGTGGCTGTATTGTTACGTATGCGGTCGAGGATACCTACAAACTGAGCATCTGTCTGCCGATAGACCTTGAGAAGTTCAATGGAGACGATGGGCATCTGCTGCCAAACCTTGGCATTGAAAAAATAGAGTGAAGGATAAAAAGGCTGAAGCAGTTGACGGTCATCGTCCTTGACCACGGGCTCCAGTTGGTAGATGTCGCCCACCAGCAGCAATTGTTTACCTCCGAAGGGTTCGTAGCTACGCGTGTACACGCGCAATACCTTATCTATAAAGTCAATGATGTCAGCCCTCACCATTGATATCTCGTCAATGATAATGAGCTCCACTTCACGTATGAGTTTGCGCTGGGCACTCGTGTACTTCAGCGTTTCCTTGATGTTGCGGCGGTTATATCGTGAATCGTTGGGCAGTAACGGATGGAAGGGCAGACGGAAAAAGCTGTGCATTGTAGAGCCACCTGCGTTGATGGCAGCAATGCCTGTAGGTGCCAGGATTACATGTTTCTTTTTGGTATGACTGGCCACATAACGCAGAAACGTGGACTTTCCCGTGCCCGCTTTTCCTGTCAGGAACAGCGAGCGGCGGGTATAGTTCACTATCTGAAGGGCATCCTGCCATTCCTTGTTGTCTATGTCCAGTTCAACCTCCTTCACCTTCAACAATCAATTCTCAAAAGTATACATCTTCGTACTCGGGCTGAGCCTTTTTCTTGGGTTCCGTTGCCTCACCGTTAACGTTGTCGTTGCCTTGCTCAGGGAGCATGTCAACAGGCTCCTTAGGTCTCAGTACAGGGTTGCCGTCCTGGTCGAGCTCTATTTCCTGCTCCAATTCTTCCAGAGCCAGGCTGTCGACACTGATGGAATCGCTGTCACGTGGAGCATAGACATAGTGGCAGTTCTCGTACATATCCGCTGTGATGCTCTTATCCTTAGGCTTTTCAAACTTGCCGTGATAGTGCTTGAAGTTTGGATCACCAAGAACAGATTCGAAGAAGTAGCCGCAGATGGGCAGGGCCGTACGTGAACCTTGTCCAAGAGCACCAGTACGGAAGTGTATGCTGCGATATTCACCACCTACCCATGCACCACATACCAGTTTTGGAGAGACCCCTACGAACCAGGCGTCTGAGTGGTTGTTGGAAGTTCCTGTCTTGCCGCCGAATTCTGTGTCATTGTATTTGCCGACATAGCCCCAAAGACTCATGGAAGTGGCACCGCGTTCACGCAGTCCAGCCTGTAGCAACTGCTGCATGAGGAAGGCACTGCGATAGGGGATGGCCTGCTTCTGTTCTGTAGGGGCGGTATAGATCTCGTTGCCGTCGCGGTCGAGGATGCGGGTCACGAGAATAGCCTCATGGGCCTTGCCGTCGTTTACTACAGTGGAATAGCTGTTGACCAGCTCTAACAGGTTGACGTCGCTGGAACCCAAAGCCAGTGCTGGGGTGGGGTCGAGCTCGCTCTTGATACCCATAGCGTGGGCAGTGCTGGCAATATTCTTGATACCAACTTCCTGTCCCAACTTCACCGCTACGGAGTTGATGCTCTGGGCGAAGGCAGCGCGTAGTGGCATGGAGTCACCCGTGAAGTAGCCATTGGCATTGGTGGGTGCCCAAGTAACCTCTTTCTTCTTTCCTGCATCCCATACTTTCATGGCGAAGTAGGAATCACGGCGACGATCACAAGGGGTAATACCCTGGTTCATGGCTTCTGTATAGACAAAGAGCTTGAAGGTGGAGCCTGGCTGGCGCATGGCTGTCACCTTGTCATATTTCCATGAGTTAAAGTCAATGTCACCAACCCATGCCTTGACGTAACCTGTATTTGGCTCTATTGCCACGAAACCGCAGTGCATGAAGCGTACCATGTAGCGTATGCTGTCCATTGTCGACATTTCGCGCTCGATAATTCCCTTTTCGTAATCGAAGAGCTTCACATTGTGAGGCTTGTTTAGGTAATAGTCAATGCTGTCTGGGGAGTTGGCAAATCGTTTGCTTAGTACCTTGTAGTAGGGCTGCCGCTTGGCAATATCCTCGATGAAGCCAGCAATCTCCTGATGCCGCTCATCCTGCCAGGGATTGGTGTTGCCCCAGTGCTGCTGGAAGTTTTTCTGAACCTGACGCATCTGTTTGATAGCAGCTGCCTCGGCATACTTCTGCATACGGGTGTCGAGGGTCGTATAGATCTTCAGACCATCGGTATAGAGGTCGTAGCCATTGTCGCGGCACCACTCTCTCAGTTCATTGGCTACTGCTTCGCGGAAGTAGTTGGCCTTTCCGTCATAGGCATTCTCAACGCTAAAGTCTAACTCTATCTCTGTCGTGCGAAGCGAGTCGAATGCCTCCTGCGACAGGTGGTTGTGGCGAACAAGGTTGTCGAGCACCACATTGCGACGTTTGATGGCATTATCCGGATGTATACGCGGATTATAATAGGTGGTAGCTTTCAGCATACCCACCAATACGGCAGCCTGCTCAACAGTCAGCAGTTTTGGCGTGGTTCCGAAATAGGTCTTCGCAGCAGTTTTAATGCCGAAAGCGTTCGAACCAAAGTCAACAGTGTTGGCATACTGGGTCAGGATTTCCTCTTTCGTGAAGAAGTATTCCAACTTATAGGCCGTAATCCATTCCTTGCTTTTCATAATTAACATCTTCAGGCCTGGAATGTTGCCCAACAGTCCTGTGGAATACTCCGTGCGGACACGGAACAGGTTCTTGGCTAACTGCTGAGTAATCGTCGAGGCACCACGTGCATCGTGGTGGAGCAGGTAATCCTTTAGGGCAGCGCCAAAAGCGGTGTAGTCAATGCCGTGATGATTGTAGAAACGCTCGTCTTCTGTGTCAATAAGCGTTTGCCAGAAAACAGGATTCACGTCTTCATAATCAACTGGAGTGCGGTTCTCGCTAAAAAACTTTCCTATCTGCTGACCATCGGCACTGTATATCTCTGAGGCTTCTGCAGGGCGTTTGTTCTTGATCATCTCCATGGACGGCGACTTACCAAACAGCCAGAGAAAATTGATGTCGACTGCAATCAGATAAAGCACGAACAACACGACAAGTGATGCCAAGGTGGAAACAATCTTGATATACCAAGGACGGCCCTTGAAAATGCCGACATACCATTTGATAATGCCTTTAAGACCTTGCCAAATCTTTTTCATTATGTTTTGTCCTCCCTTCTTATTCGTTATTTGAAATATAATTCTTAATCAATTCCACGTCGTTTGGATGAAACCATCTCATCGTCGCATCGCGCTTAAACCATGTCAGCTGCTTACGAGCGTAGCGACGGGTGTTCCCCTTTATTCGTTCAATGGCTTCGTCAAGGTTCCATATCCCGTCGAAATAGTTGAATAATTCTTTGTATCCTAATGTGTTCAAGGCATTTGCGTGACGGTAGCTTGTCAGATTGCGTGCCTCGTCAACTAATCCTTTTTGTATCATCTTGTCTACTCGCAGGTTGATGCGTTCGTATAGTTCCGAACGGTCTCGGTTAAGACCAATCTTGACTATTTGGAACGGATGCTGTTTCTTTTCCGCCTTACGGAATGAAGTGTAGGTCTTGCCTGTCATGTGGCAGATTTCCAGTGCATGAACCACGCGTCGAGGATTTTGGCGGTCTACCACTTCATAGTGTTCCGGATCAAGTTGTTTCAGCTCTTCTACCAAAGCCTCGAGCCCTTCCTCTGCAAGCCGCTGCTTCATCAGTTGCCGAGTTGTTTCATCAACGGTCGGTATGTCGTCAATGCCGTTGCACACGGCATCGATATACATCATGGATCCGCCCGTAAGCAGTGCATAGTTGCTGGTAGTGAATAATTCAGCAAGCAGTTTGTTGACGTCCTGCTCATACATCGATGCACTGTAATAGTCGCTAATACTCAAGTTACCTACAAAGTAGTGCCTTACTTGTTGCAACTGTTTGTCAGTAGGGGCTGCCGTGCCTATTTTCAGTTCACGGAACATCTGGCGGGAATCGGCATTGATAATAGGTATGTTAAGCCACTGGGCCAGCTCCATACACAATTCTGTCTTGCCAACAGCTGTTGGCCCCGTTATGACAATCAATTTACCTGATGACACCACGTTTGGAATTCTCGATGAACGAGCAGATGTATTCTACCTCCTTGGAATCAGGGTATTTAGTTCGAGCTTCAGCAATACCGTCCTTCAGTACGCCCTGCGAATAGATGATGCGATAGGCATCGTGGATAGCCTCAATAGTCTCGTTCGAGAAACCACGTCTGCGCAGGCCGATGAGGTTGACACCAGCGTAGCGAACGGGTTCCTTGCCAGCGATGACGTAGGGAGGAATGTCCTGACTGGTGCGGGTACCGCCTTGGAACATGATGTAGCCTCCCACGTGAAGGAACTGATGGAACAGACAGGTGGCAGAGATAATGGCGCAGTCGTCGACGATGACCTCTCCTGCAAACTTTGTTGAGTTACCAATGATGCAGTTGTTGCCGATGACACAGTCGTGACCAATGTGCATGTTCTCCATCAGTAGGTTGCCGTTGCCCACAACGGTTTTGCCTTTGGATGCCGTACCGCGGCTGATGGTGACATTCTCGCGAATGGAATTGTTGTCACCAATTTCGCAAGTGGTATCTTCCCCTTGGAATTTCAAGTCCTGTGGTTTGGTAGAGATACTGGCACCAGGAAAGAACTCGTTGTTGGAACCGATGCGTGCACCATAATGAATGGTGACATTGTTCAGAAACTTGTTGTTATCGCCGATGATGACATTCTTGTCAATCACGCAGAATGGGCCGATGACATTATTGTCGCCAAGCTGTGCATTGGGGTCGACTACTGCTAACGGATGTATCTGATTCATAATGACGAATTACTTGTTTTTGACAATTTGGGCAGTGAAGCTTGCCTCTGTCACAATATGATCTCCCACAAAGACGTAGCCCTTCATTGATGATACACCATGACGGACTGGAGCCAACAGTTCGACCTTGAAAATCAGAGTGTCGCCAGGAACCACCTTCTGACGGAACTTCACTCCGTCAATCTTCATGAAATAGGTTGACCAGCGCTCAGGCTCTTCCAACGTGTTCAGCACCAGCAAACCGCCGCACTGGGCCATCGCCTCGATTTGCAGCACTCCTGGCATAACCGGTTCCTGAGGGAAATGTCCCTGGAAGAACGGCTCGTTGGCAGTGATGTTCTTGATACCCACAATGCTCATGGCTCCTAAGGACACTACTTTGTCGACAAGCTGCATGGGATAGCGGTGAGGAAGCAGTTCACGAATGCGGTTTACATCCATTACCGGCTCTTCGTTCGGATCATAGATGGGAGCCTGGATCTCGTGCTTACGGATCTCTTTGCGCATGAGTCGTGCAAACTTGTTGTTGATGGTATGGCCTGGACGAGTAGCAATAATGCGACCTTTGATGGGGCGTCCGATAAGGGCCATGTCGCCGACAACGTCAAGCAGTTTGTGACGTGTGCACTCGTTTTCCCATACCAGTGGCTTGTGCTGGATGTAGCCAAGGTCGTTGGCATCGCGGTGCTCAACGTGGAGCATGTCTGCCAGCATGTCAAGACGCTCTTGGGTAGTTTGGCGCTCGTAGATGACAATAGCATTGTCCAAGTCGCCTCCCTTAATCAGGTTAGCTTGTAACAATGGCTCAATGTCACGTACAAAGACAAAGGTGCGGGCGGGGGCAATTTCTGTGGGGAAGTCCTCAACCTTGTTGACAGTGGCAAACTGCGAGTTGATGAACTTCGATTCAAACGAACACATAGCGGTGAGCGAGAACTCGTCATCGGGCAAAATGGTGATGCTTGAACCGCTCTCCTCATCCTTCACCTCAATCTTCTTGTGGATGATATACCAGTCTTTGGGCGCATTCTGCTCCTCAATACCCACCTCATAAATTTTATTGACATATTGAATGGCTGATCCGTCTAAGATGGGAAACTCCGGGCCATTCACCTGCATCAGACAGTTGTCGATGCCCAAGGCATAAAGCGCTGCCAAAGCATGTTCAACGGTCGAAACACGGAAATCGCTACCTTTGCCTAATACTGTTCCGCGTTGTGTGTCAACAACGTTCTCGGCTACGGCATCAATTGTAGGCATGCCGTCCAAGTCAATGCGCTGAATCTTATAACCAGTGTTTTCAGCAGCAGGGTTGAATGTCACGGTCAGACTCAAGCCTGTATGCAGACCCTTGCCGAATAGTGAAAAACTTCCTTTTAATGTCTTCTGTTTCATATTTCTGATAGTTTCTTTTTCATTTCGTCTATTTCACGCTGCATTGCGGCAATCTGACGGTACATTTCTGGCAGCTTGGCATCTAAGGCTCTGGCCTTGAAGTACATCTTCGGATTGACGGCAGGAGCGCCGATAAGCTGTTCGCCATTGCCTTTGGTATTGCCAATGACACCGCTCTGAGCACCTACAAAGGTCTTGTCTGCAATGGTGATATGGCCTGAGAAACCAGCCTGGCCACCAACCATGCACCATGCACCTATTTTGGTTGAGCCGGCCATACCCGCCTGAGCTGACATGACGGTGTTCTCGCCGATTTCGCAATTGTGGGCCACCTGTACAAGGTTGTCGAGCTTGACGCCACGATGAATCAGAGTCTGTCCCATCGTGGAACGGTCAATACAGGTGTTGGCACCAATCTCGACGTCGTCCTCGATAATGACGATGCCAATCTGAGGAATCTTCTCGTAGCCTTCAGTATTAGGGGCAAAGCCGAAACCGTCGGCACCAATCACGGCACCAGCATGGATAGTGACACGCTGTCCGATGCGTGTGCCGTCGTAGATGGTCACGTTGGGGAAGATACGCGTTCCGTCGCCAATCTCTACATTCTCACCGATATAGGTGAACGGGCCGATGTAGACATCCTGACCGATCTTGGCTGAAGGCGACACGAAAGCGAGCGCATCAACACCAGTCTTCTTAGGTTTCATCGACTCATAAAGCTGTAACAGTTTAGCTACACACTCGTAGGCGTTCTTAACGCGGATGAGAGTTGGGGTCACTGGCTTCTCCAATTGTACATCTTCATTAATCAGCACAATGGTCGACTTGGTGTCGTATAGATAGTGCGTGTATTTAGGATTCGAGAGGAAAGAAATTGCTCCTTCCCGACCTTCTTCAATCTTGGAGAAAGTATGAATGGCAGCATTCTCGTTGCCCTCAATACGTCCTCCTACAAACTCAGCAATTTGTTTTGCGGTAAATTCCATACAAGGTTATTTTTCTAATTTGCTTGCAAAGGTAATGAAAATTATTCAAAACGCTGATAACAAAGGTAATATTTTCTTATTTTTTTAGAAAGTAGTTGAACATTTAGCAATTCGGAAGCTTCTGAAATATCCTTCATTGTGCCGTCTTTGTAAAGAATTGTGATACTGTCATCGTCTACGTTGTACATGTCCTTTTGGATGGTGTTAACGCTCATCATGTAGTGTCGGGCATCCTCAGTTGTGATACCCATCTGAGCAGCAATACCCTCGGCAATTTCCATCACGCGCTCTTCGCCCACAGGTGTTTCATTTACCTCCACCTTGAAGATGTGACGGTTCAGCATGTTGGTGGCCAGTGTCGACAGTATCTTGTCGTCGCTGTATTTCCAGGCTTTCATGGCGCACCAGATGTCGTTGTCGTCCAAATCTTCATACATCAGCAGAGCCTCTTCGTGGTTCAGGAACCAATTGGCATCGGCCTCATTTTTCAAGAAGTATTCCAGTGAAGGACTGGCAAATACATGCTTTCCGCTGCGGGTCAGTTCTTTGGCGCGCAGCAGCATGTTGACCAACACCTTTTCATAGGCGACGGCGGTCTTATGCAAGTATACCTGCCAATACATCAGTCGTCTGGTTGTTAAATAATTTTCAAGTGAATAGATTCCTTTCGATTCAACCACTAATGAATCATTCACTACATTCAGCATCTTAATGATTCGTGCAGAACCGATATTACCCTCTGTCACACCCGTGAAGAAGGAGTCGCGTCGCAGATAGTCCAAGCGGTCCATGTCAAGTTGGCTCGATATCAGTTGATGAAGGAACTGTTTGGGATATTCACCCTTGAAGATACTGATGGCCAGATTCAGCCGTTCACCCATGTCACGGTTGATCTGTTCCATCATCATGAGTGAAATCTCCTCATGTGAAATGCCATGAATCAGGGTGTTCTCTAAAACGTGTGAGAAAGGTCCGTGCCCAATGTCATGCATCAGAATGGCAGCCTCCACTGCCTCTGCCTCAGAATCGAAGATAAAGTTACCCTTTTGTTGGAGCGACAGTATGGCCTCACTCATCAGGTGGAACGCCCCAAGCGAGTGTTGGAAACGTGTGTGACGAGCCCCGGGGTAAACCACCGATGCAAGTCCTAATTGGTTGATACGGTTCAGACGCTGCATCAGCGGATGCTCCACAATATTGTATAATAAGCCTTGCGGAATCTTGATGAATCCGAATACTGGGTCGTTAATGATCTTATGTTCGTTCATTTCGAGTCCATAGTTACATTTAGTCGCGAGAAGTAGGTAAACATGTCAGGGAAGTGTTTGGCTAATTCCATTGGACTACGAAATAGGCCAAATACTGACGAGCCGCTGCCTGTCATGGCTGCATAGAGGGCGCCGAGATTATAGAGTCGGTCTTTGATGGCCTTGATTTCTGGGTGAAGCACAAAGACGCTCTGCTCAAAGTCGTTGGTTAGTTCTTTGTGCCAGGTCTCTATGGGCTGCATCACTACATCACGACAGCATTTGGGAGGTCGTTGGGGATTAATGAGCGAGAACGCCTCTTTTGTTGATACGGGAATGTCTGGACGTACAATACCTATATAATATTGACTGAGGTCGAGGTCGATGGGCTGCAATCGTTCACCAATACCTTCGGCATAGGCAGGACGACTCAAAATGAAAAACGCGCAGTCGGCCCCTAATCGTGCAGCATAGTCTATCATCTGCTGCTCAGACAGTCCGAGCGTGAACATATCGTTCAGAAGCTTGATGGTGTAGGCACAGTCGCTGGAGCCTCCACCCATGCCAGCCTGTGTGGGAATGCCTTTCCACAGATGAGCATGAACGCGGGGCATCTGCTGGAAGTCCTGTTTCAGCAGTTGGTAGGCTCGTACCACTAAGTTACGCTGCTCGTCACCTTCCACGTGGATGTTTGTCACTTTGATGTCGCAGTCCACTGCCGATGGAAACCGTGTGTTCATCATTGTCAGTTCCAGTGAATCGGTGATAGGAACAGGATAAAACACGGTTTCCAGGTTGTGGTAACCGTCTGAACGGCGCTCTACGATGTTCAGTCCTAAGTTGATTTTGGCTATCGGAAATGTAATCATGGTGCAAAGTTACGAAAAAACGAGTGAAATGCAAAAGGAAAGCTTGCTTTTCTTTTCATTTCCGAGTGCTAGATAAGTTCGGCGTAGCCAAAGTTACGAAAAAAGCTTGTAAAAGCGAAGCGATTTTGGAAATTCTTTGCAAGCAAAGCGTCCTTTTAGGCCGAGCGAACGCAATTCAGCCTGAAATAAAGGCAAGACGGGGATTTAGAGTCCCTTGATAAGGGGCGGCTATAATGCAGGGATATGCAAATTGGAGAAGATTGGTGAAGGAGTTAGGTTTCCAAATCGTAACCTCATTTAGCCATCTCCTTCATCTTTGCAACGAAGCTATTGAAGCTCGTCAGCAGTTCTTCGACGAGCGAAGCGGCAAGCCGATTACCTCGTAGGCACTGCGCTCAATTCAAGGAAACAAAAACCTAATGTCTGCCGAGCTTGCTCATCAGAAAGCAGACAAGCATCTTTGTGTGGCACTCCACAGAAAAGTGCGTATTAGGCTACACCCTTCTATGGCATTGCAAGCAGAAATCTGTGCGGAATGTTCCCATATCAAGAGAAAAGACAAGCCTTTTTCTTAAATTATGTTCACAAATCATCCCATTCTCGACTTTTTTGATTATATTTGCGCACAGAACGCTCAATGTTGGGCAAGAATAACTAAAAGCGATATGGAGATACAACGCTATAACAGGCTAAAGATAGTACTGGCTGAGAAAGAAAGAACTGGCACATGGCTCTCTGCGCAGATGGGCCACAGCATCAGTACCGTTTCACGATGGATGACCAACAAGGTACAGCCCTCCGTGGAACAGCTCTACGAGATAGCACGCCATCTCGACGTGGATGTGAAAGAATTGTTGGTTTCATCTAAAAATCAAAAGTAATGATCGATTCAAAATACTACAGTTCAAAGTACTACGATAAGTATGGCGACACTTTTAAAAATTTAGATTCTTTTGCCGAAATAATGGGAAAAGAGTGGGATGCGTATATTAAGATGTATGATGAAATGGACATCATACTTCATAGATATCTTTCTATGCTAAATTTGCAAAGAACAGATTTGAAGTTATATGCTCTTATGTATAGGAATGTTGACATCGACAGATGTAGTATTGTTGACAAATCGTTTTTCATAAGCAAATTGAATGAAATTAGAGGATACAGAAATACTATTTACTCTAATAATGCTTCAAACAAAGAGGAACTAGTCAGATATTATTTTGAATATGACTTCCTATTTGAAATGTATTTTGTGAAGACAATAGGAGAAAAAATGGAAACATTGTCTCGTAAAGATGATATTACGCTAGAATCCTATCAAAGAATAAAAGAAAAGAAATATGATCACATTCCTGGTATTATTGACCTTTCTGATCAAACATGTTCAGTCCTTCTTTCAAACATAAATCAACTTGAATCTGCAAAAAATGATGATAAGTACTTTGTCAATAGTATTAAGAGATATGATATCTTTGTCGATTTTATTAAAGAAATAGCATTTCCATTTTATTTTGGCCCACATCGTTTTCATGAAGAATGTTTTCAAGAATATTCAAAGGCATATTGCAACAATGTTCCATTAAAAAAAATCATATTAAAGTGCTTTGAACAATTAAGTCAATTACATTCACAAATAGTACAAATTGAGATTTCTGATTCATTTTGGAATTACACTAATTCTGAGATAGAAGCCCTAGAAAAGAAAATCAAAAATTTGGGGGCTTCTTCGCAAGAACTTTTTAGATTAAAAAATAATCTTTCCTATTCATATATACATCAGATTTCATTTCCTTTTACAAATGTCATACCTCTGGGAGAATCTGATGAAGAAAGAAATGCGAGATTAGCTAGAGAATGGGAAATGAAGAGAATACGTGAACAGGAATTAGAAAGGGCAAGAAGAGAACAAGAAGAGGAAAGAGAGAGAGAAATTTCAAAACTTGAAAAAAGAGTAGAGCAAGACCGACAGCGTATTCATGAAATTAGGATGCAGATCTCTGAAATAAAATCACAAAAGAAGAATGAAATAAAGAAAGAATACTATAATCTTTTGAATGAAATATCGGAGACATGGTTTAATGATTCATCAAATGTGTGGAAACACATGTATGAACACCAAGAATGCTTGCAGAATCAAATTAGTACTTTTTACAAAACGAGATACGTATATTTTAAGAAAAATCAAACGACAGATACATACCTTGAGAGGATGAAATCCGTAAGAGGAAGATCTGTTGTGGATTTCGTCACTCTTATATCAAGCCCTCAGCGGAAGGAACGCTCAGAAAAATTAGTAAAGAGAGCATTAGATTTATCTACGCAGGAAAATGTTTGTATTAATCAAAGTTCAGCTAAAAATTGGGCAGACGAGATAAAAAAGATTGTTAATGAAAAAGAAGAAAAGGAACGAATAATACGTGAGGAAGAAGAACGAAAGAGACGTGAAGCCGAGGAGAAAAGGTTAGAACAATATCGATTCAACATTCGTAATCGGTATTGGAGAGACAGGAATGTGTCGTTTCGCGAAACGGATTACGTATATATCGTTGATGGTACTCCGCTTGATTCCGTTACCACATTTGTAAAGAACTGCTTCCCTGAGTTTGACTCAGAGTTACATGCCAAACGAAAAGCTGAAGCGTTGGGCATTACCAAAGAAGCGGTTCTAGAAATGTGGGATAAGAAAGGAAGAGAAAGCAGAGAACAAGGTACTCTTATGCACAAAAAGATAGAATCCTTCTATCTTGGCAAAGAGCCATCCACAGATGAGACCTTTGAACTTTTCAAGATATTTGCGAACAAAATTACACTAAAGCCATATCGAACAGAATGGGCTGTGTACGACTGATTTTGTGGACTACCAGAATGGGGAATATATCATCTATGATTGGAAGAGAAGTGACAAGCTGATTGCAAAGAACGGACTGCCCATAAAAAACAGCCTATATGGTGAGAAGGCTTTGCCACCAATAGAAAACCTTGACGACAGCCCATATTATCACTATGCTCTGCAATTAAGTTTGTATAAATACATCTTGGAAAAGAATTATGGTATTACAGTGAGTAAGTTACGCTTGGGCATTTTCCATCCATCGTATAATAAACCCTATGTATTGGAGATGCCATACTTGCA
>CADBHI010000052.1 GCA_902794405.1 uncultured Prevotellaceae bacterium
CAGCGGTCTGGTGATTCATTCTAAGACCGACAATGAGCCATTCGAGGCTTTCGATCCTATCATCAGCGTCGTTGACGCCGGTACTGGCAACCAGGAGTCACATCGCGCCAAACTCATCGCATACGCAGACAATGATGCCCAGCGCGATTTGCGCATAGGCATGGAGGCTCAGGTATGGCCTGCTGACGAGAAGCGTGACGAGATAGGCTATGTGAGAGGCCGTATCACTCAGGTGGTACGCTATCCTGCCAATGCCGTCGATGTACGCCAGACGCTGAAATCCGACAACCTGGTTCAGCAGTTATTGGGCGATGGCGACAAGATAGTCTATGAGGTTATTATCGACTTACAGCGAGACCCGGCAGACCCCACGAGCTATGACTGGTCATTTGGCCAGCCCGACGATGTGAGCATGGACTTCGGTACCTACTGCTCTGTGCTCACCGAGACCCGCCGCCTCAGCATGTTCCAGTATCTGTTCGAGGCCAGCCGTACACGATTTCGTAACCTAAAGCAGAAGTTTGAATGAAGACAGAGCAGGCCAAAGGCAAGAAATCTAAACTGCCGCTGATATCAGCTTTCAGATATTTTCTGAAGGGCAATATGATATTTGCTCTCAACGGTATTGTGCTTTATTTCATCGATACCATATTCCATTTGTTCCCGTCACTCTTTCAGCAAGTCTATACCGATAGTATCATCACACACAAGAACCCGGAATGGTTTACCCCGCTGATGGCCATCTATATCATGATGTTCTTGGTTGAATTGTCGGTCTGGATAGCATTCGCTGTATTACGTCGGAAAAACCAGGTAAAAATCAATGTTTCTACATCGTCTAACTATCTGTGGACGGTATTGAGGCTACCGATGACGCTCATCAGCCGGTTTAGCCCTGGCGAGCTGGTAGCTCGCAATATGACGATTCCCAGAACTATCATCAGGATTGATTTCACGCTGCCCAGTATAAGTGCTATTATCGCTCCGGTTCTTTGCTGTACTCTTGTTTTACTTTTCAACTGGAAATTAGGAATGTTGGGCATCTTCTCCGTCCTGTTGCTCGTCTTTGTGATGCGGTCCACCAGCAAGCTGCAGAAGAAGATCTCCATGGACTTGGAGGTGACGGAGGCGCGGCTACAGAACGTTACGATGACGGGCATGAGCAACCTGGAGACCATCAAGTCGCTGGGAGGTGAACAGTATTTCTATGCGCAATGGGAGAAGGTGTATGCGCAGGCCATGAATGCCCGCGCCACTACTACTACCAGCTCCGTGTATTTAAGTGCACTACCGGTTTTGGTGCTGCAACTTACTAATAGTGTCATCATGTGTCTGGGAACATGGTTTATCCTACAGGGCGATATGACACCCGGTATGCTCTTGGCCTCGCAAGGACTGATTAACGGCTCTGTTTATCCCATTAACGCGGCTATTGATGCCGTACAGATTATCATGAGGCTTGGCTCGACCATCGAGCGCATCAAGGAAGTGGACGACTGTGGCAAGGAATGCCCTGAGCTGCGATTGCCTGAGGGCGATGATTTGCCCGATACAGCAAAGCTGACTGGCGACATAGAACTGCGTGATGTCACTTTCGGCTACGACCGTAGCCTGCCACCCATCTTAAATCATTTCTCCATGAAGATCAAGGCTGGTGAGCGCATTGCCCTCGTAGGCCCTTCCGGTTGTGGCAAGAGCACGGTACTGAGCTTAGTGTCAGGACTCTATGAGCCCTGGGAAGGCGAGGTGCTGTTCGACGGTAAGCCGCGCAAGGCCATCGATCGCATGACCTTTGTCAACTCTATCTCTGTGGTCAATCAGGATGTAACGCTCTTTGAGGGTACTATTTCCGACAACGTCAAGATGTGGGACGAGTCGATAGAAGATACCACCATGATGCAGGCCTGCAACGATGCACAGATACATTACGAAATCATGGAACGTCCGGGTGCTTATCAGGGAGTCATTGCTGAGCGCGGAAAGAACTTCAGCGGCGGACAGCGACAGCGCATCGAGATAGCCACCGCGCTCGCCAAGGAGCCCACCATCCTGCTGATGGACGAAGGCACCTCGGCACTCGACCCCCAGACGGAGGCCAAGGTGATGAAGAATCTCTATGACAAAGGGATGACCATGATCATGATTGCCCACCGACTGGAGACCATCCACGAGTGCGACCAGATTTACGTGGTTGAACAAGGGCGCGTCACCATGCATGGAACCCACGACGAACTGCGACAGAAAGATGGTCTGTATAGTAATCTCTTAAAATTTGCCTGACACGATGATAACAGATCCATACCTTCAGCAGTTAGCCCGGCGCATAGATGGCGACCGTGAGGCTATGAGGAAAACGCTCGACATCCTGCGTTCCATGATCGACAGGAAGCTCTGGAAGCAGTTGGAGTCTAACGTGGAGTTGCCATCGGACATTAAGGAAATAGAGGTGCTGTTTGAGAAATACAATATCTTCTTCCGGCATATTACCCTGAGTGACGGCTGGTGGTCGCGCTGTACAGGCCGTATGTTAGGATTTTTGGCCGCTGACGACACTCCCGTGCTGCTTCTACCCGGCTTCACGGACTATAGCTTCATCCACCCTAAGACTGGCGAGAGCATGAGGGCAAGCAAAAGTGCCCGATGGCTGAAGAAGGAGGCTGTAATTGCCTGTGAGCCTTTCTCAGACGGAGAACTGACCGTCAAGGAAATCCTGCGCTATGGCTTGAACCGCCTCTGTAAGTATGACTTCATCTACAGCTTGGTAGCCTGTGTCAGTATCATACTGCTGACCATGTTCATGCCTTATGTGTGCAAGATGATCTTCTCGGAGGTCATCCCTTCGGGCGATGTCACTCAGCTTATACCCATTGCCACCCTGCTCGTCTGTACTTCCGTCGGCCTGGCTATGGTGCAGGTTGCGCGCAACTTGGTGGTGGTGCGTATCAAGGACAAGGTGGAATATGCCCTGCAGACGGCTCTGATGTCGCGACTGCTACTGTTGCCGGCATCTTTTGCAAAGCATTTCTCACCTGGCGATCTCTCCAACCGCCTATTGTCGTTGTCGCGCATTAGCTCCAGCCTGACCGCCGACTTCCTGTCTGCCATACTGACCTTTCTGTTCTCTGGTATCATGTTCGTGCAGTTCTTCATCTATGGCGGTCCGCTGCTCTACACCGGACTCATTGTCATCGCCATACAAATCGGCTCGATCTTAATTGAGGCCTACTATACTAATAAGGTACAGCGGAATGTGAATCCCAGCTCTTCAAAGCTTGTAGGTTTGATGTTCTCCCTGTTCTCAGGCATTCAGAAGATCAAGACCACCGGAGCCGAGTTTCGGGTATTCCATCAATGGGCGAAGGCCTACGAACCCACAGAGATGTACGGCAGCCGCCAGCCTCTGGCCAGTATGTATATGTCCAGCATTAGCTATTGCGTCAGGTTCCTGCCGATGATCGTGACCATGGGGGCGGCCTGGTACTATGGACTTGGACTTTCCGACTATGTCGCCTATTGCGCTGTTCTTGGAATTGTTACACAGGCCGTGTCTCAGTTACAGCGTATCGCAAAGTTGGTGGCACGAATGCTGCCTGAGACAGAGCTTTGCAGGCCTATCATCGCTGCCGAGCCAGAAATAAAGGCGGGCTTCGAAGTAGTAAGGGATATAACCGGTCGGATAGAGATTCGTGGCTTGAAGTTCCGCTATGCCGATGACATGCCTCTGCTCTTCGATGGGTTGAACCTGACCATCAATAGTGGCGACTATGTGGCACTTGTCGGCAGTTCAGGCTGTGGCAAGAGTACCCTGATGCGCTTGATGATGGGCTTGGAGAAGCCGCTGGCGGGTTCCATTTTCTACGACCAGTTCGACATCAGCAACGTTAACCTGCGCAGCCTGCGACAGTATTGCATTGGCATCTGCATGCAGGATGGCCAACTCATTGAGGGCACCATCCGCGACAACATCATCTTCAACGATCCATTGCTGACCGACGAGGATGCCTGGGAGGCTGCACGCATGGCTGCACTTGAGGGTGACATCCGCAAGTTCCCGTTAGGCATGGACACGCAAATCACTACCGATGGAAAAGGCGTGTCGGGCGGACAGCGGCAGCGAATACTGATAGCCCGTGCATTGGTAAGAAAGCCCAAGGTGCTCTTCCTCGACGAGGCTACTTCAGCACTTGACAACATCAGCCAGCACATCGTAGTCGAAAACCTGGCCAAACTGAAATGTACGCGTATCGTCATTGCCCACCGCCTGAGCACTATCCAGCAATGTAACCGCATTATCGTGCTGAAGGATGGCCGCGTGGCTGCCGAGGGCAACTTCGAAGAACTCAAGGCTCAGGGCTATTTCCCTGATGCATAAAAATATTGAAGGATATGAAGAATAAAATAGAATTACGCCTACTGACAGGCTTGGCATTCCTCAGTCTGCTTCCCATGAGAAGTCAGGGACAGGTACAGCTGACTTTGGACGAGGTGATACGCCTATCTCAGGATAGTGCCATAGTCGCCTTCCAGAGCCAGGAGGAATATCATAGCCAGCAGGCCTCCTACGAGGCTTTCGAGGCTTTGCGCAAACCGCAACTGTTGTTGAAGGTAGTGCCCAATTATTCGCGCATCGTCAGCGACCCCAGCCGCGACTACGTCTACTTGCGCAACTATGACATTTTCTCTACTTCCGCCCAGTTGAGGCTCAGTCAGAAAGTGCTGCCCTTCGGTGGTGAGGCCTACATTGGCACGCAGGCTATCTGGAGTGAGTTCTTCCGTGAAGAAGCCTCAGGATACCCACGCCAGTATGTGGCCAGTCCCGTGATGGCTGGCTATACTAATACCCTGCTGGGCTACAATCCCTTCCGTTGGGAGAAAAGGGAAGAAGACCAGCGGCAGAAGGCTGCACGTTGCCAACATGAGTACGACCTGCGACGTCTTGCTGAAGAGGCAGCCGTGCGCTATTTCCGTTTGGCCTGTCAGCAACGGGTGGTGCAGATGCGTATGGAAGAAATGCTTTTGAATGACACGTTGCTGGCCATTGCCCGCGAGAAAAATACCATTGCCATCGTCTCTCTGGCTGAGCTACACTCTATAGAGGTGCAGCAGCAGAATGCCGCCAACCTGCTGGAAGTGGCGCGCCAGGATGAGTTGAAGGCAAGGACGGAGCTGGCGTCCCTGCTGCGCATCAAGTCTCTACCTGCCGACTTGCCACTACTGGGCATACCCGACATGCCCCCTTTCACTCACTATACGTCAGAGGAGGTCATAAAGCTTGCCTTGTCTAACAGTCCAGCCTACCAGCACCAGTTGACAGAGCTGACCGAAGCACGCCATCAGGAATACAAGGCGCGCAAGGAGCGGGGCATCAACGTCGGACTTGACATCAATCTGGGAATGCAACAAGTCAACACAACACTCGGCAATGCCTACAAGGACCAGCAATTGTATGCTTTAGGCGCCGTGCAGCTTACGATACCGTTGATGGATCATGGTGCAGCCAAGAAGCGTCATGAGAAAGCTACTGCTTGGGTGAATCGTCAGGAATTGGCATCCCAGGAGGTAGAGCGCCTGTTGGCAGAAGACGCTGCCGTGACCCTGCAAAAGCTGGAATCCAGCAGGAACAGGCTGACCAGCACCCAACAGACCATCAATCTGGCTGAAGAGGCGTACAACGAAACGGCTGTCAACTATGCCAATGGCCTCTGCGACATCAACACCTTTACGCTGGCAGAGTCGCGATGGGCTTCAGCTTACACCAACTATCTGGCTGCCTTGGAAGAATTCTGGGTAAACCACTATCATCTGCAAACACTCATCAATTATGAATAAGTATATCAGTTTTTCACTTTTCGCCATGCTTTTTTCGCTTTTCGTTGCCTGTCAGTCGAAAAGCGACGTGAAATCCGCTCCTCAGCAGGCCGATACGCTGGCTGTGCAATCGACAAAGCCCTCGTCACGTCAGGATAGTCCGAGTCTTTCAACCGCTAACAAGGGAAAGATAGAGTCGATGCGTGAGGTGCCTGTCTATAGCCGTATCTCAGAACAGATCGTCATGTTCGCCATAGAGAATGTTGGACAGGAAGTCAAGAAAGGCCAGGTCGTAGCAAGGCTTAGCGACGTTGCCATTCGTGAGAAGATTGCCCACAGCCGTGCTAAACTCGAGAGAGCCGATTTCCAATATCAGGCCATTCTGATGGGGCAGGGCTATAAGCACGACAACCTGGATGCAGCTCCGGAAAACATCAAGAAAATGGCTATTGTACCATTACCGCCCCCATTTCTGGATATGTCATAAAAATCCAGAACACGCTCTATGGTATGGCCCAGCCTGGTGAAGCCCTTTTCACGATAGTGGATATAGAGCATCTGAAGGTCAGTTTTGACGTGCTCGAAAATGAAGTGCCGAGATATTGGGATGGCGCCATTCTCACCGTCACTACTGTCGCATTCCCCTCAGAGCAGCATCCTGCTACGATTTCAGCCGTCGGTCCGGTTGACGACAATGGCATGGTACACGTGGAGGCCACGCTACAGCCCCACCCGCATCTATCGCCAGGCATGACAGCATTTGTAACCGTACAAAGCATCCCGCCCTCAAATCCGTAACCTGAAGTCAAACCAAACACAGAAGGGTGTCTTGTTGTATAACTAATTAGTACTACTAACTCTATGACTTAGCATGACTAAGTCATAGAGTTAGCACGCTTAAGTCATAGAGTTAGCATGCCAAACTGACCTTTCGGTCTTGCGAATTTGACTTTCGAATCTTGATTGTCAGATGGTGTTTCCCTCACTTCCCTCAGTTCCCTCAACCTGAGGGAAATTAAAAGAATCTTCGGAAAGTACCATTCCTACGTACTCCAACTCTTTTCCCTCAGGTTGAGGGAACTGAGGGAAGTGAGGGTTTGAGGGAAATTATTCTTCTGCAAGTATTTTCTTGATTTCCTCGTCAGTCTTGGTCAGTTTGTCCTTGCAGATTTTGATGAGCTGTTGGGCACGCTTGAGCTGTTCTGACATCTGGTCGATGTCGAGCTCGTCGTTTTCCATGCGGCGGACAATGGACTGAAGCTCTGCAAAGGCGGCTTCGTATTTGATTTCCTGTTTCATATAACGGTAGATTTGATTGTTCCTTTATCGAGACGAGTCTCTATCTGGTCGCCTGGTTTGAGGGTCTTAGGATTGCGTACGGCAACGCCGTCCTTCAGGGTGATGCTGTAGCCACGCTTCAGGAGCAGGGCGGGGTCGAGGACTTTGAGCTTTTCAGCAAGCAGTTCCAGCCTGTGGCTTTCTGTCTGCAGGCGACGGTCGAGGAGCATTGGGATGCGCTCTTGCAGACTGACGATGGAAGACTGACGGCTGATGAGCTTCTGCTGAACATAATGGGCCATGTGGCTGTAAAGCTGGTCGAGTCGAGCTTCCTGACGTGTCCTGACAACCGAGAAGAGTCGTGGGAGAGTTTCTTGGATGGTGGATAGCTGATTGTGGAAGGTGGATAGTTTTTGCAGGGCGTGTCGGCTGATGCGGTTCTGGGCGTCGCCGAGACTGTCGAGCACGGTCTGTGCGTGGTCAATGAGGAAGGCTGCTGCCGCCGTAGGGGTTTTCACACGCTGGTGGCTCACCATGTCGAGTATACTTTCGTCGCGGTCGTGGCCAATACCTGTAATAATAGGTATGGGGAAGTTGGCTACGTTCTCGGCCAGCGCCAGCGTGTCGAAGCCCGACATATCGCTGGTGGCTCCACCGCCGCGGATGATGACGACGCAATCGAAATGACCATGCATAGTGGATGGTGCACTATAAATACGGTTGAGGGCGTCGATGATGCTTTGTTCCACACCTTCGCCCTGCATGATAGCTGGGAAGAGCTCGGAATGGAAGGCAAAGGGTGAGTCGGCCAACTGGGCAGCAAAGTCACCATAGCCGGCTGCGGTCTGGCTGCTGACGACGGCAATGTTGAGACAGAACAGGGGCAGGCTCAGTTCGCGTTGGAGGTCAAATACGCCTTCCTCCTTCAGCTGACGGATGATCTCTTGGCGTCGACGAGCCTGGTCGCCGAGGGTGTAGGTTGGGTCGATGTCTGTCACTATCCATGAGAATCCGTAGGCCTCATGGAACTGCGGATAGACGCGCAGCAGCACCTTCATGCCTGCCCTGAGCTGCTGGCCTGTAGTGCGCTCGAAGTAGGGGCGCACGAGCATCCATTTCGAAGCCCAGCATTTGGCTGAGGCACGGGCTACAGGGGTGGCAGCACGTTCGTCGCGCTGGATGAGTTCCATGTAGCAATGTCCGCGACTCTCGCGACACTCCGACAGCTCGGCCTCCACCCAATATTCATCGGGCATAGCAGTCTCAATCAGCTCACGTACAAGGCCGTTGAGCTCGAGTAGGGTCAGTCTGTCATTCCTCATTGCTTTCTCCTTCTTCCAGTTTCCCAATCATATACGCTTTCCAGAAATCAGGCTTTCCATAGCCGTAGACATTGTCAGGAGCGTGGTTGTTGTTGGCGCTTTTCCGTACTAAGTTGATGATGTCGATGGCGCTCTTGTTGGGGAATGCCTGCCATAAGCAAGCTACGAGACCACAGACAATTGGTGCCGAGAAAGAAGTGCCCATATCGCGGACTACTGCGCCGCTGCCGCCAATGAGGGCCGCAGGTGAGCCAATGGCCGTAACATCGGGCTTGATGCGTCCGTCCTGCGATGGTCCTACGGCCGAGAAGGGCGCATTGTCGCCTTGGGCGTTGATGGCTCCAACAGTCAGTATTTCGTGGGCGTCGGCTGGCACGCAGATTTTCTTCCAAGGGCCCATGCCTGTGTTTCCGGCTGAACTGACCAGTATGATGCCTTTGGAGGATAGCATGGAGGCCGTTCGGCTAATCAGGGTGGTGCGTCCGTCAAGGTCGCTCAGCTGCAGGCTGCGGTGAGGCGCATCGTAGCCGTGATAGCCTAAGCTGCTGTTGATGATGTCGGCACCAGCAGAGTCGGCCACTTCGGCCGCCATCGCCCAGTAGTCCTCTTCGACGGGCTGTTCTGTGGTCATGTCTTCGCAGCCTAACAGCCAATAGCTGGCCTTGGGAGCAGTGCCAACCAATACGTATGGGGTGTCGGCCGACATGGCCGAAAGCACTCTGGTGCCATGATCGTTTTGCATGAAAAGCAGTTCGTCGGCATTGCCGACAGACTGGTAAGATAACAGCTTCGGATTATGCCAAATCAGATTGCGGTAACCCTCAATCCTGGTACTTCTGAGTGCAGGAATGACGTTGGCGTTGAGGAAACCGCCATCGAGAATGGCGATGGTCATGTTCTGGCCGCGCAGTCCGATGTCGTGAAGGCGGTGGCCATTGAGGGTCTCAATCTGTTCCCAGCTGTGGCCGTAGGGTTCGTTAATCAAGGAATCCCAGGGATTGAACTTTTCGTGGACTTTATGTTTCGACTGTTCTATCTCAATGGAGTCGGGCGATATCCACACCAATTCCGCTTTCCTGACAAAGGGCAGCTGACGTAGCGGCCTGAGTGTCAACGTGTCGGAAGTGCGAATGACAACGGTATTGTTCCATCGGCTTTTGCCAACGATGGCAATGCCCTTGATGGCATTGATAGTCTTGAGATAAAGAGGTGAGACAGGAAGGTCGGTGGAGTCGAGCTGAAGTCCTTGCCTTTGTCGGCGTTGGATAGACTTCTGGGAGAGCCATTGGGTGGGGTTGTCGAGTGTGTAGGGTGAATTGAGCTTGTCATTGAGCGAGATACGGTACATGTATAGTTTGCCCCCAGGATATTCTTTCTTGGTAGCAGCTTGGCCGTTAAGGGTCAGTATCAGGGTTAGCAGTATGGTAAAAATGCGTATCACGGTGCAAAGGTACGAATTAGTGAGCGAAAAACCAAAAGAAATTTGGCTGTATCGAGAAAAAAATGTAATTTTGCACGTTGAATATGGATAATATGAAAGCAACACTCGAGCTGGGCACCAAACCGGTGGGACGTCTGCTGTGGCAGTATGCTCTTCCGGCTATTGTGGCTATGACGGCTTCGAGTCTGTATAATATCATCGACCGCGCCATGATAGGACAGGTGGTAGGACCAGAGGCCATTGCCGGCTTGGGCATCACCTTCCCGTTTATGAATCTGAGCGCAGCCTTTGGTGCTGCCGTCGGCGTGGGTGCCTCGACGTGCATCAGCGTGAAGTTAGGGCAGAAAGACTATAAGACGGCTGAGAACCTGTTAGGCAACACCGTGACGCTGAACTTAGTGGTGGGATTCCTCTTCATGGTGGTTTGCCTGGTGTTTCTCAATCCTATTCTCCGCTTCTTTGGCGCTTCTGACGTGACGCTGCCTTATGCCCGTGAGTTCATGATTGTCATTCTGTTGGGCAACATGATTACCCACATGTATTTCGGCATGAATGCCGTGCTGAGGGCTGCCGGTAAGCCGCGTCATGCCATGTATGCCACGCTCTTCACCGTAGGTATGAACATAGTGCTGGTGGTGGCCTTCGTGTGGTGGCTCCGATGGGGCATCCGAGGGGCGGCGCTGGCTACGATCACGTCGCAGTCGATGGCCCTTTGCTGGCAGATGTGGCTTTTTTCGGACAAGCGTGAGCTGCTCCACCTGAAGCGTGGCATCTATCGGCTGAAGGCAGATCTTGTGCGTAATATCATGGCCATTGGCGTGTCGCCCTTCTTGATGCAGACCACCTCGTGCGTCATCGTCATCTTCATGAATAACCAGTTCGTGCGCTATGGTGGCGATATGGCTGTTGGCGCCTACTCGATTGCCAACTCTATGGCGATGGTATTCTTCATGTTTGTGATGGGTGTCACCCAGGGTATGCAGCCTATCGTGGGCTATAATTACGGTGCCCAAAAGTTCGACCGAATGTTACGTTGCCTGTGGCAGGCCATCAGCGTGGCTACGGCCATCCTTTTAGTGGGCTGGTTGCTTGCCATGTTGTTCCCATACCAGATTGCCCGTATCTTTACAACCGATGCAACGCTTCTCGAACTCTCGGCACGAGGCATCAGGCTTGATATGCTTGTATTCCCCATTATTGCCTCTCAGGCAGTCATCACCAATTTCTTCCAATGTATTGGCAAGGTGAAAATCAGCATCTTCCTGTCGCTCACGCGTCAGCTCTTTATGCTACTCCCGTTGGCTTACCTGTTGCCGATGTGGTGGCAGTTGGACGGAGTGTGGTACTCTATGCCCGTGAGCGATTTCGGGTCGTTCGCCATGACGTGGCCGTTGCTGCTGTGGTATCTCAGAAAATTCAAGACTTATGGAAAGTAATCATATCATCATCAATGTAGGACGGCAGGTGTGTGCTGGCGGCTTGGAGATAGGCCGCTTGCTGGCTGATGAGTTTCACGCCAAGTACTACGACCGTGAGCTGCTCAACTTGGCAGCTCGTGAAAGTGGCTTTTCAGAAGAATTCTTCAAGCGTAGTGACGAACGTAAGGGTTTTTTCCGCTCTTTCTTCAATTTGTCGAGGGGCAGCATAGGTAGTGATAACTTCTACCAGAATAATTTTTCGCAGGAGAGCCTGTTCAAATTCCAAAGTGATGCCATTATCAAGGCGGCTCAGGAGTCGTCGTGTGTCTTTGTTGGACGCTGTGCCGACTATGTGCTGCGTGATTTCCCCCGTGTGGTCAACATATTTGTCACGGCATCCATGGAGGCTCGCGCCAAGCTCTTTATGCAGGAGAAGAATGTGAGCTACGAAGAAGCCGTCAAGCGTATTCAGCAGGTTGAGAACCGCCGCGCCTCCTATTACAACTATTATACAGGCAAGAAGTGGGGACATGCTGCCAGCTATGACCTCTGCGTCGACTCCAGCCTGCTTGGGACTGACCAGACGGCCAAGCTTATTGCCGAATTCATACACAAACGCTTTGAAATATGAAGAAAATTGGCATACTGAGCGACACTCACAGCTACTGGGACGAGAAGTACCTGAAATACTTTGAACCCTGCGACGAAATATGGCATGCTGGCGATATCGGAAGCGTTGAAGTGGCCGAGAAATTAGCAGCCTTCAGACCTTTCCGTGCTGTCTGTGGCAACTGCGACGGTGGCGACCTGCGACTGATGTATCGTGAACTGAACCGCTTCAAGTGCGAGGACGTAGACGTGCTGATCAAGCATATTGGCGGTTATCCGGGCAACTACGATGCCTCAATCCGCTCCACGCTCTATGCGAATCCTCCGCAATTGTTTATTGCCGGACACAGCCATATACTAAAGGTGAAGTACGACAAGACCCTCAATCTGTTGCACATCAATCCAGGAGCCGCCGGACTCCAAGGCTGGCACAAGGAGCGCACGTTGATAAGATTAACCATCGAAGGCAATAAATTTACCGATTGTGAAGTTATAACATTAGGAAACAATAATATGAGAGAAATATGAAAAGAACGATTGTAATTACTGGAGGCGCAGGTTTTATTGGAAGCCATGTAGTGCGTCTGTTTGTGAACAAGTATCCCGACTACCACATTATTAATCTCGACAAGCTGACTTATGCTGGTAATCTGGCTAATCTCAAGGACATAGAAGACAAACCCAACTATGAGTTTGTGAAGATGGACATCTGCGACTTTGACGCTTTCTATCAGCTGATGCAGGACAAGAAGGTCGACGGTATTATCCACTTAGCTGCTGAGAGCCACGTTGACCGTAGCATCAAAGACCCCTTCACATTTGCCAAGACCAACGTGATGGGAACACTCTCGTTGCTTCAGGCTGCAAAGCTCTATTGGGAAAGCCTGCCTGAGAAGTATGAAGGCAAACGCTTCTACCACATCTCTACTGACGAGGTCTACGGCGCTTTGGAACTGACCCATCCTGAAGGCATTGAGCCGCCGTTCACCACAACGGCATCGTCTGCAGAGCACCATCTGGCCTATGGTGACAAGTTCTTCTTGGAGACCACGAAGTACAACCCACACTCTCCGTACTCGGCTGCCAAGGCCTCGAGCGACCACTTTGTCCGTGCCTATCATGACACTTATGGTATGCCAGTGGTCGTGACCAACTGTTCGAACAACTACGGCCCCTATCAGTTCCCTGAGAAGCTGATACCGCTGTTTATCAACAACATCCGCCACCGTAAGCCGCTGCCCGTCTACGGCAAGGGTGAGAACGTGCGCGACTGGCTCTTTGTTGAAGACCACGCCCGTGCCATCGACCTCATCTTCCATGAGGGCAAGATTGCCGAGACCTACAACATCGGCGGCTTCAACGAGTGGAAGAATATCGACATCATCAAGGTGGTTATCAAGACCGTTGACCGTCTGTTGGGTCGCAAGGATGGTGAGGATATGGATCTCATCACCTTTGTTACCGACCGTGCTGGTCACGACCTCCGCTATGCCATCGACTCGACGAAGCTGCAAAGGGAACTCGGATGGGAACCCTCGCTCCAGTTTGAAGAGGGTATCGAGAAAACCGTTCGTTGGTACCTCGACAACCAGGAGTGGCTCGACAACGTTACCTCAGGCGATTATCAGAAGTATTACGAGAAGATGTATGGATAAGCCTACCCAAGCCCTCCCCAAGGGAGGGATGTTTAGATACTTGGTAGGCGATGAAAAAGACTCTGAAAGCAAAAATGTCAATTATAATATAGTCAATAATTAATATGTAATCAAACACCCCCTCCTTGGGAGGGGCTTGGGGAGGCCTTTTATGAAAAAGATTCTGTTATTAGGCTCAGGAGAACTGGGCAAGGAGTTTGTAATAGCTGCCATGCGTGCAGGCCAGTATGTCATTGCCTGCGACCGTTATGACAATGCGCCGGCCATGCAGGTGGCCGATGAGCGCGAAGTGTTTAACATGCTTGATGGTGATGCCTTGGAGGCGGTGGTGAAGAAACACCAACCCGACATCATTGTGCCTGAGATTGAGGCCATCCGCACAGAGCGCCTCTTTCAGTTTGAGGAGCAGGGCATTCAGGTCGTTCCCTCGGCCCGTGCCGTCAACTACACAATGAACCGCCGCGCCATCCGTGACTTGGCTTCCAAGGAGTTAGGCTTGCGTACGGCAAAGTATTTCTATGCCAAGACCTTCGACGAGTTTAAGACTGCTGCCGACGAGATTGGCTTCCCCTGTGTGGTCAAGCCGTTGATGTCGTCTTCCGGCCACGGTCAGAGCTACGTCTACAACGAAGGCGAGCTGGAACAGGCATTTCGTGAGGCAATGGAGGGTTCGCGTGGCGATGTGAAGGAAGTCATCATCGAGGAGTTCATCGATTTCGACTCCGAATTCACTCTGCTTACCGTTACCCAGCAGCATGGATGGCCGACGCTGTTCTGCCCGCCTATCGGTCATGTACAGAAAGGTGGCGACTATCGTGAGTCGTGGCAGCCTTACAAGATTTCCGACGAGGCTTTGAAGCAGGCTCAGATGATGGCCGACAAGGTGACGAAGGCCCTGACGGGTGCTGGTATCTGGGGCGTGGAGTTCTTCCTGACGAAGCAGGGCGAGGTTATTTTCTCAGAACTCTCACCACGTCCACACGATACGGGTATGGTGACGCTTGGTCATACTACCAACCTCTCGGAGTTCGAGTTGCATTTCCGCGCCGTTATGGGACTGCCTATCGCTGGCATCCATCTGGAGCATGCTGGAGCTTCAGCTGTGATCCTGTCTCCACAGGAGGCATCGGCTCCTGTAGACCGTTCGTTGCTCGACTATAATTTCGTAGACGCCTTGAATGAAGACCGTACACGTATCCGTATCTTCGGTAAGCCTGAAGCACATAAGGGCCGTCGTATGGGTGTTGTACTCTGCTATGGTGAGATTGGTGATGATGTGACCGCCTTGCGTAATAAGGCCAAGCGTCTGGCCAAGACCATTCTCGGAACTGACCCCTATGCCAACCTTAGACATTAAGCTGATTGAGCTTCCAAGGATTACCGATCCTCGAGGCAACCTGACAGTTGCTGAGGCTCAGACGATGGTGCCCTTTGATATCAAGCGTGCCTACTGGGTTTATGACGTGCCGGGTGGAGAAAGCCGTGGTGGTCATGCGCACAAGCGTCTGAAGCAATTCGTCATCGCCCTTAGCGGTTCCTTCCACGTTACACTCGACAACGGCCACGAGCGTAAGACGGTGTTGTTGAACCATCCTTGGCAAGGACTGCTGATTGATACCAACACCTGGCGTACGCTTGATGATTTCTCATCTGGAGCTGTATGCCTGGTGTTGGCATCAGAGCATTTTGACGAGGATGATTATATCTACGATTACGACGAATTCCTAAATTACATCGGATGTTCGAAATAAGACGATATACGCCCCAGTCTGCTGATGAATGGAATCGGTTTGTGGCCGAGTCGAAGAATGGTGTCTTTCTCTTCGACCGTCGGTATATGGATTATCATTCCGACCGTTTCTGTGACCATTCTCTGATGTTCTATGTGGGTAGTCAGTTGTTGGCGGTATTGCCTGCCCATGTATCGGGCGATACCCTCTGCTCGCATAATGGTCTTACCTATGGCGGCTTGGTGATGAGTCCCCGTCTGACGGTTGTTCAGACCATGCATTTGTTTCGTGAGTTGAATGACTATCTGCGGGGTGAGGGAATCCGTCACGTCAGTTATAAGGCTATCCCCTGGATTTACCATCGTCTTTCGGCTGAGGAGGATCTTTATGCTCTTTTCCATGAATGCAAAGCCCGTATCGTGGCGAGAGATTTTGCCACCAATATTTATTTGTCTGCAGGCTTGCGATGGGAACGGGTGCGTCGCCGTGGGATTGTTCGTGCCCAGAAAGCGGGAGTTGTTGTTGAACGCTCCGACCAATATGAGGCCTTCTGGCAAGTGTTGGCTGATAATCTCTGGAACAAATATGGTGTGAAGCCCGTCCACTCGCTGCAGGAAATTGAGCTGCTGCATGGACGCTTCCCTCAAAACATCCAACTTTATCAGGCGGTCAGGGAAGGTGAAGTGCTGGGTGGTGTCGTGCTCTATGTTTCGCCTCAGGTTGTTCATGCCCAGTATAGTTCGGCCACTCCTGAAGGCAAGAAACTGGGGGCGATAGATCTTCTTTATGATCAGATTTTCAGAGACTATCATGATTATCCCTATTTTGACTTCGGACGCTCAACGGAGCATCCGGACGGTAGTGGCTTGAATGAGAATCTGGTGTTTCAGAAGGAAGGCTATGGGGGCCGAGGGCTATGTTACGATATTTATCAGTATGACCTATGATCAAGTATCTTGACCTGAAAAGAATCAACGATTTGTACGATGCGGAGATTCGTGAAGCGTTGAACGAGGTGCTGAATAGTGGCTGGTATCTGAAAGGTGAAGCTACGAAAAGGTTCGAGGCACAATATGCTGAGTATATCGGAACGCGCCATTGTATCGGTTGTGGCAACGGGCTTGATGCTTTGACGCTGATACTCCGGGCTTATATGGAGATGGGCGTGATGAAGGAGGGTGACGAGGTAATCGTCCCTGCTAATACTTTTATCGCCAGCATTATTGCTATTACGGAATGTGGCTTGAAGCCCGTTTTGATAGAGCCAAATATCAATACATTCCAGATTGACGACGCTCTGATTGAGAGGGCTATCACCAATCGTACTCGTGCCGTGATGATTGTTCATCTTTATGGCTTTTGTGCCTACACAGAGCGTATTGCTGAGATTTGCAATATTCATCACATCAAATTGATTGAGGACAATGCTCAGGCGCATGGTTGCCTGTTTCAACAAGTTAGGACTGGTTCCCTTGGCCATGCTGCTGCTCATAGCTTTTACCCAGGCAAGAACCTTGGAGCAATGGGCGATGCGGGTGCTGTCACTACTAACGACGGCGAACTGGCAAACATGGTTCGATCGCTCGCTAACTATGGTTCGTCTCATAAATATGTGTTTGACTATGTTGGCCGCAATTCACGCCTTGACGAGTTACAGGCTGCTGTGTTGTGTGTGAAACTGAAGTATCTCGACAAAGACAATGCACGAAGGCAGCAGATTGCCACCTATTATATTAAAGAGGTGAAGAATCCGCTCTTGATACTCCCAAAGTCTTCGGAGGGTGTCTTTCATATATTTCCCGTTCTGTGCGGTCAGCGTGATGAATTGCAACAATACCTGTCTGACCATGATGTGGAAACGGTGATTCATTATCCAATACCACCTCATCAGCAGGCATGCTATTCCGACTGGAATCAGATGTCGCTGCCCATAACTGAGCGGATACATCGTGAGGAACTCAGTATTCCCTGTCATCAGGCTATGACCGATGCTGAGGTAATGGCTGTGACTGAACTGCTTAATCGTTTCTGTTGTTCCTAAGTAGTCGTAGTGTAATGAGATATTTTGTAACTTTCAGCTACAACGGCAGTCGTTATCATGGGTGGCAGATCCAGCCTAATGGTGATTCGGTTCAGGCGAAGTTGCAGCATGCCCTTTCGCTGTTGTTGCGTAGTGAAATAATCGTTACAGGAGCAGGGAGAACGGATGCTGGAGTACATGCCCGGATGATGGTTGCTCATTTTGACTTTGAGAGTCAAATAGACGTTCAGCAATTAGCGTATAAACTCAACAAGCTACTGCCCTGCGATATTGCTGTCTCTAAGGTCGAACTCGTTGCCGATGACCTGCATGCTCGCTTCTCAGCTACAAGTCGAATGTATAGATATTACCTCCATACGGAGAAGAATCCATTTTTAAGTAATACTTCATGTGAGCTGCATTATCCATTGGATTTCAATAAGATGAATGAAGCTGCTAAACTATTGATGGAGTACGAGGATTTTGGCGCTTTCTGTAAATCACATGCCGATGTGAAGACAACCCTTTGCCGCGTGACTGTGGCAGAATGGAAACAGACTTCACCTACGACCTGGTACTTCGAGATACGAGCCAACCGTTTCCTTCGGAACATGGTACGTGCCGTTGTCGGTACGCTTGTTGATGTAGGGCGGGGCCGCGTGTCCATGGAGGAATTCCGTAAGATTATTGAAGGAAAAAAACGTACAGAGGCGGGAGAGTCGATGCCTGCCCATGCGCTGTTCTTAGAAGATATTACATATTAGAAAAATAAGGTAAAAAGATGTGGCTCATATTGGCATTTATGTCAGCAGCTCTGTTGGGTTGCTATGATTCGTTTAAAAAGCAGGCATTGAAGGAAAATGCTGTCATTCCAGTACTTTTTCTCAATACGCTGTTCTCATCGCTGATATTTCTTCCGTTCATTATATTGAGTGACGCGTCAGATGTGCTTGACGGCACCATCTTTCATGTGACCTCGGGCGGATGGGAGGTTCATAAGTATATAGTGCTGAAGGCTGTGATTGTACTCTCTTCGTGGGTGCTGGGCTATTTTGGCATGAAGCATCTGCCGTTGACCATCGTTGGCCCTATTAATGCTACGCGTCCGGTAATGGTACTTGTAGGTGCCTTGTTGGTATTTGGAGAACGGTTGAACGTTTGGCAATGGATAGGTGTCCTGTTGGCGTTAGTGTCGTTCCTGTTGTTGAGCCGTAGTGGCAAGAAAGAAGGTATTGACTTTAAGCACGACCACTGGATTTACATGATTGTTGGGGCGGCGGCATTAGGAGCCGTCAGCGGACTTTACGATAAATATCTGATGGCACCAGTCGGCGAGGGTGGGGTAGGCCTTGATCGCATGCTGGTTCAATCGTGGTACAACATCTACCAATGCGCTATGATGTTGTGCATGTTGATGCTGCTCTGGTGGCCGAAACATAAGGAAACGACGCCGTTCCATTGGGCGTGGTCCATCTTAGGGGTGAGTCTGTTCCTGTCGATGGCCGACTTTTTATACTTCTACTCTCTGTCATTACCCTCGGCCATGATTAGTATTGTGTCGATGATACGCCGAGGCTCAGTCATCGTCAGCTTCTTGTTTGGAGCCATGTTCTTCCACGAAAAGAACCTTCGCGCAAAGGCCTTTGACCTGGCGCTGGTACTGCTTGGCATGGTGTTCTTGTACATTGGTTCGCGTTAAATGGAAAAGATATAAATAAAATGTTGTTAAACGCTCGTCGTTTTCCATTTTTCTTTGTACCTTTGCACGGTTTAATGAAGCTATTGTCAGATGAAGAATAGTGTGATACCCGCAGTTGAGCGGATTTTAGATAGTTATCTGGAAATGAACAACCATCGCAAGACGCCTGAGCGTTATGCGATTTTACGTGCTGTATACAGCATGAATGGTCATTTCACGCTGGATGAGTTGGGCGAGAAGTTGACTGGTGAGTATAAGTTTCCTGTGAGTCGTGCTACGCTCTACAATACGTTGAATCTCTTTATGGAGCTTCGTCTGGCTATTCGTCATCGTTTTCAGGGCACGACAAAGTATGAGGCCTGTTACCACAATAACTCCCATTGTCATCAGATGTGTACGGTTTGTGGCAAGGTAACTGAAGTCCGCTCCCCAGAGATTGCCGATGCTATTGACTCTCTCCATCTGAAGCGGTTCCGCAAGGACGGTTTCACATTATATATTTATGGAATCTGTTCGACATGCCAAGGACGGTTGACACGACAGAAGAATACGAAGAAAAAGACTAAATAGATACACACAAATGAATCAAGGTAAAGTAGATGTCCTGCTCGGATTGCAGTGGGGCGATGAAGGAAAAGGTAAGGTAGTCGATGTTCTGACTCCCAAGTATGATGTTGTTGCTCGTTTCCAGGGTGGTCCTAATGCTGGCCACACGTTGGAGTTCGAGGGACAGAAATACGTGTTGCGCTCTATTCCATCTGGAATTTTCCAGGGTGGAAAGGTGAATATCATTGGCAACGGCGTGGTTTTGGCTCCCGACCTCTTTATGGACGAAGCCAAGGCTTTGGAGGCCAGCGGTCATGAGTTGAAGAACCGTCTGCATATCTCGAAGAAGGCTCATCTCATTATGCCTACTCATCGGGTGCTCGACGCTGCATACGAGGCCCAGAAAGGTAAGAACAAGGTGGGTACCACCGGCAAGGGTATTGGTCCGACCTATACCGACAAGGTGAGCCGTAATGGTCTGCGTGTGGGTGACATACTCGAGAACTTCGAGGAGAAGTATGCTGCTGCCAAAGCTCGTCACGAGGCTATTCTGAAGTCGCTGAACTTTGATTACGATATTACTGAGGTTGAGAAGAAGTGGTTGGAGGGTGTTGAATACCTGCGCCAGTTCCCCATTGTCGACTCTGAACACGAAATCAACAACATCCTCAAGAGTGGCAAGTCTGTGCTCTGCGAGGGTGCCCAGGGTACGATGCTTGATGTCGACTTCGGTTCCTATCCCTTCGTCACCTCGTCGAACACCATTTGTGCTGGAGCCTGCACGGGTCTCGGCATTGGTCCCAACAAGATCGGCGATGTGTTTGGTATCATGAAGGCCTATTGCACTCGAGTCGGAGCTGGTCCTTTCCCCACCGAGCTGTTTGACGAGACTGGTAAGCTGATTCGTGATCTCGGTCACGAATATGGTGCCGTTACCGGCCGTGAGCGCCGTTGTGGTTGGATCGACCTCGTTGCCCTGAAGTACTCGATTATGGTGAATGGCGTGACAAAGCTGATCATGATGAAGAGCGACGTGCTCGATGGCTTTGACACCATCAAGGCCTGTGTAGCCTACAAGCAAAACGGACAGGAGATTGACTACTTCCCCTACAACATCGAGGACGGTATTGAGCCCGTCTATCGCGAGTTGCCCGGCTGGAAGACTGATATGACACAGTTCACCAGCGAAGAACAGTTCCCGAAGGCATTCCAGGACTACATCCAGTTCCTCGAGGAACAGCTTGAGACACCTATCTGTATCATCAGCATTGGCCCCGACCGTGCACAAACAATCGTTCGTAAGTAAATGGCCCAGAAACCTTCGATTCCCAAAGGAACACGCGACTTCGGCCCACAGGAGATGGCCCGTCGTAACTATATCTTCGATACCATCAAGGAAGTGTATCAGCTCTACGGCTTCCAGCAGATTGAGACACCAGCGATGGAAACTCTCGGAACGCTGATGGGCAAGTATGGCGAAGAGGGAGATAAGTTGCTGTTCAAGGTGCTGAACTCTGGCGACTGTCTGGCTAAGATTTCTGACGAAGAGCTGCAGGAGCGCAATTCGCTGCACCTGGCTGCCAAGATGTGTGAGAAAGGTCTGCGTTACGATCTCACCGTGCCCTTCGCCCGTTACGTGGTAATGCATCGTGATGAACTCCAGTTGCCCTTCAAGCGCTACCAGATGCAGCCCGTGTGGCGTGCCGACCGTCCGCAAAAGGGGCGTTACCGTGAGTTCTGGCAGTTCGATGGCGATATCGTCGGCTCCGACTCGCTGCTGAACGAGGTGGAGTTGATGCAGATTATCGACACCGTCTTTACCCGCTTTGGCGTTCGCGTACAGATTAAGATCAACAACCGCAAGATACTCTCCGGTATTGCCGAGGTCATTGGCGCTGCCGACAAGATAGTCGACATTACCGTTGCCATTGACAAATTAGATAAGATTGGCATCGACAACGTCAACGCTGAACTGCGTGAAGACGGACTGACCGAGGAGCAGATTGAGAAGCTACAACCCATCATCCTGCTTGAAGGAACCAACGAGGAGAAACTCAACACGATAGCCGAAGTGCTGAAGGACAGCGAGACCGGCCTGAAGGGGGTAGAGGAAATACGCTATATCCTCTCCACCTTGTCAGCAGGTTGCGACTCTGTCGCAACTGATTCTCTTCACTCTTCACTTCATAACGAGCTCCAGCTCGACCTCACCTTGGCCCGCGGCCTGAACTACTACACGGGCGCCATCTTCGAGGTCAAGGCGCTCGACGTGCAGATTGGCTCTATCACCGGTGGGGGCCGCTATGATAACTTGACTGGTATCTTCGGCATGCCTGGCATCTCGGGAGTGGGCATCTCTTTTGGCGTGGATCGCATCTACGACGTGCTCAACACCCTCGACGCCTATCCTAAGGACGCCACCAACGGTACCCGCCTGCTCTTCATCAACTTTGGTGAGAAGGAGACGGCCTACTGCCTGCCCGTTGCCGCTAAGGCTCGTCAGGCTGGCATTCGTACTGAGGTGTTTCCTGATGCTGCGAAGATGAAGAAGCAGATGGCCTATGCTAATGCCAAGCAGATTCCCTTCGTGGTATTAGCAGGAGAGAACGAGATGAGTCAGGGCAAGCTGACGCTGAAGAATATGGAGACTGGCGAGCAGCAGCTTCTCAGTCCTGACGAGCTGGTGAGTATTGCAAGCTCTGCTTGCAAGTAATAGGTAGTAAGGAGTTGAGGAGTAAGTAGTCTACTTTACCTCCCCAACTCCTTACTCCTTACTCCTTATTAAGTATCCGTCCTCGAGGTAGATGTCTTCTTCGAGCAAAAGTCGTTCCAGGGCCTCCTCAATCTGTTCATAGGGAAGTGGTATTTTCCGAAGTTGAGTGACGTGGTGGGACTGTTGGTCTGAAAGCAGTTGAAGAATCTGGCGTTCTGCCTCTTTCTCAGCCTCTCGATTGGTAAGAGTCTTGTTCTTACTGAGACAAATATCGCACATTCCGCAGTCGTCTGAGTCTTCCTCACCAAAGTAGTGAAGCAACAGTCGGCTGCGGCATTGCTTTTCTGCTTTTGTGTATGCTATAATGGCGTGAATACGTTCCTCGTAGCGTTTCTTGAGATGGTCGTAGACATCGGGCGGGAAAAGTAGGTGTTCCGAGTCCTCGCGACGTTGCATGTAGCGAATGTAGGGCGTTCGCTTCTGTGGTATGAAGTTGAGTATCCGCTTCTGCTCCAGTCCCTTCAGCGTCAGGTATAGCTGCGGTTTGGTGAGCGATGTCTCATGGGCGATGAATCCTTCGTCGATGAAGCAATAGTCTACAAATAGTCCGCCGTAGTTGCGGAGTAGGGTAGTGATGATGCGCTCCTCGTCAGCATCTGTGTGTTTAAGACGGTATAGCTGGTCACGTGTGAGACAGAACATGATCCGTGCCTGGGTATCCTGCTCCTCGATATATTCGATGTAGCCAGCCCGGTTGAGGATTTTCAGCGCAGAATGAACCTGTATCGGGAAGTGGCGGAATCTGTGGCAGAAATCGTCAATGTTGAACTCAAACATGGAATTGTAGCCCGACCCTGTGGCCACTTGGTAGTAATAGGCCAGATGATCGTAGACCTTCCTGACATAGTCCTTTTCCGGGAAGGTGTCGCTGATGCGCTTCATCAGTTTTCGCTGGTCGTTGTCGTTGAAGAGTAGCACAGCGTATGACTTCTGCCCGTCGCGCCCGGCTCGTCCTGCCTCTTGGAAGTATGCTTCTATGGAGTCGGGACAGTCAATGTGAATGACAACCCTGACGTCAGGCTTGTCAATGCCCATGCCAAAGGCATTTGTAGCCACCATCACCCTGACTTGGTCGCTCTGCCACGCTTTCTGACGATCGTCTTTCACCGTATTGTCGAGACCTGCATGGTAGAAGGTGGCGCTGATACCGCTCTCGTTAAGCAGGTCGGAGACCTCCTTGGTACGTCGTCGGCTTCGCACATAGACGATGGCCGTGCCTTCTACATTATTTAATATGTGGATGAGCTCGTCGTGTTTGTCGGCAGCCTCTCGGACAATATATGCTAAATTGCTCCGTGCGAAGCTCATGCGGAAAATGCGGAAGGGCTCTTCTTTCGGATCAAGATGGCTCTTCAGCTTGTCGCAGATGTCCTTGACGACGGTTGGGGTGGCTGTGGCTGTGAGTGCCAAGACGGGGATGCCGGGCAGCTCATGGCGTATATCGGCAATCTCTAGGTATGACGGGCGGAAGTCGTAGCCCCATTGTGAAATGCAATGCGCTTCATCAACGGTTATGAAACTCACTTTCATGTGGCGCAGCTTGGCGCGGAAGAGCTCGGACGACAGGCGTTCAGGTGATACATAGAGAATCTTGATGGCTCCGAAGATGGCGTTCTCAAGGGTGGTCAGAATGTCGTCGTGAGACATGCCGCTGTAAATGGAGGCAGCACGGATACCCCGTTTCCGCAGGTTGTAGACCTGATCTTTCATCAGGGCAATAAGTGGTGTGATGACAATGCACACCCCCTCTTTCGCCAAGGCGGGAACCTGGAACGTGATGCTCTTTCCGCCGCCTGTAGGCATCAGTCCCAATGTGTTGTGACCGCTACCGATGCTTTCGATGATTTCACGCTGGATGCCACGGAAATCGTCGTAGCCCCAATAGCGCTTAAGTATTGATTGATAATCCACTATCCACTATCCACCATCCACTATCCACCATCCACTATCCACCATCCACTATCCACTAATCCTCCGAAGGTTTGATGTCCTCTATCTGCAACTGTACCTCGCTACGTTTGTAGATATTCTCCTCGATTGTGTAGACAATGTCGAACGAACGCTTTGACTTGATATAGCGGGCAGCCTCGCTTTGTCCGAAGGCGATGCCGTTCATGACGTTCGACGACTTCGAGTCCACTAACTCCAGTTTGATGTGCTCCTGCTGCCGTCCTACCACCTTTGACGTGCCGTAGTCGTAGACATTGCGTGTACAGAATAAGGGCTTCTGATTGTCTGGACCGTGGGGGGCAAACTTCTTTAGATCGTTGTGCAGCTTCTTGGTAATGTCCTTGAAGTCAACCATTTCCTCAACGTCAAGCGTAGCCTCCGTCTGCTCGGGCAGTATGTGCTCGTTGACATATTGCTGGAAGCGACGGCGGAACTCGGGAATGTTCTCAATCCTCAGCGAAAGGCCGACGGCGTAGGTGTGGCCACCGAAGTTCTCTAAGATGTCGCGGCACGACTTCACGGCGTCGTAGATGTCGTAGCCGGCAATGCTTCGGGCCGAGCCGGTTGCCAGATCGCCGGAACGGGTCAGCACCACGGTCGGCCGGAAATAGAGTTCAGTCATGCGGGAAGCCACAATACCAACGACACCCTTTTTCCAGTTCTCGTCGTAAAGCACGATAGAGTTGTGATGCTTCTGGCTTTCTAACTTCTCGATAATCTGATTGGCCTCCTCGGTCATCTGCTTGTCAACATCCTTACGCTGCTCGTTGTACTCATTGATGTGAGTGGCCATAGCCAAGGCGCGGTTGAAGTCGCGCTCAACAAGCAGGTTGACGGCTTCTGTTCCGTTTTGCATTCGTCCGGAAGCGTTGATGCGCGGGCCAATCTTGAACACGATGTCGGTCATGGTCAGCTCACGTCCCGTCAGTCCGCAGATCTCGATAATGGCCTTGATGCCTGTCGAGGGGTTCTGGTTCAGCTGCTTCAGGCCGTGGAAGGCCAGAATGCGGTTTTCGCCCGTTACCGATACCATGTCGGCAGCGATGGAAATGGCGCAGAAGTCGAGTAGGGGAATGAGGCGTGAGAAAGGAATGCCGTTGTTCTTGGCAAAAGCCTGCATAAACTTAAAGCCTACACCACAGCCGCACAAGTGCTTGAAGGGATAAGTGGAATCTTCGCGCTTGGGGTTGAGAATGGCCACCGCCTTGGGCAGCTCTTCGTCTGGCACATGGTGGTCGCAGATAATAAAGTCAATGCCAAGACTGTTGGCATAGGAGATTTCGTCGATTGCCTTAATGCCGCAATCGAGCACAACGATGAGTTTCACATCATGTTCCGCTGCAAGGTCCAGTCCCTTCTTGCTGATACCATACCCCTCTTCATAACGATCAGGTATATAATATTCAATGTTGGAATAGAACTGCTGCAGGAACTTGTACACCAAAGCTACCGCCGTACATCCATCAACGTCGTAGTCGCCATAGACCATGATACGCTCTTTGCGCCCCATTGCATCATTCAGCCTGTCGACCGCCACGTCCATATCGTTCATCAGGAAGGGGTCTATCAGTTCGTTAAGCATTGGACGGAAGAAGCGTTTGGCCGCCGACTCCGTCTTGATGCCGCGCTGAATCAGCAAGTCGGCCAGGATTGGATTCATGCCAATCTTCTCTCCCAGCTCTTTAGCCGCCGCGGTTCTGTCGGATGTTGGTGGTTCGTAATTCCATTTGAAATGCATTTATATAGTTATTTTTGTTCTTTATCTCGCATAGAGCAATCGACCATCAGTCAAACGGTCGCTCAGGTGGCTAAAGGGCACAATAACCCAAATTAGCGCTCAAAGATACAAATAAAAACTAAAACCACCAATATTTTGAAAGATTTTTTAACACAAAAGCGACTTATTCGTAGTCCTTTTTGCTAAAAACAGTCTCAAAATAAACGGTTTCTGGATTCTTCTGCGAACGATAAGTATATACAAACTGATAGCCAGCCTCTTTGTAAGCCCCCATCGAAGTGGTGTTTTTCAGACCTGCCAACAGCGCCTGTCTTGCGTCGTTGGGATTGAGCACCCCAGCGCTGTCGGCCACTCCTGTCAACGTATAATAATAATGTAGGGTGTGGGTAGATGCTTCGAAGGTCATGCTGTCGATGATGATGTTATCCGTCATCTGTGCAGGACAGTTCTTACGGGTATACAACTCTGCCTCGCGGGCAGCTTTCTGCTCAAGTGATTCTTGACATGCGAATGTGGTCATTGCCACAAACAGGAAAACGAAAATCTTCTTCATACTTTCTGATCTGGTTCCACGGTATCCCCGCAATTTGCGTGCAAAGTTACTACTTTATTTTGAATTCTCCAATAAATCAGACAGAAATTACTATCTCACACGGAAAACACAGAAATCACAGAAATTTTAGATCGATGGCCCACGCTCGGCCTCTCCCCACCCCTCTAAGGGGCGGGGTCGGGGGCGGGGTGAAAGGCGGGGTAAATGATTCCGACCTCTGCGCCGAGGAAAGATACTGACCCCGCCCCCGACCCCTCCCCTACAAGGGTGGGGAGAGCGGCGAGCACGGGTCGTCGAGCTATAATTTCTGTG
>CADBHI010000053.1 GCA_902794405.1 uncultured Prevotellaceae bacterium
TCAGAATATTGAGAAAAACTATTCCATGGGTATCAACCTATTGGATGAGATGCGTGATAAGAATTTCACATTTCCTTTCCACCTGTCATTGGTCGACATGTGCGAGTCAAATATGGGTATTACTGGCGGTCATGATCTCAATTTCTTTAAGGACTATTGCTCTATGGTTCACGGCTTTTTAGAGGTAAACCGGGATAAGTTGGCAAGCCTTTCGGGTGGAGTAAGTAGTGTTAATACCATCATGGAGCAATATCTGATGTATGAATATGCCCAAAGACGTGGAAAAAAAATTGAATGTCTTATACCAAGCCTGCCCAATACAGAGATGTATAAACTCACGCTATTTTGCTTATTACCAAAAGAAGTGAGTTTCATACATAACATAGGATCTAACAAGCGAAGAGAAATTATGAGCGACCGCTTGGCTAGACTATTGTATTGTTCATATCCCCGGCATTACGCCCATATTATTAACTTGTTAAAGCAGGAATCAATATGAAACTAAATAAAGGAAACAAGGTTTTCATAGTCAATACAACTTCGAGCTTAAATCATTTGAAATCCTTGTATGTAAAGGAAGTAAGTAAAACGATGGATGAATCATTTGAGATAACTGCTACTAAGCGCATGTATGGATATAAGTTTGAGCAGGATTCTGAATTGATGTCATTAAGGTTTAAATTGAATCCATATCTCGTGTTCTTTGAGAATCGGATTACAGATGTTAATATGGCTTTGAATAAAGGCCTATGTGTGATGTACCCTTCAACACTAGTGACTGGATGTGTTGAGAGTCATGTAAAGTTTGTAGGAAACTCTGGTGCATTGTTGTATGAATGGTCTAAACGGGATAAGTCATCAGCCTATGGCATCGATGATATTATGGCTATGTTTTCCGTAATTGGTGCTAGAATAGACACTGAATCCGCTGTTCAAAAAGTGAAAAGAATTATCGAACTATTAATAACTGATTTGTTCTTGATTATCGAATAAATAGAAAAGACAACAGAATAGCTTGTGCGCAGAGATATTCTATCGTCTATATATTGTTTAACAATTTAAATTAAAAAAAATGAAAAAAGAAAACAAAAAAGTAGAGAAAGTAATGAACGTTACGAACCCTGGAAAGAAAACCGAAAGTCCTATTCTGTCTTCAGAAGAACTATTCAATATTGAAGGTGGTGAAGATGTTGATCTGGACGAGGACTGCTACACCCAGCAGTGTGTTGTTCTTGCAAGTATTTGTATAAACGTATCAACCGCATGTGTTATCACGAATTAAAGAAAGATAATCACGAATCTGTGTCTACTATAAATTAGAGTGGCACTCAAACTTTTAGGGAAATGATATACATGTTGGTTACGAAAAACTTCAATACATTTTTTAATTGTTTGAATTGACGGCCAGCAGTATATCATTTCCAAAGTTAAAACGTTTAAACTAAGTTAGGTTCATTAGAACCGTATTGTTCATTATGGAAACAAAGTATTATTTAAATCCTGATTATATCATTCGTAAAGATGGTAACAGGTATCTGCTACATTCTAGATTCATGAAAAAGTATGATTCAGATACTGCAAAATCATTGATTCATCCTTATCATGCTAGATTATTGTCACTGTTCTCAGCTGGTAGCTCTGTGGAGCAAGCTGCTAATGTTATAGCCTCTGATATGGGAGTAACGCAGGAAGATGCAAAAGAGATTCTCGCCCCCTGGTTAAGAAAAGAAAAATTCAGAATAAAAGTTAACGATTCTATCGTAAGAATTCCCAAAAACATTCTTGTTCCATCTGATTGTATTTTAGACAAGAATGAAATTGTAGAATTCAATATTCCAAAATCCCTTACCAGAGATGTTGATTTGTCTACAAAAAGACTCCAAATACCTTATTTAATGACATTTATGCTTACAAATACATGTGTGACAAAATGTTGTTATTGTTATGCTGATACTCATACGGAAGTGAAAAATCATCTTTCAACAGATAGGATTTTTCAAATAATCAGGGAGGCTAAGCGTATAGGCGTTTATAATATTTTCCTGATTGGTGGTGAAGTGTTCTTACATCCGGATTGGGAACTTGTTCTTAGTGAGCTGACGGATAATGGCTTTGGTCCAGATTCCATATCGACAAAGGTTCCTATTACTCCAAGAATTGTAAAAGGACTGAAAGAAAGTCGTTTTAAAGGAACACTTCAGTTGTCTATAGATACTTTGGATCCAAATATTGCCAGTGAGACCTTACATGTCAATCCATGCTATATTTCCAAAGTAAAGCAGGGTGTTAGTTTATTGGAAAAAGCAGGAATAACTTATAGAGTGGAAACAGTACTAACCAAGGCCACATGTACTGAAGAAAATATAGATGCATTGTATGATTTCTTGAAAGATAAAAAACATGTTAAGACGTGGGAGATTAGAACAGCGATGTTCTCAAATCAAAAATCCATGGACAATTTCAATTCAATTAAAGCTACCGTTCCACTGCTTGAGAAATTGTTTAAATATGTGGAGAACAACATAAAAAATGAAGCAAGGTTTGCTATTGTGTTCCCACGTACAGAAATTGACAAGGCATATTATACGGCAGAAGGAGGAAGTTCCACATTCAAAGGTTCAAAATGTTCTGCTCTGAATGACCATCTCTTCATCTTGCCAGATGGTAAGTGTACAATATGTGAGCAGTTGTATTGGAATCCAAATTTCATAATCGGAGACTTAACAAATGAAAGTATTTCTGGAGTTTGGAATTCAGCAAAGGCTAATAAATTATTAAATTTGAAACAGGAATGTATTAATAAGCAAAGCCCATGCAGTTCTTGTAAATTGTTTGATGATTGCTTCAGAACCAATAGAAATCGATGCTGGACAGATGTGATAAAGGCTTATGGCGCTGATAAATGGGACTTCCCGGATCCAAGATGTAAATTTGCTCCTAAAATGAATAATAACATATCATATAATGCAGAATGAAACTATTATTGATTATTTTTGCAATATTTACAGGATTACAGGTAAGAGCAGATGAAGGGATGTGGCCCATTCATGCTTTTCAGTCAGAAAAGTCCGATTCCCTTTTTAGTTTTTATTCAGAGAGTGTATCATCTTTGAAAGATGCCGTAGTGGCTGTTGGCGAAGGTGGATCTGGCTGTTTTATCTCAAAGACTGGGCTCGTGTTGACCAATATGCATGTTATCAGGTCTCTTGTAATGAAAAGTGGAGGGATGGGATATGTTATAGAGAATGGCTTTTGTGCCGGCTCAAAAGTCCCTGAATTAAAACTAAAGGATTTATATCTTAAGATACTGGTCAGGACTATTGATGTATCCGCTGAAGTAGCGCATAGATTGTCAATGGGGCAGACTTGGAAGCAATTGGAAAAGGATATTTTTTTAAGATACCAGCCTCTCAATGTTGGTAATACACAGGAGATAAAACGAGAGTTCTGTGGGGCCAATCATTTTTTGCACGAATACACCGTGATAAAAGATATACGATTAGTATATAGTCCCCCTCAGTCAATGGCTTCATATGGTGGTGATGCTGTCAATTGGTATTGGCCACGCATGAGTGCTGATTTTGCAATACTGCGTGCCTATGTGGAGAGCAAAGCAGGTGACTCGCTGCCATTCTCCCCTAAATGCCACCTTAAAATAAGTAAACACGGGATTGGCCCAAATGAAAATGTCTATGTTTTGGGATTTCCACGTGGCGCTTCCTCTGATTGGATTTCGGCAGATGTGAATGAGAGATTTCTTCTTAGCCAGATAAGACGTGCAGATGTCTTAGGTTTAAGGATGGATATTGTCAGTGGATGTTTTCAATTATTATCATCTGAAGATAGAAGACTCTGGGAAGGAAGTGTGTCCTCATTGAATAATGAAAGGCTTAAGATTCTTGGGAGAGTTACTGGTGTTTTGCGTTACGCGATTCATGGGAGGTTATTAGCACGGGAGGATTCTTGTGGTTTGTTACTCTGTAAAAAAGATATAGAAAAGTATAAGGAGTTTTACGACCTAAGAAATAAAGCCGACTCATTAATCAGTTTAATTAATCCCCTTGTGGAGTTTGATGATGATTATCGCTATTGTATTCAGGTGATGCAGTTGATAAATTCTGCTGGACTGGTAAAAAACAAGAATAAGTTTACTTCTGACATTTTAGATCTTCTGGTCGATAGAATTTTCAAAACGTCAGATGGGGTGATTGAAAAGTCTGTTACTAAGGGCTTGTTGAATTATCTTAATAACAAGAAGAGTATTTTCATTCCTCAAGAAATAAAGAAAGGTATTATTGGGGTAGATGATTATGTTGATAGTTTATATAGATATTCTTCTTTGGTTCAAAAGGATACGGTAAAATATATATTGTCAAATAGTTGGATTGTCAACAATGACCCTGCCATGGAATATCTTGAATATACTGATTCCATATATAAGTCTGATGTCGGAACGAGCTTGGTTTCTTATGCTGGTCAACTAAATGAGGTGAGGGAGAAGATGCTTATTATTCTTCGTGATTGTGGCTTGATAAAGTGGCCTAGTACAAATGGTACTTTACGGGTTTCATATGGAAAGACTAGTACACAGTGCTGGAGTACGTACTTAGATAGTGAAATCTGTAAAGCTTGGACTAATTATGGCTGCAAATTGAAAAGTGAAAAGTTTTCTGATAAGCTGGTTGTTGTGAATTATACGACCAATTGTCATACGACAAGTGGAAATTCAGGTAGTCCTGTGATAAATGAACGTGGTGAACTGGTCGGGATAAATTTCGATAGAGTTTTTAATGGTCTTTGTGGAGATTATTATTATCTTCCTTCTGCTTGCCAGAATATATGTGTAGGCATAGATTATATAATACAAATATTGCAATCAAGGGATGATTCAAAATTAATACTCAAAGAGTTATGAGCTTAAATAATAAGTATAGGAATGTTTTCATCTCGGCAGTACTCACCATGCATAATGAGGAATTGTACCTGGGACAGTGTATAGATTCTGTCTTGGCTCAGGATCATGACAACTTTGAGTTTATTATCATCGATGATGGCTCAACTGATCGGTCTTGTGAAATCGTGGAGTCTTATCACGATAATAGAATTCAGTTATATAGAAATCATCAAGATTATATTCAATCGCTAAATCTTGGCATTTCTAAGGCATCTGGAAAATATATTGCCCATGTCGATGCAGATGATGTCATGTATAAATCACGATTCTCTGAGCAGATTTACTATATGGAACAACATGGAGATGTTGATATCAGTGGAGCATTTATGGAATCTTTCGGTCATTTGAATATTGATTATACAGCTCCGACAGATAACCTCCATATTATCTCAGACCTGTTATGGGGTGTTCAGGTATTCCATCCAGTAATGATGTTTAGGACTTCATCAATAGTCAGTCGTTGTATGAAAGATCATTTATATAATCCTCAATGTCCATTATGCGAAGATTATGCTCTTCTCGTGTCCTCTGCTTTACAAGGAATGTCATTTGGAAATGTCCCCCAAAAACTGGTTCATTACAGACTCTCTGAAAAGCAACTGACATGTTCTAAGGCCAAACAGGTAAAATTTTATATGCTTCAGGTCAGAAGAAGATATTATAATCATATAATTTCTGCTTTGCTAAACTATAATCGTGAGACCTATAATCCTGCCATTTTGTCACTAAGTGATAGATACATAAGGAAAGAAATTAAAAAGAATGATTATTTGAAAAGCATCTCAAATTTATATTACCAATATTTAACAGAAGTAAGATGAAAGTCGTTCGACAAAGGGATTCTATGGAGTGTGGCGTGGCTTGTCTAGCAATGATATCCTGTCTGTATGGCAAGAAAATTTCGTTATCCGAGGCTTCTACCTATTGCCATGCCAAGACAACAGGAGTCTCCTTAAAAAGCATATCTGATGGAGCTAAAGCTATTGGATTGAGTAGTTGGGCTTCCTGTATATCAACAGATAAACTTGCTCATAGTAATGGGCCTTGCATACTTCATTGGAATCAAAAGCACTTTGTTGTGTTGTATGAAATACGGGACGGGAAAAATTTTTATGTAGCAGACCCAGGGAAGGGTCTTGTTAAATATAATCGTGAGGAGTTTGAGCATCATTGGATAAGTACAAAGAGGGATGGAGAGAATAAGGGCATAGCAATGTTCTTTGAGCCTACTGCCAGTTTTTATGAGAAGGATGAGAAACGTATTGATACAAAGCGTTCTCTCAAATTTCTTTTAAGTTATGTGATGGATTACCGTCAGTATTTCATACAAGTGTTTGTCGGTCTTCTTTTTGTCTGTCTTTTGCAACTGATTATGCCTTTTCTCACACAAGGTATCGTCGACCTAGGAATCGCACATAATGACATAAAACTTATTTGGATTATACTGTTGGGTGAGTTAGTAATTGTACTCGGCAAAACCTCGACAGATTTTATCCGTCGCTGGCTGCTGTTGCATATCTCCATGAGAATCAATATCTCTCTAATAAGTGATTTTTTTATTAAACTATTAAAGCTTCCGATGTCTTTCTTTGAAACAAAGCTAATAGGTGACTTGCTTCAGAGGATAAACGACCATTCCAGAGTGCAGTTGTTCCTGACAAATCAGCTATTGGGGGTCATGTTTACTTTCTTTAGCTTTCTTGTTTTCGGCAGTGTGCTTTTGGTTTACAACAGGGTTATATTCTGCATATTCTTATTGGGTAGTTTCGTTTATGGTCTATGGATAACCTATTTTTTAAAAAGTCGAAAATTGATAGACTATGAACTGTTTGAGCAACAGGCTATCAACAAGAATAAGACATACCAGTTTATCACCTCTATGCAGGAAATCAAGTTGCAGGATTGTGAAAAACGTCGACGTTGGGAATGGGAAGATACTCAGGCAGACCTTTTTAATGTCCAGATGAAGTCACTCAAATTGCAACAAACACAAGAAGCTGGCAGTGTATTTATTAATGAGGTTAAGAATATCTTTATTACTGTATTGGCAGCAACTGCTGTGATTGATGGTCAGATAACCCTTGGAACGATGTTGGCTATACAATATATCGTTGGTCAGTTAAATTCACCCGTGGAAAATCTGATGGCTTTTGTTTACTACTTTCAGGATGTTAAGATATCATTGGACCGAATAAATGAAATTCATCAGGCTGACAATGAGGAAAATTTGGGGCAGAAGTTGACTGACTTTGATGGTCATAGGAACATTATTATTGATCATCTGGATTTTAAATATGATCAACATAGTCCAAATAATACCCTTAGTGATATTTCATTCACAATACCCGAGGGAAAGATTACAGCAATTGTCGGTGCTAGTGGCAGTGGTAAAACCACCTTGATAAAGTTGCTTTTAGCATATTATCCTGTTTTGAGGGGGACTATCAAGATTGCAGGGCATGAAATCAAAGATTATAGTTCAAATTGGTGGCGCAAGCACTGTGGCGTTGTAATGCAGGAAGGTGTTATTTTCTCAGAGTCCATCGCTCGTAATATTGCAGTCAGTGATAGCACCGTTGACGAGCAGCGTTTGGAAGAAGCAGCCAAGATAGCCTGTATCCATGATTTTATCATGTCTCTTCCCTTGAAATATGATACTAAGATCGGGCGTGATGGTATGGGGCTGAGCCTTGGGCAAAGACAGAGAATCCTGATTGCCAGGGCTGTATATAAGAATCCTGATTTTATATTTTTGGATGAAGCGACCAATTCTCTTGATTCGAAAAACGAACGTGAGATTGTTGATAATTTGAACAGGTTTTATAAGGGGAAAACTGTTGTTGTGGTGGCCCATAGACTCAGCACTATAAAAAATGCAGACCAGATACTAGTTCTGGATCATGGGCGTGTTGTTGAAAATGGTGTTCATGCATCGTTGATTGAGAAAAAAGGGTTATACTATAATTTAATAAAAAATCAGCTTGAATTAGGCCTATAAAATGAATGGTAAAACTTCAAATCAGAGCCATATCGAAATAAGATCAGAGAAGGTTCGTAATATAATTGGTACGAATCCCCCTGAGTTTATAAGTTGGGGAATAATAGTTATCATATTAGTTTTTATGGTATTATTTGCGTTAGTGTTGAATCTTTCATATCCTTATGGGAGTGGGGAAACCGTATTTCAACATTTTTTTGGTATTATTAAACAATAGTCCGTTTTCAAAAAACAACTAAAAATAACAGGGCGATTTTATATATTTTTTATAACCATATGAAATACAATAGTTTAAAAAATCACTTCAAGAGAGGGGTTACGATTTAGAAACTCAACGACTTCAACATTCTTCCGAACTTTGCGCAGAGCCACATAACTCCTTATTGGCTTTCATTTGCTGGTGCAAAGTTACAAAAAAAATGTAAACTAAACAAACATATATATATATTTCTGAATTATTTAACAATGAAGGTAACGAGAGGTAATGAATTGCGCGTGTTGTCATTTGTCAGCCAAATAGTTAGTCGGGAAAGGGATTGACTACGCCTAAAAGAGATTGTCCTTAGGATGACCGAGGTGTCGGCTATGCTTGGGACAATCACTTTATAAGGCTGTTCCAGATGCAGGAAAAAAGAAGCCCCGACGGTGTGTAGTTGCTGAACAATCAGAGATTGACACAACTGCACGGCATCGGTACATCATATTTCTGGTCTGCATCTGTGGAAGTGTCCTTTCTCGATAGGTCTGAAAGCCCGTTGAAACGTATCTGAATCGAAAGCCGTATTATCGGAAACAGTTTGTCTGCCCAAAGTTCGGTTACGAAAGCGATTGTTGCCGTCCGAAGCAGTAACCAGACGAGCAGGTCACATCTTCGGACTGTCTGGGGAATAACCGCATCTAAGAGTGCCACCGCCTGAATGAACACGTCCGATTCAGCCGACGATGCACACTTATCTGTGGTTGTCCCCTCTTTCAGTAGGTAGGCTTTCGCAAATTTCACAAGGTCACACTCTCAACTGTTAACCCAAATAGCCATAGATGACCGTTGCCATCTATTCCACAAGTCTGACATCTGAAAAGCACGCCCAACCGTCGTAAAAGGGTTTTATCTCGTCGGGTAAGTCTTACAGCCTTGTCGGTATACAAGATACTGATAAGGCTGTAAGACACACCCGACTGTCTGCGGACAATCGAAAACGGCTGTCCTCACTTACGAACTGGAAACCGCAAGGGCATTCAGTATCGCAGGTGAGGACAGCCGATTTCTTTATCATGTCCTTTTTTTATGTGGCCTTTTACGAGCACATCCCCTAATCAAGCCCATTGGTCTGGTTCGCAGTCGCGAACACGAACGAAAGGAGTAGCCTAAATGTGCGAATCCGTTTCCTCGAACCACCGCATTTTGTCTTCCTGTCGCCTGATGTTTGATTGTTCCAGCGGCAAAGGTAAAACGCAAATTGGAATGGCAAAGTTTCAGACCCTGAAGGGTTTCGGGGAAATCTCCACGCCCGCAAGGGGGTAGTATTTCGCCGAAAAAACTTTACGAATCCAATTCTGCTACCTTTGAGAGGGCCGCAGGAACGAACAAACGGCGATAGGAAGACGCAGAAAAAAAACGGTGGATTCACAGGAAACGGATTTAGTTCATTAGGAACTTCACTTCACAGCTCCTGGATCCACATAAAAATTTAAGATTATGGCATACAACATCACATTGACAACTACAGCGGTTATCTGCTATGTCTCATACCGCATCCTCCTGTGGGCAGTCCGCATCATGTGGTATTGCTTCAAGGCAGTGTTAAACCTCGTCCTATGGCTTATCAGAGCTGCATTTTGGACGATGCTATACCTCACACGTATCATCCTCTAAACGACACCCGACTATGCTCAAATACGCCATCATGAGTTATATACCGCAGCGTTACATGCGCCGTACAGACTTCGACACGCAGGACACCATGCGCCATATCCTCGACTTCAAGGCAGGACGGAGATATGCAACCAAGTGGGCAGCAGACCTTGTGGCAAGGACACTCGCACCGATGGACTTGACAAATACCATCATCGTGTGCATCCCTGCCAGTTGTGAGCAGACCAACAAGCGCAGGTATAAGCGTTTCTCTGCCTCAGTTTGCGCAAAGTGCAAGGCAATCAATGGCTTCGAGCATATCCAAGTCGTAGGCAAGCGTGAGAAAGTGCATATCAGCCGTAGGCACGACAAGCAGACCGTAAGCAACGTGCAGATAGACACCGACTACTTCAACGGCAAGCGTGTTCTGCTGATAGATGACATCTGTACGACCTGTGCCACCGCCAACGCATTCATTGAGCAGATGCAGAAGGCAGGAGCAGACGTGCGCATGACGCTCTTTCTCGCCAAGACAAAGACATTTCACAGAACAAACAATTATCAATACAACTGATTATGAACGCAACGACATTAAGACTGAGCATCAAGCAGTGGGCACCCGAAGACCGCCCTACCGAGAGATTACAGCGTTTTGGCACAGACAGCCTTACAGACGCAGAGTTATTAGCCATCCTCATTGGCAGCGGAACCTCGCAGTACAGCGCAGTGGATATAGCCAAGCACGTATTGGGCAAGTTTGGCGGCAACCTCAACACACTGGGCAAGGCACGTTTCGACGAGTTCGAGGACATTGAGGGTGTAGGCACTCAGACCGCATGCAAGATTATGGCGGCAGTGGAGTTAGGCAAGCGCAGACAGACAGCAACGGCAGAACTTCGCCCCGATATGTCAACCGCTACCCGAATTTACAACTACATGCTACCCAAGATGCAGGACTTGAACCATGAGGAGTTTGGTGTGCTACTTATGAATCAGAACTATAAACTCCTGAAGGCAGAGCGAATCAGTATCGGAGGAATCACCGAGACGAGCGCAGACATTCGCATCATCATGCGTGAAGCCGTACTGAATAACGCTACCATCCTTGCCGTCTGCCACAACCACCCGAGCGGAAGTATCAGCCCCAGTAGGCAGGACGATATGCTGACACAGAGCATCCAAAAGGCTTGCCAACTCATGCGCATCCACTTCCTCGACCATGTTATCGTGACTGACGGGGCATACTATAGTTACCACGAGCAAGGCAAAATCTGATTATTCACCTAAATACTTATCGATATGGACGCAACAAGAGCATTTAAGGACACCATTCAAGCATACCTTATGGAAATGGCAACCTATGACACCAACTTTGCAGAGAGGTTTGCAGACCCGAAGAAGAATATCAACGACTGCGTGACCTATATTCTCAACCAAGTGCAGGAAAGCGGATGCAGCGGATTTGAGGATGATGAGATTTACGGAATGGCAGTTCACTACTACCAAGAAGAGAACATCGAAGTCGGCAAGTCTGTGGACTATCTGCATGTGGCAGTTAATCATGTGGTAGAACTGACAGACGAGGAAAAGGCAGAGGCAAGACGGGAGGCAATGGCGCAATACCAAAGGGAGTGCTATAACCGCATTGCCAACCGCAAGAAACCGACCGCCAAGAGAGAACAGACCGCACAAGTCGAACCAATGCTATTCAATTTCTGACTATGAGACCCAAGAACGACTTTCAGCGCCAAGTTGTGGCAGCAATGGGGAAACTGCGCCCTGCCACCAAGAGACAGATGCAGTGGGGCTATGACAATTCCGTGTACTTCTATGGCTACCGGCTGAAAAGCGGAAAGACCACCTGCATGGAGTGCGGACACACCTTCGTTACAGAGGAAGGCAAGGAAAATGCCGTATGCCCTCACTGCGGAAAGCACCTCACCGTCAAGGACACGAAAAGACAGAAACTTTCGCAGGTGGGCTATTTCAGCATCATCACCACCCAAGACGGGTTGCAGGTACTCCGCTATTTCTTCATCCATACCCACCAATGGAAAGGCGAAAAAACGACCTACACTTGTACTGAGGTCATGCAGAGGTGGATAGACAAGGACGGGAACACCTGCACTACGTCAAGGCTCCGTGCACCCTTTACCTACTGCGTAGATGACTGGCTATGCGGTTCAAGCCTTGAAATCCGCACCCACTCAACGGCATTCCCCATCGTGGACGGATGCAGTGTCTATCCCCAGTTTGACACCATCCCCGAACTGAAGCGCAACGGCTTTGACGGAAACTTCCACAACACCCTGCCGTCTGCCCTCTTCGAGTCCCTGCTGACAAATGCCAAGACCGAGACACTTGTAAAGGCAGGCTATCACGAACTTGCCCGAAAGTTCATCTATGACCAGTACAGAGACATAGACCTCTATTGGGCATCCGTGAAAGTCTGCATCCGCAATCACTATGCCATCAATGACGCATCCGTCTGGTGTGACTATATAGACGCACTCCGCTATTTCGGCAAAGACCTGCATAATGCCAAGTATGTATGCCCGACAGACCTCAACGCAGAGCATGACCGATGGATGGAGAAGAAAGCGAGGAAGGAGACTGAGCAGGACATCAAAGAAAAGACAGAGCAAATCCGAAAAGAGGACGAGAAGTTCCGTGAACTCAAATCCCGCTATTTCGGCATACACTTCACGGACGGGCTAATCCGTATCCATGTACTTGAAAGTGTTGAGGAATACTTGCAAGAGGGCGAACACATGCACCACTGCGTTTACAGCAACAAGTACTATCTGAAAGAGGACTCGCTAATTCTTTCCGCCACCATAGACGGCAAGCGTGTTGAGACAATAGAAGTATCACTCACGACCTTGAAGATACTGCAATGCTATGGTGCATGTAATCAGTTCACTGAGCACCACAAGCGAATCATCAGCCTTGTGAACAGCAACGCAGACACCATCCGACAGAGAATGAAGAAAGCAGCATAAGTATAACCAAGGTGGGAGGGACTGCAAGGAACCTTCCACCACTAAAAAACAAATTTGATATGAAAGCAGTTCAAGTTTATTACCAATGCAAGGGAACACCTGCGATAGTCCACGCTGACGTAGAAGAAATTCCCTGTAACGAGAAGAGTATTTTTACAAGTCGGGAGTTCCGTTGCCGACATTGTGGAGAAAGATGGGTAGAGGCTATTAACAGCCCGATTATTCTTGACCAAGGTGTAGAAGACCATTTGGACGATTATTTCAGTAACATCATGTATTGTCAACAGAAGAAGTGACATTCCCCGTAAATCAAACAACAAAATATAAAATACAATGACTGTTAAGATTGAAAGCATTATTTGCGAGTGGGACAGCGACACCGCAGCAGTTATCGTGAAGTTCATCAACCTCCTTATGTTGAACAAGACACGCAGGGAACTGGAAATCGCTCTTGACTTCACACCATTCAAGAGTCTGTATCAAAAGCACCTGCTATGGGGATTCGGCAAAGGTCACATGTGGTGCAATCAGAAGAACCCCTATAATGGGCAGGTCATGGAGAGACGTTTACTGATAGTTGAGTTTTAACCATTCAAGAAGAAAGAGATTATGCAGTATATTGGCAGATACACAATCCCTACATGGGCTATTGCAGCGATTGAGGACGCAGATTTCAGTGGACTTGACGATATGGACACCGAACTTGTACAGGCATTCATTGACGCAAACTGCAAGGGAGGCTACTACGTCGAATGGGTAGGCATTGACAATCCTTATTTCAGCCGTTACCCCGACATTGGAGGACTGGCTTCAGAAGTAGTTGAAGCAGACTTCTATCACGCATAAGTATTAACCACGGTGGGAGTGGTCAGCCATTCCCACTCTTAAACAGTAAAAAACTATGGCAACAACAAGAGCAATCAGCAGGACACTGACAGCCAAGACAAGGCAACTTCAATTCGTTTGGAGGCATAAGATGATGGCAGAGAACGGACAGACAACGGACGGGAAAGCCGTTGAGGTAATCGATGCAGGACTATTCAACCGGCGAGGTAAAGACCCCGACTTCTTCAATGCCAAGTTGAAGATAAACGGCACACTATGGGTAGGCAACGTGTCAGTGATGGAGAACGCATCCAACTGGTATCTGTACGGAATGGACAAGGACAAGGCTTTCGACAATGTTATCCTCGCAGTGGTGGGCAATGCCGATACAGACATACAGAACAGCAGGGGCGACTTTATCAGCGTCATGCCGATGGAAGTTCCGCAGAATGTGGCAAAGCGGTATTTGATGCTTGCATCCGACCAAGGGCAGGCACTATGCCATCAGAACGTGAAGGAGAACTGCACACGGCTCACCACCCACGCATGGCTGAGTGCCATACAGACGGAGCGTTTGGAATGGCAGACTGAGGAAATAAGACGCAGGGCAAAGGAATACGGCTCGTGGGAAGCTGCCTATTTCGTGACCATTGCCCGAACCTTTGGGATGGGCGTCAATGGTGACTTGATTGAGCAGTGGGCAACCTCCATGCCGATGCAGGTAATAGAGCACCATACCGATGACCTTTTTCAATTGGAAGCCCTCTTTTTCGGACAGGCAGGACTTCTTGACATCGAAACTATCCCCTGCCAGTATCACTACAATGCACTGAACGAGGGCTATTTCGCCAAACTCCGCAACGAATATCTGTATCTTGCCCACAAGTATTCTCTTCATCCCCTTGACGGAATGCTGTGGAAGCCGATGGGGAAAGGATGCAACCGCAACCCTCACTCCGCTTTCTCTTTCCTCGCCAACATGGTCTATCTGCGCAAGATCTCACTGCAGACAATGCTTGCATGTGAGACCGCCAAGGAGGTGACGAGCCTGTTGGAAGTGTCCGCCACACCCTACTGGCAGATGCGCAGCCACTTTGGGGCAGAGTGCAAGACCTGTGCCAAGCGTCTGAGTGAGGAACGGCTCAATCTGATAGTGATTAACGCAGTCGTGCCGATGCTCTTTGTCTACGGACGCAGTAAGGGGAACGAGGTCTATTGTGACAGGGCATTCGACATCATTGAGCAGTGCAAGGCTGAGAAGAATGCCATCACCAAGCATTGGGCGCAATACGGAATCAAGGCAGAGACCGCAGGCGACTCGCAGGCACTTATCCAGTTGCAGCGGGAGTATTGTGACAAGTGCCAGTGCCTACGCTGCCGTTTCGGATATGAGTTTCTGAGAGGCAGGACGAAGATAGAGGGCTACAGGAACTTAGCGATAGAAACCGACCTTTTCGCAGAATTGTATTAACCACAAAGAGCCGAGGACAGCAATCCCCGGCTTCCGTTTCTTTCATGAGCAGGCGGAGAAAGAAACGGAAGCGGAAAGAAACCCGACTGAAACAACAGCCCAGAAGTTATTTTCCAATTACATGCAAAGCAATAGCCCCTAACAGGATGGCAATAGTGAAACTCGACAGAGTGCCAATCATTACATACTCCGTTATCTTCACCTCCCTTGCTTTCGTCAACTCTCCAAAGCGGAAGATTGACTTAGCCGCAAGTAGGAACCCTATGCCCTCCATACATCCGACCAACATAAAAGTCAAAATCAAGACTCTTTCAAGATAGCCAATCCATGCACCTGCATTGGGCAGGCTGTTCTTTTCGTTGTTTGCAGGAGTCCACTTTGCAATGAATGTCCCAAGTAAAATAGATGCAGGCTTCAAAGCCAGCATGTAACACAAGGCAACAATCCATAACCGATAATCCGACAGCCATTCTGCATCAATACAAATATCTGTATCTGTCAGCCAAACCCATAATCCGCAAATAACGGCCAAATGCAGCACTTGGTCTGTAATAAACATCCAAAGCGAGCCACGATCAATAGCAGATTTGATGTAGTCTATAAGATAATGTGTGAAGAATATGATAACTGGCATTTGCCAGCAATCCCAAAGCCCCACCAGGGCATAAGCCAACAATGCATTGATGCCGCTATGAATGGCGAGATAGAATAGACGTCTGGCACCTTTTGTATATTTTCCATCACATATTTTGTCCGTCTGAAGAAAGAAGTCGCCAATGACATGGGCGGTAATCAGTTTGACAAGAATCAGAATGTTCATTGCTCACAATGTTTAGTAATTAGACTTTCGTAACGATTCAAGTAGCGTGACAGTAATGGCTCTTTTGCTGCATTCAGGGTCTTACTGATATTCTGCTGAGACTTACCTGTCCTGCCTGCTATTTCCACTTGTGAAAGTTCTTCTGCTACGGCAAGATAAAGTAGTTTTGCCTGATTCCTGCTGAGACTTGTGATAAGATTATCCACAAATCCAATACTGGCATCTACCTCTTCATTCACTTCATCCCAACAAGTCGCTACAGTAAGTCTGCCTTTTTCAATACTGTCAAGCCCTCGTCCGGATAGTCTGAATGCTTCCCCGTCAGATACCACAATACTTTCACCCTTATAATCAATGGCACCAATGCCAATTGAGATACGGGCATCCCAACCGTTCTTCTCATCCTCTGGAGCATTTCCAATGAGATATGCCCGAATCATTGAGGCAATTCTGAGTGATTTAACAGGATTGTCAACGATAATCTGGAAACTGTCACCACGATATATTTCCATTTTCATAGAACTATGGCGTTGCAAGTCTTCATGAGCACATCGTAAAGTCTTGATAAGGTCATCCCGCTTATCCAGTCCAATCGATTCTGACCGAACTATGTCACCCGTAATAATTGCATGTATTTTTCTATCCATATACGAATTATTTGCTAATCGGGTACAAAGATACGTAAATAATCTGAAATAACAACTTTTTTCGGTTGTTTTTTGAAAAACAACTAAAAATGGTTGTTTCTGAAAATACAACCAGATTTGGTTGTTATGAATAAATGGTGACCATGATACGAGCATCATAGTCACCATCATAAAGAGATTATTTCACAAAGAATAGGTCGTACTCTACCTGCCTACGGAACTTAATGGACGGCACTTGTCGGCCATGCCAACGGCAAAAGGATATGTAGTCGTTATAGATATTCCTGTCACCACATTCAATCTTGCGCAGCAGTCGGCTCTTTGGCCGTTTGGAAGTGCCGAGTATCGCGTATGGGCCGACGTTGTAGGCCAGTACCGAGAGCAAAAGCGCATCTTTGCCGTACTTGCGGAACAAGTAGAGGTTGCGCATCAGGTCAAGCCGTAGCAACAAGTCACCCTGTGCCTTTGTCATTGTTTTGGCAGAATATCGTTCCCCTTTCTGTAATTGGTGACCATATCCTACGTAGTCTTTCATGTTGTGCCATCCCTCGAAATGCTTGATACAGGCGACGGCCATTTCAAACTGCTTATCGGTGAACGGCAAATTACTGGTTTTGGGTGTCGCCCTTGCCAAACCCACTGAGCAGAGGCACAGCAGGGCAAGTAGCCTAATCCTCATTCTCATCCTTTTTGTTCTCGTTGTTGAAGTTGAACGTCAGCGTCTGGCTGTTGCCATTACTGTCCTCCACGACCACAATGAACTTGTGCGCATCCGTACTGGCCGAGGTATAGTAAAGCCGGAAGGTCTCGTTCTCCAGCAGGTAACGGTCGTTGGGCTGGAGGATCGTCCCGTTTTCCATCCTCAGCGAACCCGTGCCATCGTAAAGGAACCAGCGGATGGTATAGAGCGTATTCTTGTAGTCACCTTCTTTGTTCAGATGGCAGCGGATTTCCACCGTCTGCCCACGCAGTACCTTCGTTGGCACTGGCATCACCTCCACCTCAAAGGGATAGCTGGTCTGAAAATCCAGGTCATCCTCGCAGGAGGAGAATCCAACCAGCGCTGCCATCATGGTAGCGCACATCATCACTTTATTCAATAGCTTCTTCATAATGTCAAATTCGTTTGTTGTTTGTTCGTTAATTGTTGCAGATACTCATTCACATCCTTGCAGGGACGGAACACGACAGAGAAGTCTTTTACCTTTTCGCCATATCGTTTTTGGAGGGCTTCGAGGCATTTCTTTCCCGCATCGTCATTATCGAGCCAACATTTTATCTGGTCGTAGCCATCCAAATGTCTGTATGCTTTTTCTCTGTTAGCAACAGAATTGAGCACTAGATTGTCCTCCGTCCTGCCATAGCCGAGAGTTAAGCCCGAAAGGTAGTCCATAAAGCCTTCATAGACATTCACGGTAGCCGAGCCGTTTCTTATAAGCGACACCGCTTTTGGTGGGATGCTACCCTTGAAGAACTTGTTGCGAATCTCATACCCGCCGTTCTCATTAGAAAATCCAATGGCGAAATATTGCTTATCGTGCAGTCTGTAGTGAATCTCCACGCAGTTCTCCGTTGCAATCTCCGAGGGGATGCCCCTTTCCCGAAGGTATGCCAGCAGTGCGGGATGGCCCAAAGCCTTCACCTCTACATCTGTGAACTGAGGCACAATTGGCTCTGGCTCATACTTTGGAGGCTCTGACCGCTCAATGGGATTGTTCGTTACTTCACCGATATACCGTGCCTGTGCCATGAAGTCGGTGGAGTTGATCATCAGCCCTGCCAGCGTAAAGATGTCGCCACCCATCCCTGCCCCGAAATCATTGAAGATGTTCTTCTCTGTATTTACACAGAAGGAGGGAGTCTTGTCTGAGCGGTAAGGCGCATGGAACCACACTTCGTATCCTCGCTTTTTGGTGGACTTCATCCCCAATTTGTGCATGAAGGTCGTGATGGGCATATCCCGTATTTCCTCTACAGTCATGCTCTGTCAGTTAATAATCAGTTTCAGCCCTATGCCATACTGTGAATGGAAATGCCCCGTGTCATTACCCCACAGACAGCGTTCACGTACATTTCCCGTCAGTGCCAGACGGTCTGACAGATACACCTCGATGTTCAGCGTCAGCGCACCTCCATAGACGAAAGCATCCCTGTCCTGTAATGTGGCACCGTCAGGCAGTAGTGTCTTGCCCCAGTTAACTGTTTCATAACCTGCCAAGGCAGAAACACCACCATAGATGAACACTGTCTTACTGGCATCCGTAAGCAGTTTCTTGTAGTAGCCACCCTCTGCCGTGAACTGAGCGACGGGGATAGTCATGTCCTCATCATAGGCGTAATTACGCTGGAGGTATTCGCCGCCGAACACCCACTTGCTGCCGTTCTTCGTATAGGTGGAAAGGGCTGCACCGCCACAGAATGCTGCACTCAGTGGCTTACCGTCCACGCAGGAACTATTTATCTCTATGCCCTGCATTTGGGGCAGACATCGCTGTGCGGAGGCTTGCCCCATAGTCAGGGCAAGCACTCCAATCATCAATAGTTTCTTCATTATTTCTATGTTGAATTTTCAATTCGACTTTTCTCACACTCAGCATAACAAGTAAACTTGTTCTGCCTTTGCTTAATCGAAAAGTTCCGTTTTTGTTCCGACACTACTTCACTTTGAGTTCACTGATTAACTTCGCACGTACCAGGTCTGAGTTCTCAATGACGAACAGCTGATTACGCCCACCGTTCTTCTCTGCCAGTTCCACTACTAGGCACTTGTCATCAGGCAGCGTGAACTTATCTATCGTCCATACCGTGCGCTCTGACGAGTTGCCCGATACGTTCAGCACGAAGTTCTGAGTGCGCAATGGCTGGATCACCTGCTCCTGAATGGCAGTGCGCTTCACAACCTTCTTATCCACGATCTTCCATGTGATATAGTCCACGTCAAACGGCACATTGCTCGTATTCTTGATTTCCGTGTGGAAGTACAGCAGTCCGTTGTGAGTATAGATGCCCTTCAGCAAGAAGTGAATCCCGAAGCCCTTGCTTCCGATGTGTTTTACTATTCGCTCATTCTGCTTCCAGATACTCTTCATCACCAGTCGCACTAATACAGGACTCTCCGAGCCGAGTTCCTTCAGGTAGATGTCCATCGAGTTATTCGGTCTGTTCACCGCAGAGCCGTCATGGATGAAGTCCTTCATCTCGATGTTCAGTTTGTCCGGCTCCTTGGCGTACTTCACGTTGAATGCATAAAAACTACCATCTTCCGTGATAACGCTCATGTTTGTCTCGCCCTTGAACCATCGCTTGGTAGCCTTGACTCGAATCACATTCTCTGCACCGTCAGCCTTGCCAGCCATGATGTTGGCAGAACCCAAGTCCACGTAGGTTACGGAGGCAGGGAAGATAATATGCACGGTCTTGTCGAAGGTCACCTGCAATCCGTGAGGCGGAGCCCCTGAAACAAGTCGCCATCCTTGGGCAGTTCCGTATTCAGTGCATTCACTGCGCTTGCGCTCATAAACAGGGCGCAAGCAATCATCAATACTTTCTTCATTCTCATTGTCGTTTGTCTGTTTGTTAATTAGTTATACACTTAGTTCTCCTTCTGGTACAGCAACACCTGATACCCGGCCTTCAGATGCACCTTTACGGTTCGCATCTTCTTTGCCACATACTGGCTCGTTCCCTGTATCAGTCCCTTGCCGACATCAGAGACCAGTTGCGCCTTGGCATCCGACGAGATATTGATGCTGCTGCCCATCGACCCGCCCATATTGGCGGCAACCTCCTTGGCGGCACTCACCTCCATAGAGTTCGGAATGAAAATGCCCTCCTGTCCGTCAGTGTCATAGACCGACAACTCCACTGGAATGATCATCCTGCCGTTCTCTATCGAGGTAATGGTGATGCAGAGCCGTTCACCCTGGATCTTCGTCGCGCCGACCACAATAGAGTTCTTCGGGATAATGCGCTCGTCCACCGCCATCGGCTCCAACAGCCGTAGTCTCACCGTCTGCCCATCTGTCACGGTCTGGTAGCCATAGACCGATGCCGAAATCGTGTTCTTGCGACAGACACCGCCATTGGCACCTACCGCAGTATTGAACGAATTGAAGGCAAAACCTCCATCGTCATCCCCACTGTCATACACCTGATTGCTCAGAGCCGAGACCACCGTCTTTGCCACCTGCTGCACGGGCGATACCTTGCGCTTCTTTCCCTGCTGGTCCGAAGTTCCCTGTTCACCTGCTCCTGCGTAGGCGACCTGACCGTTTCCACCCTGTGCCGCTGGCATATACTTGGCAGCGAGTTGATAGGACTTTTCCATCAAGGCCAACTGGTCATCAACGTTGTTCCCGCTTGATGCTGTCTGTGACGTCAGTTTCTGCTCCAGTTCCGCTATGCGGTTCTTCAGTTCCTCGTTGGCAGCGTCGCCCGACGGCTGGTAGAAACTGCCGAGCGTCTGGCTCAGTTCGTTGCATGCCGCCGCCGACTGCTGCACTCTCTGCTTTGCTGGCGACACCTCTTCGTCCTTATGTTCAGCCTTTGCCATCAGGTTCATGTCGTCAGTCACCGCGATGGAATCCGTCTCACTCACCGAGTACGCCCCCAGGTCGTGCCGTGCCTGCTGGTTCTTCTTCACGCCGTCCATCTCATAGGCTTTGCTCTTGTCGGCAATGCCAGTACTGCCCTTGTCAGCGTCAGGCATCTCGGTATTGAAACCGCTCCTAACCACAGCATCGTCACTACCGCCACCCAGAGAACTGAACAGCCAGAGCACGATGACCACCATGCCGATGACGGCAGCACCGAGCACCATCATCTTGTTGCGCTTCAACTTCTCTTCCTCCGTCAGTTCCTTCCTGAGCTTCGGTTCCGGCTCCTGTCTCTCATTCTTCTGCCCCTCCTGGGATGAGCTGTCTGAGTCCCTGCCTTGCAACTGCTCCAGTTCCTTCTTTTCTTCCTGTTCCATTTACCATATCTTTAAGTTGTGAATAATCCTGTTTCCCATCCACGATGATGGGAGTGTCAATGTGTTCAATCACGATGTTCGTGCTTTCTTTCCTGTCGGCAATGTCCGTCACCGTCTGCCAGATGCAGTAGAGAAATAGTACTACGAGGATGCCAAACATACCGATGACTACGTGCAGCCTCTGCTCAGGCGTGAGTGCATCAAGCCTTGCCTTGATGCCTCCCGCAATCTTGTCTTTTATCCTTCCAACTTCCTGTTTCATTTCTTCACCGTCCTGATGTCCTTGTTCTCGATGATCGTGAAGTTCCGTATCTGGAAGCCGTTGGGGTTGTCGTCCGAGCGGCTGGAGTTCATCAGTCGGCACTCCGTCACCAGCGTCCTCTCCGTCACGTTGCTCTCACGGATGATCGTCTGCCTTGCGAACGTCCTCACCTGATATGGATAGCTGTCGAAGTCGCACACCACGCTGTCCACCCTCACCGTCTGGTTGATGTTGCCCGCGATGATGCGGTTATAAAATCCCTGTTCCGCGAAGTCACGGTAGTAGTTGTAGGCGCTCTTGTCGGCCATCACCAGCGCACGGTGCACGTTGCTCTCGATGGCGCTCTTCTCCGGTGCCAGCGTGAAGAAGAGTTCGTGAAAGCGGCGCACGTGTTCCCTCGCCTCTGCCGGACGGTTCTGCGAGAGGTCCTGCGAGAGCGCCAGCATCAGCGACTTGCCGCCGTCGAGCACATATATCTTCTCCCTCTGCTTCTCCGCGAAGCTGTACGAACTCCACACCGACCACACCGTTACCACCGTACATGCGGCCAGAAAGATCATCCCGAACAGCCGAAGCTGCCGGAATGATGATTCGATGTTCTTCAATGACTTGAATTCCATTTCCTGTTTCTTTCTTTTGTCGTTACTTTTTTCTGTTACACATTACTTGGCAAGCCAGATGGCACCGCTCTTCACGGCCCCGCCGCTCTTTGTCAGCGACTTGTTCACGTTGCGGTTGTAGTTGCCAATACCGCCCGCCTGAATCACCCAGCCAGCCACCGTAGGCACGGTGAAGTAGCCGATGATGCCTATGAGCATCATGATAAGGTACACCCCGTCCGACGAGTCGAGCGAGAAGCCCGGGTCCGTCTGCATCTGCACGATGTCGTGCTCGATGCTCAACTGCTGGATTCTCGCCAGTATGCAGCTGAACAGGTCGGCGATGGGCAACCAGAGATATACCTGTATATACCGGCACATCCACCCCGTGAGCGTACTCTGGAAGCCGTCATAGACTGCAATTCCGAACGCCAGCGGCCCGAGTATCGACAGCACGATGAGGAAGAACGTCCGCAGCACGTCGATCATCAGCGACACCGCCTCGAACACCAGTTCCAGGATGTAGCGGAAGCCGTCGCGTATCATCTTCTGCAGCTTGTACAGCCCGCGCTCCGCATACATCCCCGCCATCGTCGCCAGGTCCGATGGCGATATGCCGAGATTGTCCAGTTCCTTGTCAAACGCCGCATCGTCCACCAGATAGGCCGTCTCAGGGTTGCGCTTCATCATCTCCGTCTCCAGTTCGTCCTTCTGCTGCCTCAACTGGTCGAGGTCCAGCTTCTGCCCTTCGAGCATCGTGCTCACACCCTGCACTATCGGACTCATCACGCTGTTCATCGTGCCGAGCACCAGCGACGGGAAGAGCAGGATACAGAGGCCGATGGCGAACGGGCGCAGCATCGGGAACACGTCTATCGGCTCAGCCCTCGCCAGCGACTGCCATACCCTGTAGGCGATGTAGAAGAGCGCACCGAACCCGGCCACCGCCCTCGCCACGCCCGTCATCTGTGAGCAGAGCGGCATCATGTCGTCGTACAACTGGCGCAGGATGGTGTGGATGTTGTCCGTGTCGATGATTAGCAATAAGTCTGTCATCATGTCACTTTTG
>CADBHI010000054.1 GCA_902794405.1 uncultured Prevotellaceae bacterium
TTGGGTGTGAGAGGTGTGAGAAGTGAGGGTTGTTTTCTGTGATTAACTATATATAGCAAAATGTTCATGTTGATCTCATTTGCCCGGAGTAAAAGGGTCATTTAGTCCGACAAACTGCGGTCACGGTTTAACGTCATTACACATTTTGTGTTACACATTTTGTGTAATCAAAAATATTTTGTATCTTTGCAGCAGAATTTGGAACCTTTTTTATGTTTATAGGTATGGAGAATCCGTTTACAATTAAGTCGTATGAGTCAAAGGAACTATTCTGCGATCGTGAAGAAGAACTGCAGTTGATGTTTCGCAATTGCATCAACAGCACAGATATGACACTGATTTCAAAGCGTCGTATGGGTAAAACGGGGCTGATACTACGCCTATTTGAAGAGTTGAGAGATGTAAGGCCTGATATCCATACCGTCTATTTTGATATTTTTGCCTCACGCAACATCGATGACTTTATCAAACTGATGGCAGAAGCTGCTATGAAGTCGTTTCCAGAAAAGACATCAATGGGAGAGAAACTGTTGAAATTCATCAAATCACTCCGTCCGCAACTCTCGTTTGATAACATCACAGGCGAGCCTCAGTTACAAATAGCTTATCAAACTACTCACGAGAAAGAATACACGCTGAAAGGACTTTTCGATTTTCTCGACAGCCAAGACGAACATATCGTCATAGCCATTGATGAGTTCCAGCAGATACGTGATTATCCTGAACAGAATATGGAAGCCCTACTGCGAACCTATATTCAACAAGCGCACCATCTGACTTTCATCTTCTGTGGCAGCAAGAAGCACATGATGGCCGATATCTTTGCCAACGAGAAGAAGCCGTTTTATAATAGTACAACCTTCGTATCACTCGACAAAATATCTGAAACGTCATACTCAGCCTTTATCCGCCGACTGTTTAATGAACGACAACGCAGCATTACTGACGAAGCATTGCAATTCATTCTGGACTGGACTCGCCGCCATACCTATTACACCCAGCAACTCTGTCATACTGTTTATGCCAATGGGAGTATAGACGTCACTATTGAAGAAGTAAAGAAAGCCTGCGAGCAACTGATGAAACAGGGCGAGGCTGTATATCTCCAATACCGCCAGATGTTGACAGACAAGCAATGGGGGTATCTCATCGCCGTTGCCAAGGAAGAAAGCGTTCAGCAGATTACAGCCAATGACTTCTTGAAGAACCATAGAATTGGTACGCCTTCTGTTTCCCGCCGTCTTGCAGAAGCCCTTTGCGAGAAAGGCCTACTCAACGACGATGTCACCCTCGAAGGAACCATCTACTCTCTTAGTGATGTTTTCCTTTCTCACTGGATGGAACGCTTATAACTACGAAGCAACAATCAGGTATCATTGTAGCGTCTGCGTAATGCCTTGCTCCCGATGAATGATGCGAACCTCGATGCCGAACTTCTGGTGGATATGCTCGGCCAAGTGCTGGGCTGAGTAGACGGAGCGGTGCTGACCGCCAGTACAGCCAAAGCAGAACATCAGTGAGGTGAAGCCGCGCTGGATGTAGCGGCGCACATGGGCATCGGCCAACTTATAGACAGAATCGAGGAAGGTGAGAATCTCACCGTCGTCCTCAAGGAAACGGATAACCGGCTCATCGAGACCCGTGAGTTTCTTATATGGCTCATAACGTCCAGGGTTATGGGTGGAACGGCAGTCGAAGACGTAGCCGCCTCCATTGCCCGACTCGTCCTCGGGTATACCCTTGGCAAATGAGAAACTGAAGACACGAACGACCAGCGGTCCCTGGGCATCGTACTTCGAGAAGGTTGCAGGACCGTCCTTCGGATGAGCCTTGTAGGGATTATGGTCTGTGACCTTGTAGCCGTCGGCACGACTGGCCGTAGCCTCAATATGCTGGAACTTAGGCAGATTACAGAGGCGCTGGAGCACATCCATCAGGCAGGGATAGGGGAAGTTGGTGCTGCCAATCAATTCGCGAAGGTTCTGAATGGCAGGTGGTATGGAGTCGATGAAGTGCTGCTTGCGTTCGAAATACCCCCTAAAGCCATAAGCTCCAAGCACCTGCAGGATGCGGAAGAGCACAAACAGCGACAGGCGCTCCACAAAATGATGGGTGGAGGGTACCTCTGTATATTGTTTGAGCGCATTGTAGTATTCATACACCAGTTCACGGCGCAACTTGTGAGAATAGCGAGCTGAAGCCTGCCACAGAAACGAGGCCAGATCATAATAATAAGGTCCGCGACGTCCGCCTTGGAAGTCAATGAAATAGATAGCATCATCCAACAACATCACGTTCCTGGCCTGGAAGTCGCGATAGAGGAAACACTGTTCGTCACCGCCTGCCGTCAAGTCCTTGGCCAGCAGACGGAAGTCGGCTTCAAGCCGCAACTCATGAAAATCGAGCTCCGTAGCCTTCAGGAAACAGTATTTAAAGTAATTGAGGTCGAAGAGCACGGAGTCGATGTCGAACTCTGGCTGAGGATAGCACTGTGAGAAATCAAGTCCACGGGCTCCACGCAGTTGGATATTGGGCAACTGACGGATGGTCTGCTTCAGCAACTCCTGTTCCTTCAAAGTATAACGTCCTCCTGCCTCGCGTCCACCACGGATGGCATCGAACAGCGATACGCGGCCAAGGTCCTGCTGCAGGTAGCGTAGCTCGTCGTCACTAACAGCCAACACTCGGGGGACTGGTAGCTGGCGAACGGTAAAGTGCCGAGACAGATAGATGAAAGCGTGGTTCTCGTCACGGCTTGTGCCGACGCACCCAATCACAGAAGAGCCGTCAGCAGCCATAAAACGGTAGTATTCACGATTGCTGCCTGCTCCCGGCAGTTTCTCTGTAGATAGTGGAGCTGCCCCACTCCACTGCGTATATAACTCGATTAATTGTTTCATGGCGCAAAATTACGAAAAGTTATCGGTTTCTGCAAACATTTAGGAACAAAAAAACGGGCCATCGTCTCGACGTCCCGCTTCCAAAACAAACTACTTAAAAACTAATCTACTAAAACAAATCAAAAAAATCTATTACTCTTATTCACGGCTGCAAAAGTAAATCCTTTTAATGAATTTGTTCTTCTTATTTGTCTCAAAAGTTTTTTTTCTTGCAAAACAGCATCGTTCCATAGCATTTCTACCTTCTACATCCATTACCTTTTGTAAACTACAGGTGGCAATTCAGCAAGAAAAACAAAAAAAATGGGGAAAAAGATTGGAGATTCAAAAAAAATGTTTACTTTTGCACGTAGAAAACAATTATTGTCTAACCATTAAACATTAAAGACTATGGGATTTATCAGTGAATTCAAAGAGTTTGCCATGAAGGGCAACGTCATGGACATGGCTGTTGGTGTGATCATCGGTGGCGCATTTGGTAAGATTGTGAGCTCACTCGTCGACGACGTTTTGATGCCGTTAGTGGGTATGATTACCGGAAATGTAGATTTCACTAATCTGGCCTATCAGATTGGCGAGGGTGAAGGTGCTGCCGTGCTGAAGTATGGTAACTTTATCCAAAATACGGTGGACTTCATCATCGTGGCCTTCTGTATCTTCCTGATGTTGAAGGGAATCAATAAGCTGAACCGCAAGAAGGAAGAGCCCGCCGAGCCCGCTGCTCCTGCTGGACCTACTCAGGAAGAACTGCTGGCCGAGATCCGCGACCTGCTCAAGAAGAAGTAAAAAGCCCCCCTGTTGTCCCCCCCTGGGGGGACGGCATATCCAACTTACACCAGAAACTCCTCCGCCTGTTCCAAAGAGTCGAGTTTACCGACATCGAGCAGTCGGAGGTTTTCTTGTGCCTTTCCCTTAAAGAAGCAGTGGGAAGCATGCTGCAAGTAGAAATCGATAATGGAGAAGCGGTCGGGCATCTGCTCGAACAGCGAGAAGGTGCTGGGCGACAATACATGAATGCCGCTGAAAGCGAGTTGCTTTAGTGGATGGTGGATGGTGGATGGTGGACCTTTTACTTCCCCCGTTTCAATATTCGTCCAACCGCACAGACGATCATCATCTGCAAAGAGCAGATAACGTTTTGTCTGTCGCTGGCTGACAAGCAGCAGGGCATCGGCCTGACTATCCAGCGTAGCTTGGTATAATGCCGCAAGGTCGACGTTGCTCAGTATATCCACATTATGAATGAGGATGGGCATAGAAGGGTCGAACAGCGGCAGGGCATGTTTGATGCCGCCTCCAGTATCGAGCAGGGTAACCCGCTCATCGCTAATACGGATGTCAAGGCCAAAGTTCTGGTTGGCCTCGATATAGTCAATAATCTGGTCAGCAAAATGATGGACGTTGATGACGATACGTTCGAAACCCGCAGCACGAAGCTTTTGGATGACATGCCAAAGCAGAGGCTGGCCACCAACAGGAACCAAGGCCTTGGGCATACGGTCAGTGATAGGTTTCAGACGGGTACCAAGTCCCGCCGCGAAGATCATGGCCTGAGATGTCTGCATAGTTTAATTGGCTTTAACCGATACCTGAAGCGGAGTGGCGAGTGAACGTAGATACCACTCAATGCGTGCTTGCCACTCCTGAGGAGTGCGTACATCGTACTTAGACCAGGCAGAGCCGAAGTAATAGGTATAGCGTTCGCCATGATAATCTTTCAAGATACCGAGAGCATGGCCACGATGCTGGCGCGTCTCAACAGTACCATTGGGGAAGAGGGCTGCGACATAGAGCGGTGCCTGATGAACATTGGGCTGATCAGTAGGATCGGTATAGCTGACGTAACGCTCTGCCAACACTACAGGTTCTGGATCCTCACGCTGAATAACGACACCTGAACAGAAAGAGAGTTGAGAGGTAAGCCCTTCGTACCACACCGTCATACTGTTGAAGTTCGACTGCTTGTCGAGCTGAATGATGCGGTGCTCCTCCACCTCGTTCTCGCCAACATGTACCTTATTATATATAAGATGGACCGTGAAACGCAGAGGACCGCTGTCAAGAATCTCATACTCCCGGAAGGTATAGGGCATCACGATACTATCGCCCAGCATCAGGGCTGGGGCACCACAGCCTAAAGTGGCACCTACCTTATAGGGGTCGAGACCACGCCCATGATCATGGTGGTAGCTGTTAATACGATAGAGCGAGTCACCACGATGGCGGTTGATACGACGCAGGGAGTCCACGGTAGGCATCATTACCACATCCTCAATATAGTAGCGGTCGTCGACCACAAGGTCGGGAGTATTCTTCGTCCACACATCAGTACCGAAGGAACGTTCACCTGTACGTCCCAAAGCCGGTCCATAGACACGGTAGGCACCGCGGTCGTTCTCCCAGGCAAAATCATCTTTTCGCTCTGGGTGCAGAGCTCCGTGACAGACTGTGGCGAACTGTGGAGGTTTTCCGCTGACAATACGGAAACGAGCAACACCCTTCGGACGCACGGCAGCCTCAATAATCAGCTGTCCGTCGTGAGTCAATTGGTAGGGAACGTCAAGCCCTGCTCCTTCCAACACACGGAACGAATCCCCTACCTTAGCTTTCACGTCGGCAGCCTTTGCAATGGCTACCACCTCGTGGCGGAAATCCGTCGTGGGGTTCTTCACTTCTACAGTCAGTGGCTGCGCAAAAACCGGACTGATCAGGAACGATAATACAATAAACGATAGTTTGGGGAGCATAGGCGGAGTTTTTTTATTTCATTTCGCTATTAAAGAAGTTCAGGCACTGGCGGAACAGGTGATTGCGGGTGTTACCGCCGAAGATGCTGTGGTTGCGGTTGGTATAGACGAGCTGGCGGAAGTCCTTATCGGCCTGCACCAGAGCCTCGACATACTCGGCCGTGTTCTGGTAGTGGACGTTGTCGTCGGCCAGCCCATGACAGAGCAGTAGTGCGCCATGTAGTTTTCCTGCACGAGCTATCGGGTTCACCTCGTCATAGCCACTCTTGTTCTCATTCGGTGTACGCATATAGCGTTCCGTGTAGATGGTGTCGTAGTAGCGCCAGCAGGTGGGCGGTGCAATGGCTATGCCACAACGGAATACCGGACGTCCCTCGGACATCGACATCAGTGTATTCCAGCCTCCATAGCTCCAGCCCCAGATGGCAATACGGTCCTTGTCGACATACGACTGCTGACCAAGCCAAAGAGCAGCCTCTACCTGATCGATAGCTTCAAGTTCGCCAAGACGCAGGTAGGTGCACTTCTCAAACTCAGCACCACGGCCACCCGTACCACGGTTGTCAAAGCAGAAGACAATATACCCCTGCTGGGCCATCAGTTGCTCCATGATAGCACCGTTACCACTCATGCCAATTCCCCAGGCATTTTTCACCTGCTGTGATCCAGGACCGCCATACTGATACATAATGACGGGATACTTTTTCTGAGGGTTGAAGTCCTTGGGTTTTACCATCCAGGCAACGAACTTCTCATGAGGTGTGGTGAAAACGACAAATGTTTTCTCGCCCATATCATAGGAGGCATACTTCGCCTGCAGTTCCTTGTTGTCGATGAGCGTGGTGAGCGTCTTGCCCTGATTGTTGCAGAGCGAATAGACGGCAGGATTGTTGATGTCGCTCCAAGTCAGGACAAAGTTCTTGAAATCTTTCGAGAAGATAGCACTATTCCAACCTTCCTTTGGCGTCAGGCAGTCGGTCTTGCCGTTACTGTGGTTCACATAGACCTTTTGGTTCATAGGGTCGTTCAGGGCAGCAAAATAGATGTCACCCGTCGTCTCATCGTAGCCGTAGACGTCAGTGACGACGGTATGGGCATCCTTACCGAGGCGTGTTCCGGGCTTCTCCAGGTCGCCCACGGAGCGCATCAGCTGACCGTTGAGGTTGTAGAGGTAGATGTGGTTATAGCCGTCGCGCTCGCTGGTCAGCACGATGTGCTTGTCGGTGATGCGCAGCTGTGCTAATACCTCTTCCTTGATATACTTGTCGACCTTGTCCTCAACCACAAGCTGGCAAACGGTTGACAACGGGTTGCACATATAGATGCGCAGCTGGTCTTGATGGCGGTTCATGGTGACCACAGCCACCTTCGTTGGATCTTGAGTCGGCAGGATGCGGGGAATATAGCCGTCGGCCTCAAGCGGCAGGTCAAGCTTACGTGTCTGGTGACTCTTGATGTCGTAGCTCATGACACAGACCTTCGAGTTCTGTTCGCCCGGAACAGGATACTTATAAGCATAGAAACCTGGATAGTCGGCATATTCGTCACGAGCAGGAGCCAGTCCCTTAAACAGCTGCATCGAGTACTGTTTCACCTGACTCTCGTCAAAACGCACCCACACCACCTGCTCGGAGTTAGCAGTAAAGACCAAAGCTGAGTTGTAGCTGAACTCCTCTTCATAGACCCAGTCGGGAATGCCGTTGATGACCTCATTGAACTTGCCGTCCTTAGTCACCTGACTCTCGGCATTGTCATAGAGCAGCTTTACCAGATGGATATTGTTATCGCGGACGAAGGCAATAACATTGCCGTCTGGAGAAAAGACCGGCGTCTGCTGGGGACCACCCTCACTGAGCGGCTCCAGCTTGTTGTTCTGGATCATATATATATAATAGGTGGCGGTGAACGAACGGCGGTAGATAGCCTTCGTCTGCGTCTGTATCAGGATGCGCTTGCCGTCGGGACTCATGATATAGCCGTCAACACGACCTACCTTCGGCCCGCGAGCAGTCTCGGCATCGAAGAGCACAGCCGTCTGCTTACCCGTACGGAAGGAATAGGCAACAATGCGCTTGCCGTCGTCCGAAATCTGGGCATAGGTATCGCCTCCAGCCAGAGGCGTTACTGCCGTCATGCTCTCGCTACGGAAGGTACCGCCCACGACGTCATTCAAACTGAGTTTCTGACCAGCCACAGCACAAACAGCCGTCATTGCTATGGCAATGCAGGAAAAGATGATTCTCTTCATAGTATGTTGTTTTGGGGTTATCTGATTCTGTCGGCAGCTCGGACGAGTTTCTCGTCGTCAAGAATACCCTTCCGGGCCATAAAGATAAGGATGGCATTCACCATCGGCAGTCCCTCTGCTGTGTCAACGCGGCCTTCGAGCACGGCAATACCAATATACCATGCAAAAATAATGAAGATGCCAACGAGGCAGAGGCGGGCCTGAACGAGGCGGCGGTGGTACTGGAAAATGGTAATACCCGACAACACTGCCGAAACCACCTGCAGCAAATCAATCCACTGGAAGAACCGCAGTCCAAAGCACACCAATGCGATGATGCACGCCAACAACAGGTAGATGGTCTGTTTACGCTGTATCATAATCTGTCAACCACTGTAGGTTCAGAGTCCTTAGAACTCTTCTGTTTCACGTTCACGCTGTTGCAGCTGCTCCTTCTGGGGGTCACGCCAATAAACCTGATTGTCGACGAACTCCTGAGTAGCCAGCAGTGCGGGCTTGGGAAGCTTCTCGTAGTAACGTGAAATTTCTATCTGCTCACGATTCTCGAACACCTCCTCCAAGGAATCGTTATAGCTGGCAAACTCTGCCAGTTTCTTGCTGAGGTCTTCCTTGATCTGTACGGAAATCTGGTTAGCACGCTTTGCGATAATGGCAACGCTTTCATAAATATTGCCCGTATCCTTACAGAGATCCATAACGTTACGGGTAACAGTGTTTACTGGAGCTTTTGATTTCTTGTAATCCATCTTGATATTTACGATTTAACTATTTTCGGTTTATTATTAATCCTTGGTTATTTTCTTGCACTTGGTAATGTAGCGCTCAGCGACAGTCCTATCCTTGGAATCGGGGAACTCATTCAGGAATCCGTAGCACTCGTCCTCTGCATCACGGTAGCGGTCGAGGCGCTTCTCGTCCGAACTGTTCTCTGCCAGATGGAACTTACTCTTCATAATCAGCAACGAGAAGTTCTCGCGGAGCTTGGTAAAGGGATAAGTCTTCAAGGCATTCTCTGCGGTAATGATGCAGGCCGTGTAGTTGCTCTCGTTGTTGGAATTGATATTGCCGAAGTAGCCCCCTAAGTTGTAATAGAGCTGGGCCGACAGCAATTCCTTCAGGATGAGCTTGTCCTGCAGTTCATACAGCTTGCGCTGGGCCTCAGGACGGAGCGCTGATTCAGGGAACAAGTCGAGGAACTGCTGATAGGCATTGATGGCGCCGATGGTAGGTGTCTGGTCGAGGCGAGGCTCGGGAGCACTCTCGTAGAGTGATTCACCCACATAGAAGGCAGCCTTTTCGGCATAGAGTCCGCGGGGATAGGACGAACCGTACTTCTTGAACGTATGGGAGGCACTTTCGTAGTCACGACTCATATACTGCGCCATACCTAACATATACAGACTCTCCTGGGCATTGTCACGACCCTTGAAAACAGAGATCAATCCCTCAAGCAGCGTTACGGCATGCACATACCTTCCTTCGGCAAAACACTGTTTGGCATATTCATAACGGTAATCGTCGTCCGTCGACTTATATACCTTGTTAAATTCGCCCGCACAGCTGCTCAGAAGGAGTGCAATACCTACTATGATAAACAGATTTTTCTTCATCGAGCTGCAAAATTACAGCTTTTCTGCCGAATAGCAAAGGGAATTAGGGAAAATTAAACATTAAACATGAAACATTAAGTAATAAATTTGGTTTTTTGACCACTTTGCACTATCTTTGCATCCCGATTTATGCCAAACTTCAATCTTATATCCCAATACGAGCCTACCGGCGACCAGCCCGAAGCCATCCGCCAACTGACGGACGGCCTGCTTCGTGGCGACCAGGCACAAGTGCTGCTCGGCGTAACTGGTTCTGGTAAGACGTTCACGGTGGCAAATGTCATTGCCAACGTCAACAAACCCACCCTGATACTGAGCCACAACAAGACTCTCGCAGCACAACTCTACGAGGAGATGCGCGGATTCTTTCCTGAAAACGCCGTGGAATACTACGTCAGCTACTACGACTACTACCAACCCGAGGCCTACCTGCCTGCCACCGACACCTATATAGAAAAGGACTTGGACATCAATCAGGAAATTGATCGCCTGAGACTTTCGGCAGTTTCCAACCTGCTGTCGGGCCGCAGGGATGTCATCGTGGTATCATCGGTAAGTTGCATCTATGGTATGGGGAGCCCTGTGGCGCTGCAGGAAAACGTCATCGAGCTGCACCGCGGACAGATTCTGGACCGTAACGCGTTGCTGCGCAAGCTGGTATCAGCACTCTACGTCAGGAACGACTTGGATCTGCAGCGTGGCAACTTCCGTGTAAAGGGCGATACCATCGACATTGCAATGGCCTATAGCGAGGTAGTGCTGAGAATCACGTTCTGGGACGATGAGATAGATATGATAGAAGAGCTTGACGCCGTCACCTATACCCGCATGGCTCAGTTCGAGGAATACAAAGTTTATCCTGCCAATCTCTTCACCACGTCACAGGAGCAGACGAATATCGCCATCCGCCAGATTCAGGACGACCTGATGGCTCAGGTGGCGTATTTCAATGAGTTAGGCGACCCTATCAAGGCACAACGCATCAAGGAACGTGTGGAATACGACATGGAGATGATCAAGGAGCTGGGCCACTGCTCAGGCATTGAGAACTATTCTCGCTATTTCGACGGCCGACAGGCTGGCGAGCGTCCTTACTGTCTGCTGGACTTCTTCCCTGAGGACTTTTTGCTGGTCGTCGACGAAAGCCATGTCTCGGTACCACAAATCGGTGCTATGTATGGCGGAGACCGCTCTCGCAAGAGGAACCTGGTTGAATATGGTTTCCGGCTGCCGGCAGCTTTTGACAACCGTCCTTTGACGTTCGACGAGTTCCGCTCTATGGTACATCAGGTCATCTACGTCAGTGCCACCCCTGCCGACTATGAGTTGCAGGAGGCTGAGGGCGTCGTTGTAGAGCAGGTCATCCGTCCTACAGGACTGCTTGACCCCGAGATTGAGGTGCGTCCCACCGAAAACCAGATTGACGACCTGATGGAAGAAATCCTGCAACGCAGCGAACGGAAGGAACGGGTGCTGGTCACTACCCTCACTAAGCGCATGGCAGAGGAACTGACAGAATATCTGCTGAACCATAACATCCAGACCGCTTATATCCATAGTGACGTTGCTACACTGGACCGCGTGAAGATACTTAGCGACCTGCGCAATGGTGTCTACGATGTATTGGTGGGTGTCAACTTACTGCGCGAAGGTCTCGACCTGCCCGAGGTGTCGTTGGTAGCCATCCTCGATGCCGACAAGGAGGGCTTCCTCCGGTCACACCGTAGTCTGACACAGACTGCCGGACGTGCTGCCCGCAACGTCAATGGCAAAGTTATCATGTATGCCGACACGATTACCGCCTCCATGCAGCTCACCATCGACGAGACCAACCGCCGACGTACCAAGCAGCTACACTACAACGAGGTTCACGGTATTACTCCAACGCAAATTGTTAAAGCACTCGGAAACAGCTCATTACAACACAATGAATTGCCGTCTGACATTCGTGAACTTCGTAACGCTGGACTTGCTCCTTCAGGTGAGCAGGGTACAGCACTGCTCGTTGCTGCCGACCCGATTGTGGAGCGCATGACCCGTCCGCAGTTAGAGAAGAGCATTGCTGAAACTACCCGTCTTATGAAGGAGGCTGCCAAGAATCTCGACTTCCTACAGGCAGCGCAGTACCGCGATGAAATTCTCCGCCTACAGCAACAGTTAGAACTTAAATGAGGTGAATAAGGAGTTAAAGGGAGTTAAAGGGAGTTAACCCGTAGGCCAGTTACAGATTATTATTCGTAATTTTGTCCGCTAAAAGAACTATTAAGAATAAAGAACGATGAAAAAACTTTTGATTGCAATGTTATTAAGCCTGCCATTAACAATGGTAGCACAGAATACGTGGGAAATGCCTGAGGCTAACGGACAGGCTGTCAATCCAGACCAGAAATACCTGGTGGGAGCCGTCCCCATGGTCGACGGAAAAGTAGTGTTTAACACTGTGGTCGAAGCTCCCGGTAAGAGCGCCGCCAAGATCTACGCCATTGTCAGACAGTATCTGCAAAGCATGACGAAGGAGGCAAACCAGTTTGAACAGAGCCGCATCATTCTCGACGACTCTGTCAACTACGAGGTAGCAGGCAGCTATCAGGAGTGGCTTGTCTTCAAGGCTACAGCACTGGTACTGGATCGCACCCGGTTGATGTACAACCTTGATGTAAAATGCTTGGACGGCAAGGCCGACATCACCATGACTCGCATCTACTATCTGTATGAAGAGGAACGCGATCCCCAGACTTTTAGGGCAGAGGAGTGGATTACCGACGAAGTGGGACTCACTAAGAAGAAGAACAAGCTCTCACGCGTTGCAGGCAAGTTCCGCCGCAAAACCATCGACCGTAAGGACTACTTGTTCAATAAGATTAGCGAACTGCTGAAATGAACAAGTACAACAACCTGCAACCGTTTGAGGACAAAGGTAAGCTGCGCCATCTGCGTCAGTGGCTGAACCTGCTGTTCATTATCGGAGCCATCGTTGGAATGATATGGTACACCAAGGGTGACCGCGACACCGCCATCTACATCATGATTGGGGCAGGTGTCTTCAAGTTTATTGAATTGTCATTAAGAATAGCAAAGCTTTAGGATGAAGAGATACGTACTCACGCTGCTGACGCTCATCGCCATGCTGCTGACAGTCACTGCCCAGGAATATAACCAGATAGATGAAATGGGCAACGTCACACAGCGTGATGAAAGCAATAACCGTAACTTCAATCCTCACAACAACGACAGTACCCATAAAGACAAGGAGATTCCCAAGGGCATATACGTCTGGAGGATAGACCGTAAATTCGGCGATATTAAGCCTGCCGAGGTCGACACCGTCCCCCACCTCTTTCCGACTTCTACCTTGAATACTGGCAAATATGGAGAGTTCAATACCACGGGCAGCAACTATACGCCCCGTCTGAACCGTATCTACATCGACCGTCCGGATGCCCAGCAGTTTTCCTTCATCGAGGGCTACAGCTTTATCAACCGTTCCCCCGACCAGTTGCACTACACAAATACGCTGTCGCCCATCACCAATATCACTTACGATAACTGTGGTAACAAGACCGACGGCGAGGATCACCTGCAAGCCAAGTTTGCCGTCAATGCTGGTAAACGAATTGGTATCGGCTTCGACCTGAACTATGCGTATGCACGTGGCTACTATGCCAATCAGTCGACATCCCACTTCGGTGCCACCCTTTATGGCTCTTATCTGGGCGACCAATACAGCATGCACACCATGTTCTCCACATACCACCAGAAAGCCACTGAGAGCGGTGGTATCGCTAACGACGAATACATTCTGCACCCCGAGGCTTACGATGCCTCCTACAACCAGAATGAGATTCCCACCATCCTCAGCAACAACTGGAACCGCCACGACAACCTCCACTTCTTCCTGTCCCACCGCTACAACATCGGATTCTATCGCAAAGTGCCGATGACGGAGGAGGAAATCAAGGCCCGCAAGTTTGCCCAGAAGTCGAAGCAGGAGAAGCAACAGCGCGAGCAAGAGAACCAGCCTGCGCCCGAACCTACCTTTGCAGGACGTCCCGACAACGCTATTATTGCCGGCAAGGAACCAGAACACAAGCCTACACCTGTTGACACGACACGTATCGTCGTCGATAGCCAACAGAAGGCTGATAGCCTGTTATTGGCAGAGAAAAAGCAGAAGGAGCTTGAAGACTCTACTATGAAGAAGGTGTTCGTTCCTGTCACCAGCATCATCCATACCCTCGACTTCAGCTCCTACGACCGTACCTACTTAGCTTACTCCTCGCCTACCGACTACTATCTGAACAGTTACTTCTATAAAGATAAGGTGGGAACAAGCGACTCGCTGAATGACGAGACAAAGCACAGGCAAATTCGCAACACGCTGGCACTGGCACTGCTTGAAGGTTTCAACAAATGGGCAAAGGCCGGACTAAAGCTGTTTGCCACCCACGAATTGCGTACCTTCGAGATGGACGACACACTCAATTCCATGCCTGTGATGCAGAAGAACACCGAGCACAACATCAGCATCGGCGGACAGCTCATCAAAACTCAGGGTAAGACCCTCCATTACAACGCAATGGCTGAACTGTGGACCATCGGCGAGGATGCCGGACAGCTAAAAGCCGAATTCAATACCGACCTCAACATTCCCCTCTTCGGCGACACCGTCACACTCGCTGCCCATGCACATTTCCATAGGCTAAACCCCACCTACTACCAGCGTCACTACCATTCCAAGCACTTCTGGTGGGACAACGACGGACTGTCGAAAGAGACCCATACCCGCATTGAAGGAAACTTCCACTATCGGAAAACCCACACCACCCTGCGCGTAGCCATCGAGGAGATACAGAACTACACCTATCTCGGCATGAACTACAAGCATAACGAGGAAGTCATCAACTACCTGACGGCAGCTATCAGCCAGAACAGCGGCAACATCAACCTGCTCACCGCCCAGTTGAAGCAGAACTTCAAGCTCGGACCACTCAACTGGGAGAACATCGTCACCTACCAGAACAGCTCCAGCCAGGAAGTACTCCCAGTGCCTACGCTCAACCTATTCACCAACCTTTACCTCGGTTTCAAGATTGCCCACGTCCTCACCGTTGAATTAGGTGCCAACGCCACCTACTTCACTGAGTACGATGCTCCAGAATACTGTCCTCAGCTTAACCAATATGCCGTTCAGGAGAATCCTGACAGCCGCATCAAATTAGGTAACTTCCCCTTTGTCGACGTCTATGCCAACATGCACCTGAAGCGTGCCCGCTTCTTCGTTATGTGGAACAATGTAGCTAATAGTGTAGGTAACAAGATGAATTTCCTCACCCCCCACTACCCTATCAATACTTCAGTGATGCATATCGGCGTGTCTTGGAACTTCTTCAACTAAAAACGCTTCTCTTTAAGTATATACCACAAAAACAAAGGGTTGCCAATTAAATACCTTCTCCACATTCGTCGTGGCTCCGACAATAGTCTGTGAAGCCATTCCAAACAATGTGTCTGCCACCACAATGGGGCTCGTTTGGAAGTACCAGCATAGAAGTCGAAAACGGCGCCAATGGTTCCGCAGTGACAATGGATGTTCAGCTCATTCCAATGTTGGTAAGCCCATTTTTCCTGTTTCGGTGCCGTCATGCCAATCCACAACAGGTCAGGATTCGCATCGTTGATGGCCTGTATCATCGCCTGATTTTCCTCTTCCGAAAACTCCGGCTTGTAAGGAGGAGAATAGGTAACAATCTCCAGATTGGGGTAATCTACAGCAGCCCGCTGTCGAATCAAGCCCAGCACCTTTTCCGATGAGCCCAAAAACATCACTTTCAGCCTTCTTCCATCATCCTTCTTCCCCCTTCCCTCAAGCCTATCCATTTCAAAGGTGAACAAATCCCAACCTGCAATGCGCTCTTTGGGCAGCGACTTTGCCTTCAGCCAACGACATGCCCACACGATTGGTACCCCATCGGGAATCAGATAATCCCCATCCCGCAACGCCTCTGCAAAGGCATCATCCCTCTGTGCCGTATTGTAGGAATGGGCATTGATGGTGTTAATCAGCGCCTTCCCTTCGGGTAAGCTCTTAAGCGTGCCTCTCGAGTCTATGATGTCAAGTTCTTGAATTCTCAGCATTTTTTACCATTTTCGAGGGATGAACCGATTGTGGAACCGGCGCAACGCCTGTTTAAGATAACGAACAAAGAATGTCGTCTTTCTTCCTGTCTGTAGAATGATATTGAGGGAGAACTCTCTTTGCAGAAGATGTATGTCATTGATGAAAGAAGTATCAAGTGTCATCTTGACATCATTGTCTACATTGTCCTTATGTATAACCTCAACCCACATTGGTTTGTCAACATGTGTGATGTGATGAACACAGGCTGCTTTCCTCTTTTCAATATCAAAATGAGAGCCATAGCCATAGCATGTACGAACAGACGGACTCCCTGCAGAAGATACTGTTTCGAACAAAGTAATGAAATGGTTATTGGGATACTTGATCCTTGTTGCAATGCCCAACTCCGTGTAGTACTGGACTCCATAGTCGAATGCCAGGAATCCATCTTCTTGCAAGAAATTATTATTCTGCTCTAATATGTCATGGACATCTTTAATGTAGTCTTTATTCAGACAGTCGTCATTGTCAAAGTAGGTTGTCAGGCAGTAATCTCCTTCTTTTACAGCTCTCTCTTTGAGCTGTTTCTCCACTACCTGTCGAAAGATATTAGCAAAGTGCCATCCGTATTGTTCGTTTACTGCTATGTAGATAATTTGTGGGCAGCATTTACGATAAGACTTCATCCTCTCACGATAGGAGTCTGGTGTCTTGCTGTCAACGAGGAGAATCCATGTAAAATCCTGACACGTCTGTTCCTTGACGGACGGAAGGGTGTATGTTTCAAATAACTTGAGGCGTTCTTCAAGCCACGACCCCTGATCAATGTTATGACCATGCTTGTCGTAGCGAAAAAGCCGGATGTTAAAACGTGTCAGAATATAGTGATGAAACATATTGTTTCTTTTCTCTTGTCATCTTTGAAGAATCCCGAACCGTTCAATTGGAACTGCTCAATGATAGCTTTCGCCATCCCTTCGTGAGCCGTCACACGGGCCACCACATAGTCAACCTTCACCGCACGGTCACTCAGTTCGAGCAGTAATGCCGTCTTACCCATACCCCTCTGTCCGAGGAATAACGTGCAACGGTTGCGGCTTCCCACGGGTTCTTGCAAGCCCGTCATAAACTGCTCAATCACACCGTCACGACCAATATACTGGTCAGGACGATTGCCGAAAGTGGGCTGAAACACCACATGTTGCATACCTTTATCCGTCTTCTTCATTCTTCTTTATTCTCTTTTATTCTTCTTTATTCTTTTCGACTGCGAAAATACATAATTCTTTTTGATTCACCAAATCATTTAGCCTTTATTTAATGAGCATATCAACGAACCTATGTTCATAAAAACGAGAGTCATAATCCCCGTATACTGGCATAACTATTGATACCTTCATATAATCAATACACTAACGTACTATTAAAAAGTGATGCATATTCATTTATCAGTCTATTGTATACAACCTCTTCTGTATAATCGTCTTGTATTCTTTGGTATGCTTGCATGGACAGTTGTTGTATCTTTCCAGCATCAATTATCTGTGTAATAACGGAAGCGAAAGAGACAGGATTAACCTGTTGATCACTAATACCCTCGTGTCGACCCACTATCAAAGAATCGTTCCCTATTATTGCGCGGTTGAAACCCATATCCGTTGCAACAGGGATAAGTCCCCATGCCATAGCTTCGGTAAGGGCGTTGCTATGTCCTTCTCGTGGCTCAGTGGTCGGGAAGATATAAAAGTGCTTGTCGGCAAGATATTCTTTCAACTTGTCATGACTGCAGGCAGGATGCATCGTTATTCGATTGGCATATTCAGAAGAACTTATACGTCGTCTTATATCTTCTGCGTATACCGGCTCCGTATAGTTGCCTACTATATCAAGATAGATGTTGCTGTATTTTGCTGCCAATATATTGAAGGTATCAACAACAATATCCACATTCTTTTGCTTGGACACACGTCCGAAATAAAACAGGTTGATGCGATTGGTTGGCTTATTGGGATGGTCATCAGGGCAAAAATCGCGCATGACGCAATTGGGATAGTAGAAGAAATGCTTACCTGGATCGATGATGTCTAAAAGAGGCTTGTTTTCCTGCCCCTGACTGAAGATGTAATCCGCCTTTTTGATGGTAGCGGCAAACCAACGTCTATATCGATCTGAACCGTTTTGGTAATGAAAGATTGCGCCCCCACCCCGCATCTCATAAACCGTACGATAACCCAACAAATGAGAAATGCCAACCAAAAAGCGCTCAAAGTAGATGGTGCTGCCATAAAAACCAACAATATGGACCAAACTTTTCTTGCGTCTACCAAATAGCAACACAAAAAACAGTTTGATAACATTCCACATCATCAGACAAGAAATAATCATTGCATCCGTTAGCGTATGCTTATTCACCCGATTGTATTTCTCAATCAAGTGTACATCATATCCAGCCTGCCGCATCATACTTAGCGTGCGACGATTGCCTATCTCACCACCACCGTATGGTTGTCGGTTCCAATTGCCAAAATTAGCATAAAAGTATATACGTGGAGTCATTTCTTGTATTTTATAATTTTTGCTGGCACACCACCAACGACACAATCGTCCGGAACATCCGTGGTGACAACAGCACCGGCACCAATTGTTACATTATTTCCAATTGTAACGGGGGCCAAAATAGTAACTCCAGTACTTATGTAGCAATTGTCTCCAATATAGATATCCGCTTTTAATCCAGGCTTTTTTCTGCCGATAAGAACATTGGGAAGAATTGTACAGTTCTTTCCTATATGGGAGAATATGTCAATTCTTCTAAAACCTGGATGAACTATGCTTAAGCCTTCGTCTATGGTATTTGGGAAGAGAATAATTCCTGTTTTTACCCTTAAACGGCGAAAATTCCACAAATACCATGCATAAGGCATGATATTGAAAATATTTCTTTTCTGGTTCTTGTAGAACTCGTATTTTCTTAGGCATTTTACCAATAGGTTGGGGAGGTAATCGTCTGACCGAAACATCCATTTAATAAACATATTTGGGTGCTCCATCAATGCGTCTTCTGTATCCATAAAACGCTTCAAGTCTTGTCTTGTTTGTATCATAACTTTGATGTGAATGCCTGTAAATAGAGTTCAGCACAATGTTTCATAGAGTAATTGTCCTGGAAATAATTGACAAGTCCTTCTCGACTGAAACTGTCACAAGTATCCAATGCTGTAATGATGGTATTGTAAAAATCCTCATCATCCATACTTGGTGACACATATCCCATGCTTCTGTCCTTAATAACATCAAGAACACCTCCGGCGGGAGTACTTATTGGGATGATGCCTGCCGACAGTGCTTCTAACAGAGAGATAGGAAGACCTTCATAGAGTGACGAGAGGATGAAGAAATCGGCATTGAGAAGATAATCATAGACATTGTCCTTGACACCAAGCCAGTGAATATTTGGTGTGGCCTCTTCAAGTAAATGTTTGTTTTCTGGAGAGTCGTAATTGGCACCAATAACAAGAAGAATGCAATCTTTTTTTTCTTTATATAATCTTGAAAAAGACCTGAACAGGAGTGCCTCGTTTTTAACTTTAGAGCATCTTGCCACATGCACAAATATTTTTGTTTCGCTACTGCTTCGGTAGCTATTGACTTCTTTTTCAACAAGTTTTATGTTGGGCGATTGTTTCATCTGTGAACGTCCGTTGTCTATCTGTATGGCATTATTGATATGATACAACTTGACGTAGGACTGTTGACAAATATTCGATATGGTGATTGCCTGTATTCTTTTTCGGTAAAAGTATTTGTAAACAGGTGTCAGCCATTTGCTAAACTGCCTTTTGTCAGCAAGACTGTGTATGGTATGAAAGTATTTGGCTTTATGATAAAAGAGCGATGGTAGCCATAGATTCAGTGCATCAGTATGTGCGTGAACGATATCTGGCTTAACATCTCTAATGGTTTTCAACAGACGATAGAATCCTAATATGTCATTCCCGCTCTTGCATTTCAAGTTGATGTATCTTACAGATTTCAGCAATTCACTCCTATAATATGATTTTCCGGGAATAGTATCATCTACAATGGTACACAGAGTGACTTCATTGGTCTTTGACAATTCATTACAAAGATCAATAACAACCCTTTCTGCACCAGCCCATGCCGTGCTATAGTGGACTTCAAGGATTTTCATATAATTCTTCTTATAAAATGTCAAGAATTGCAGGCATTATAACATTTCAGATAATCATGGGCGATAGGCTCCCAGCTCATGTCTTTCATCCATTCCTCCTGGATGTTCTTCCGCATTGTGTTACGTTTTTCCTCGTCAGAATGTAAACACATGATTCCGTTTGCCAAGTCGTTT